>CAMJWL010000221.1 GCA_946409405.1 uncultured Bacteroidales bacterium
GTTTTGGCGGTATCAACGGCAAATTCGTTGATTTCAAAACCGTGGAATTGCGACAGGGAAACCCGGATTTGTAGAGACGCGATTAATCGCGTCTCTACACCGGCGAAATGTAATTCGTACAGAATTTTGTTTTCCATACGGCGGAGTTCCATAAAACAATACGTCAGAAAATTGCCCGAGCCACACGCGGGATCGAGGATTTTCACCGACGCCAAATCGTCTTGGAGGGCGAGCAAGGTATCACGCTTGGTGTTGAGGTCGGGAATGCGGATTGCATCTTCAAGCCGACGGCGGAATCCATTGAGAAACAGCGGCGCAAGAGCCTTGTCGATGTTGTCGGTAGTTGTGTAATGCATACCGCCTTCGCGCCGGTCTTTGGACGAAAGCGTACTCTCAAACATCGCCCCGAATATCGCAGGGTTTATCGGGCTCCAATCAAAGCCGAGCGAAATCCTTTGAGTGATATTGAAGGCGATTGTCTCGGTGAATTTTGGCAGGCTTGTTTCAGCCGCAAAAAGTCCGCCATTTGTGTATGGAAATTCGTTGAGCCGTTTTTCTTCGGGGTCGCGCTTTTCGGTCGGCGTGTTGAGCACTTGGAAAAGCCGTTTTAGGTGCAGCCTAAATTCGTAACGGTCGCTATTGAACGATTTGAGATAGTTGCCAAACATATCCTTGCGGCTAAACACCAAGGCGTCCTCGGCATAGAGACAAAACACAAGCCTGACGCAAAAAACGTTGATATTATGAAACAGTTCGAGCGTCATCTCGTCCTTTGAGTATTGGCGGAGGATGTCATTATAGAGTTCACCGATTTTGAGCGCGGCGGCCTTGGAAACTGCGGTTTCGAGTGCCGTTACCGAAGATTCCTTGTCCAAAAGGAATTTAAGACGGTAATAGTTTTGGGACACGCCTTCCTCGGTGAAAGGGATTATATAAGGCGGCTCCAACGGCTTGTTGCGGTCGTGGATCTCGATTGTGCGGAAGTTGGAGCATACGATGTAACGCGCCTTTTCGCCCACCGGCAGCCAATTGTCGTAACGCTCAGCCTGTTGGAATGGCGTGAGCATATCGCCGCCCGACTGCGGCTCGGGCTTGTCGAGTGCTACTTTGCTACTCTTATGCTCGATGATGACGCGGGTGTGCGGGATGTAGGCATCTATGAATTTGGTGTTGCCCGTCTGTGGGTCTTTCACCTGTTTTTCATAGATGATGGTTTTTGGGAGGTCAATCTGTGGGTCAAAACATTTCAGAATCGAGTTCCAAAACTGTTGTGTCTTGCCCTTTTCATACCCCTCCTGCGCACTCCAAAACTTGGTTTGGATAATGAGTTGTTTACGTATATCCTTGTCTTCCATATATTAGTCGCTTATGAAATTGATTTGGCAAATATAACAATTATATTCAAGACATAAAAAATTATTTTTCCATAAAAAATCACCATCTTTGCTCCGAATCCAAAAACTTCACATTAATAAACACCTCGTCGTCCCCTGCCCTATTTAAATGGATGGAATTGTAATTCTCGACACTGAAACAATCCGACAATGTTTTGAAAAAAGTCTCCACTTTTGGACTCTCGACCTCGATTTGAAGTATGCGATAGTCTTCCGCGAATTTTTTATAATCGACAATATAACCGAAGTCCCGCACAACAACCTCGATGTCGTGCAGGGCCTCGGTGCTTTTTTTATTCGTAAAAATATTCCAAAAGTGACGTGTCATTTTCATATAAAAACTACTGAGCGTAAGATTTTTTTGCCCATAATTACTACTGAGCGTAAAATTTGCATATTGTAGAGACGTAGCGCGCTACGTCTCTACATTGCATCATACTCCATCCAATCGAAATCCGCGCAGCCTTTGCCGTTGCCTTGCGCGAAGACGCCCAACATCACGCCCGTGAAGCCGCCTATAACTTCGGTGGTCAGATAACGGTAATCCATACGGCCGAGCGGCTGAAATTTTGCGCCATCGTCGGACACTTCGAGGTAATAATAATCCCTGTCGGAAGTGATGCGGAGGTATGCAACAGAGGATTTCAACGGCAACTCCTTGAACGTGTGAGTCATCTCGCCAATGCGGATGTTGGACTTTGCAAACAACTTGCCGCCGCGTTTCTCCACCACAACGTCATAATGATTGAGCGGCGCGGCGTAGGCTGTGAGACCCGCCTGCATACCATCCGACATTTTGGAGGCGTCGAGCAATGTCGTGGCGGTAAAATTGCGCTCCGTCTGACGTCTTGCCACAAAAGTCGGCGATGTAGCGGCGTCAAGCGTAATGCCGGCGGCGGGTTTCAGACGGAGCCAACCGCTACGCTCTGTAAGCGAATAACGCGAAAAATCGGGATTGCCGATGCTGTGCCAACCATACGCCAAACCTATCGACGAGTAACTGTCGGCGGGGGCGTTGCGCTTTATATAATTGAACTCCTCGCGCAGAGGGTCGGGCGCGAAAGGCACTTGCGGCAGCGTGACGCAATCCATATCAGCCTGCAATGTGCCGTTGCCATTGACAACAGGCCAAGCGTTCTTGTCCCAACGCACAGGAGCAAGAAAAGTCTCGCGCCCCATCACGTGCAGGAGGTAGCCGCTTGTGCGGTATCCGAGGCAAATCATCCACCACGACGAATCGGGAGCCTGCACCAAATCGGCGTGTCCAAGCCCCTGAATGTCACTGTTTTGCATCTCCATACTGAAATGCGTGAGTATTGGGTTTGCCTTGTTGCTCTCGTAAGGGCCAAAAAGCGAGCGGCTGCGCAAAATGTTGACGTGGTGTCCCTGTTCGGTGCCGCCCTCAGCCAACATCATATAATACCAACCGTCTTTTTTGTAGATGTGAGGACCTTCGGGGTAACGTCCGCCAAGACCGACGCCAAGATGATGAATTTCACCGATTTTCTTGCCAGTAGTCACGTCGATTTCGCAAATCTTGATGTCGCCCTCCTTCCAAAGAAAATAGCATTTGTCGTCCTCAAAATACAAAGTCGGGTCGCAACTACCAATGGCAAAGTCAATTACAATAGGCTCTGACCATTCGCCGGCGGGGTTGTCGGTCCAAACATAAAAATGCCTGCGCGACGGGAAAAGCGTTGTCACCATATAAAAACGGCCGTTGTGATGGCGGATTGTGGTGGCGTAAACTCCCGCGTTGGTCCATCCCAACTCCGCGTTCTTCTGTCCGTAAAGCCCCGACAAATCCACCTGCGACTTGCGTGTCAGGCAGTTGCCCACCTGCTCCCAATGTATCAAATCCTTGCTGTGAAACACCGGCACGCCCGGAAAATATTGGAAAGTGCTATTGACCAAATAAAAATCGTCGCCCGCCCTGCATACGCTTGGGTCGGCGTGGAAGCCCGGCAACACCGGATTTTTGAAGCCCTGACCATACGCGCCATTGGAGCACAGCCCGAGCGAAATTGCGATGGCAAATATTATTTTTTTCATAATTGACCTTTAAAAAATCCCCCGCGACGACACTTTGTCACGGAGGATTTTTATTTTACATAATCTTAATTACAATGACAGCATTACGCCAACCTCTGACGTATTGCCTTCGACGCCTCTTCATAGCCGGGCTTGTCGAGGAGCGCAAACATATTCTTCTTGTACGCCTCAACGCCGGGCTGATTGAACGGGTTGACGCCCAAGATGTAGCCACTGATGCCGCAAGCCTTCTCAAAGAAGTAAATCAACTGTCCGAGGTAGTACTCGTTGAGTTTGGGAATCTCGATGCGAATCTGCGGAACGCCGCCGTCGAGGTGTGCGAGTTGAGTGCCGAGTTCAGCCTGTTTGTTGACGAAATCAACGCGCTTTCCGGCGAGGAAGTTGAGTTGGTCGAGGTTCTGAGCGTCGGACGGAATCTCCACCTTGCGGTCGGGTTCGGCGATTGAGAGAACAGTTTCGTACATCAGGCGAACACCTTCCTGAATGTACTGACCCATCGAGTGAAGGTCGGACGTGAAATCGACAGACGCCGGGAAAATGCCCTTGCCGTCCTTGCCCTCGGATTCGCCGTAGAGTTGCTTCCACCACTCGGAGAAATAATGGAGTTTCGGATGGAAATTAACGAGGATTTCGGTGGAGAATTTCTTGTACAAGAGGTTGCGGACCACGGCGTAATGAGCGGCGACATTCTCATCGAAAGTCTTGCCCTTCTGCGTCATTTCCTCCACCCTGTACGCACCCTGCAAAAGTTGACGGATGTCGAATCCTGCCACGGCAATCGGAAAAAGTCCCACGGGAGTCAATACCGAGAACCTGCCGCCAACAGTGTCGCCGATTACGAATGTCTTGTAACCCTCCGAATTAGCGAGCGTCCTGAGTGCGCCGCGCTGCTTGTCGGTGATGGCAACAATCCTGTCTGCCGCCTCTTTCTTGCCGTACTTCTCCTCGATTTTGGCTTTGAGGAGGCGGAATGCAATGGCGGGTTCGGTGGTCGTGCCCGACTTGGAGATTACGCACAATGCATACGACTTGTCGGCGATAGCGTCCATAAGTTCGCTGATGTAGTCTTCGCCGATGTTCTGACCGGCAAACAATACCAACGGCCTGCCCTTCTGCGGCATCATCTGTGCAAATGAATTGCTCAATGCCTCGATGACAGCCTTTGCGCCCAAGTAACTGCCGCCAATGCCGATTACAACGAGCACGTCGATTTTCTCGCGGAGTTCGGCAGCCTTCTTCTCAATCTGAGAGAGTTCGTCCTCGGAGATGATGTTTTTCACATCCACCCAACCGAGGAAATCGTTGCCGGGGAGAGTTTTGTCGTAGAGGGCGGCGTTGCTCTCCAACGCTTTGCCCTGCAAGGCCTTGTAGTCGTTTTCAGAAACGAAACCAAACGCCTTTGAAATGTCAAGTGTTAAATCTTTCATTGTTATAATGTTTGAATTATATGTTCCAAATGCCAAATGTAAATCTTTTTTTCTTGAAACGGAAATTTTTTTTTGAAAAAAGCGCATCGCAGATTCAACTCACAAGTGCAATTTTTTAATAACATTATGAAACGCCTTTACA
>CAMJWL010000222.1 GCA_946409405.1 uncultured Bacteroidales bacterium
TGATGATGAGCAAGAAGAGCAACGTCATGTCCTTGGAAGATTCCTGCTGTTCCTCATAGTCGCCGCCGATGATTACCTTCACGTCGGATGGGGTCTCGATTTTGTCGAGGATTTTTTGGATGGATTCAGCCAAGTCGGTGAGCGACACGTCGTCGGGCGTTACGGAAACTTTGTTCATACGCTGACGGGTCTTGCGGTCGATCTGCGGCGGTGCCCAATATTCCTTGATGGTGGCGAGTTCCTTCACTTTCACCATTGTACCGGTGGGGGTGTTGATGGTGAGTTCGTTGATTTTGTCCAACGAATTGCGGTCTTCCTCGCGGAGACGGACGCGAATGTAATACTCGTCGCCGTCCTCCTTAAGATAGCCGGCGGTATAGCCGTTGATTTTGTTGCGGATGTAAGAACCGAGCGACGCAGTGGAAAGTCCGAGTTCGGCAATCTTTTCCTTGTTGAAAATCAATTGGAGTTCGGCGCGGTCTGCCTCGCGGCTGATAATCACGTCCTTCGCACCTTCCACAGCCTTCAATTTTGTTTGGAGTTCCTCGGCGATACGGTTGGTGACGTCGAAGTCGTAGCCGTAAATTTCCACGTCGATGGAGTTGCTGCTCATGCCGCCGCCGCTCGATGTGGAGACGGTATAGTTTACGATTTCGGGAGTATTGTCAAACTGGTCGCGGATGGCGTTTGCAATCTCAAAGATGGTGCGCTCGCGTTCCCATTTCTTGGTGGCACGGATGTACATCTGACCCTTGTAGTTGCTTGTGGAAGACATCAACGCCGAGATGCCCGCGTCCTCGTTGGAGCCGAGAGTAGTGGATACAATCCTGAGTTCGGGATTGTTTGCCATCATTTCTGCCTCGATGCGGCGGCCTATCTTGGCGGCTTCCTCGATTCGCGTACCACGTTGGAGTTCGAATGTAATGGTCATCCTGCCTTCGTCTGACCTCGGCATGAAGTCCATACCAATCTTTTCCATAAATACAGGAATGAGCGAGAGCAAGAAGAATATCACGATTGCAGAAATCGTTATCACCTTGTGCCTCAATGCAATCTCAAGGAGTTTGGAGTATTGGAGGTCGAGCCAGTTGAGACCCGCCAAAACGGTGCGTTCGTAGAGCGACTTGCCGCGCTTCTTGCCGGTGCCATGTCCGAGTTTTTCCATGATGACGTCCCTCGCTTTGAGCATCTTGGAGGAGAGCATCGGGGTAAGGGAGATGGCTACCGTGGTGGATGTGCAGACGCAGATTGTTACAATCCAGCCCAACTCCTTGAACAGGATGCCCGCAACGCCGGTAAGCATCGTGAGCGGCACGAATACGGCGCAGGTAACGAGGGTGGTCGCAATTACCGAAATCCAAACCTCATTGGTGGCGTAGATCGCCGCCTCTCGTGGAGACGAACCGCGCTGTATGTGCTTGTCGATATTTTCCAAGACCACAATGGCGTCATCGACCACCATACCGATTGCAACGGTGAGCGACGAAAGCGAAATGATGTTGAGAGAGCTGTCGGCACCCAAAAGGTATATGAACGACACAATGAGCGAAATCGGGATACAGATGGCGATGATGAGCGTCGCCCTCCATTGTCCGAGGAAAAACAAAACCACCATCACCACAAATATCAACGCGTACATCACGGATTCGGTGAGGGAGTTGATGGAGTTTTGGATGGTGTCGGACGAGTCGTTGATAATCTCAAACTTGATGTCGGGCGGGAGGGTCTTCTGGATGTCCGCCATCATCTTCTTGACGTCCTTACAAATCTGCACCGTGTTGCCGCCGGTCTGTTTCATGATGATGAGACGGCAGCCCTCGCGGGAGTTGATTTTGGAATCGAGGAAGAGGTCTTTGATGGTATCGCGCACTACGGCGATGTCTTTTACAAACACCTTCTTGCCCTGCGGAGTGGTGGTAACGACAAGGTTGTTGATTTCGGAGCTTTCCTTAAATTCGCTCTTGACGCGCAGACCGTACTGCTCGCGCCCCATCTTCACTGTACCCGACGATACGTCGAGGTTGTTGGAGGCTACGGCGTTTGCCACTTGCTCGAGGCTGATGCCGAATGCGTCGATTTTGGTCTGGTCAACGTCCACATAAACGTAACGCTCCGGCACACCGACCACAGAAAGGTTGCCGATGCCATCGACACGGTTGAGGACGTTGGTAACATTGTCTTCGAGGATTTTTTCGAGTCCGGCGTAACTCTCGTCGGCTGTAACGGCGTACATCAAGATAGGCATCATTGATGTATTGAACTTAAACACAATCGGCTTGCCCGCGCCGTCGGGAAGATTGTCGGAAATCATGTCTAATGCGCTTCGCACGTCGTTGACTACCTCGTCCATATTCTGTCCCCACTGGAATTTCATGGTGACAAGGGCAATGTTGTCCTTGGATGTGGAGGTCATCTCGTCGAGGCCTTCGACGGAGTTGAGGCTGTTTTCCAACATCTTGGTGAGGTTGGTCTCAATTTCGGAGCCCGTGTTGCCCGGATAGGTACACATTACCGACACGTATGGCGGCTCCATCTCAGGAAATTGGTCGATAGGCAATTTCATGAGCGCAAACAAACCAATGATAATCACCGCCACAAAGATGAGCGAGGTGGTTACTGGTTTTTCTATCGCGGTTTTGTAAATACTCATTTGCTTACTATTTTTTTTAATGCATAATTAATTATGCATTATGAATTATGCATTATGCATTATTTAATCGTAATCGGTGTTCCATCGTGGAGTTTTGCAACGCCCTGGATTACAAGTTGTTTGCCCTCTGTGATTTCGTCGGCGAGGATTTCCACGTTGTCGTCGAAACGCTGTCCGAGTTTTACAACCACGCGCTTCGCCCTGCCGTTGTCGTTCAAGAATACATACCTCTCGTCGCTACCCTGCAACTTCTGCACGGCGTTGTAAGGAGCGGTCAAGGTCTTTTCTTCGCCCATTTCGAGGGTGGTGCTTACGTACATACCCGGACGGAGTTTCTGTGCCGCGTTGGGAATCTTCAATTTGATGGAGAATGTGTGCGACTTTTCGTCGATGGTCGGGTAAACCACCTCGATGGTCGCGGGGAAGGTCTCGCCCTTGTAGGTATCGGTGGCGATATTGAGCTTCATACCCTGCTTCACCTGTGGGAAGTAAGTTTCAGGCACTTCCACGAGGGCTTTGAGGGTGTTGATTTGCACGATTTCGTAGATCGCCTGACCTGCGAAAAGTTCGCCCGGTTCATAATTCCTCGCCGACACTACGCCCGCAAACGGTGCGCGGAGGTAGGTGTTCTGTTCGAGGTTTTTGAGCGACGTCTCCAACACTTCGAGTCCCGACTTTGCCTGGTCGAAGGTCTGCTTGGCGATGTTGTTGCTGTCGTTGAGAATCTTGATACGGTTGAAGTCGGTCTTGGTGTTTTCGTAATTGAGCTTGGTGGAGAGATACTGGGTCTCGTCCATCTTAGCCAACATCTGACCCTGCGACACGCGGTCGCCCACTTCTACGTAAAGGTTGGTGATTCTGCCCTGTAATGCGGGTGCCACTGCCACTTTCTGATACGGTTGCAACACGCCCGAGAAGGTGAGAATCCTCATAATGTCGTGTTTTTGGAGTTTCATTACCGAAACGGTCTCAACCTTTTCCTTTTCGGTATCGGCGGCCTTGTCGTCCTTGCTGCTGCACGATGCAAGCAACAACGCCGACGCCGCAATGAGTGAATAATGTTTTATGTTTATCATAGTGCTTAATTTATTTACAAGTTGTTATAAAGTTTCAACAAGTCCGTCTGCGCGTTCATCACCTGGTAAAGGCTCTGGATGTAAGTGCCTTGCGCGTTGAGGAGGTTGTTGTTGACGGTAATCAAATCGTTGCTCGAAATCGTGCCGACATTGAACTTCTGCAACGAGTTTTTGAATATCTTTTGGTAGAGTTCCAATGACTCCTTGCTGCTGTTGTAGGTCTCGATGGCGTTGGAGAGGTTGTATTTCAACTGAATCTCCTGCACCTGCAACTGCTCCAAAGTCTGGTCGCGCTGTGTCTGTGCGATGTCGATGTCGATTTTTTTCTGTTTGCACTGCGAATAGCGGTTGCCGGAGGAGAAAATCGGGATTTGGAGCGCAAATGTCATGTTGTTAGGAGCCTGCTTCATGCCCGCATCCTTGCCAAAATAAGTGCGTCCACTGTAATTGTATTGTACAGCGAATGTGGGGCCGTATGCCCAACGCGCCAATGTCCACTGTTTTTTGGCGAGGTCGATGTTCATATCAAGTTGCCTCATTGTAACGCCGCTTTCCACGCTGCCCGACGGTTCTTCTATCTGCTGGTTTTCAAAGAAATAGTCGAGGGTTTCGGTGAGTTGCACGTCGCTTGCCGGCGGTGCTCCGAGTGCTGTGATGAGCGCACTCTTGGCGAGTTGGATGTTGCGGTCGGCGGCGCGGAGGTTGTTGTCCAATACCATCAACTGCACTTTCAACTGGTCGGCGTCGGTCTGTTCTGCCATTCCGACTTTGGCGAGTTGCACAACGTTGTTATATGATTTTTCGAGGTTTTTGCGACTGTCTTCGATGGTCTTTTTGCTTTCCTGTGCAATGAGTACAGAAAGGTAAGACGTTGTGGCTGCGGCTTTTACGTCGTTTTCGCTGCCTTGTTTGGCGAGTTCCTGCATTTCGATAGCCATCTTGCTGAGTTGCACGCCTACAATCATTTGACCGTTGACAGCGGCAGACGCGGATATACCGAGGGTTCCGACGTCGTTGCTCGGGATGGAGAATGTGCCGAGGTTCATCACGTATCCGAACATCGTGGTGTAACTCAACGTACCATCCACATTCAATAGCATATTGGAGATAGCCTGCCATTTAGCCCACTCCGCCTTCTGGATATTGAGGTCGGCAGTACGCATCGTCTTAGAGTGCTGCACGGCGTATGCTTTTGCCGAATCCAACGTCAGGATCAGCGGTCCCGCGTTGGCTGCGGTGTCGGTCTGCGCCGTTGCACACA
>CAMJWL010000223.1 GCA_946409405.1 uncultured Bacteroidales bacterium
TCACATTCGGCGACAAGGAGATTGTGGAGGCGGTGGTGTAATTAATTATTGTATAAACAGAAATCAACACTCAACAAAAATGTTAGAAATCAAAAACTTGCATGCCTCGATAGACGGCAAGGAAATCTTGAAGGGCATCAATCTGAACATAGAAAAAGGCAAGGTATATGCCATCATGGGTCCTAATGGCTCTGGCAAAAGTACGCTCGCGTCGGTATTGGCGGGCAACGAAATTTTCAACGTTACCGAAGGCTCCATCACATTGGAAGGCAAGGACTTGCTCTCGCTCAAACCCGAAGAACGTGCGGCAGAGGGCGTATTTCTCGCGTTCCAATACCCCGTGGAGATTCCGGGCGTGAGCATCAACAATTTTATGAAGGCGGCGATCAACGAGCAACGCAAATATCACGGCCTCGAACCAATGCCCGCTCCCGAATTTCTGAAACTCATCAAGGAGAAAAAAGAACTCGTTGCCCTCGACAAAAAACTCGACGGACGCTCTGTAAATCAGGGTTTTTCGGGCGGCGAAAAGAAGAAGTTGGAGGTATTCCAGATGGCAATGCTCAATCCAAAAATCGCAGTGCTTGACGAGACCGACTCGGGTCTTGACATCGATGCGCTGAGGATTGTGGCGGAGGGTGTCAACAAATTGAAATCCAACGACAACGCCTTCATCGTAATCACCCACTACCAGCGACTTCTCGACTACATAACGCCCGACGTGGTGCACGTGCTATACAACGGCCGCATCATCAAGACCGGCGACAAAAACCTCGCCCTCGAACTCGAAAAAACGGGTTACGACGAACTCAAAAAACAGGCGGACGAAATGTATAAATAATTGTCTAACATGGAATATATCAACAACATATACGACTACCCGGAGGTAGAAATGGTGGCGCACACCGGACTCAGAACCCGCCGAGCCATCGTAGGACAGGGCATCACGCTGCATTTCACCCATTATCCCGACCGTCCATGGATGACCACGGCGCAATACATGTACACCGCGCCGGGAGTCAACCATGCCACCAAAATCAATGTGAAGGTCGAAGACCACAGTGCCTTCGAACTCCACTTGTGCAATATCATTGACAGTCAAGACACTATAAAGTACGACATTAATGTTGATGTGGAGGATTACAGCGATGTTACTATCTCTGTGGCATCCATCACCGGCAAGGAAGTGGATGTCAACATCAACGTAAACATCCTCGGCGAACACTCCACCGTCAATCTTCCCGGATTGCTGTTACCCGCTAAGGATGAGAGTTTTACGTATCATTCCAACGTTGTCCACACGGTTGGCAACAGCAAGACCACCCAAAAAGTGCGCACCGTAGCCAGCGACAATGGATACGGCGATTTCTTTGGCATTGTCAAGGTGAATCCCGATGCGCAAAAGACAGAGACAGAGCAAGTTAACAACAATATTTTGCTGTCAACTGATGCACGTATCGAGAGCAAGCCACAATTGGAGATATACGCCGACGATGTCAAATGTTCGCACGGCAGCACCACAGGCATGCTCGACCAAGAGGCGATATTCTATATGAGGAGTCGCGGTATCAGCGAAAAAACTGCGCAAAACCTTCTCTTGCAGTCGTTTATAGACGAAATTGTGGATAATGTAACCGCCGACAAAGATTACACTAACCTATTGAAAGACTGTATCGCCGAGAAACTCGGCATGGAGACTGATTAAATATTGTCGTCGGTGTATTTTAGTTCGAGGTCGCGGCGGCTTTCGATTTCGAGGTTCAGGCGGTTGAACTCCTCCAACGATTTCTCGAAAACGAAACCGCTGTTGAGCGACGCCTCAATTTCGGCGGCACTACTGTCGGTGAGTTCGTTGACCTTGGCGTTGATGGCCTTCATGCGTTCTATTTTGTGCTCCTTGTCGTATTGGTTTTGGAGCGCGGCGTAGAGTTTGTCGTACTTCAACTTGTCGTCGCTGTTGCTCTGCAAAACCTTGCGGCGTCCGTCGATGGAATGGTTGATTTTCTTCACAATATGGTCGCACTGCAAGGCAACAACGTTGTCAACAATACCCGAATATTTGTTGCAAATCTCGCCGTAAGCCTCCAAATAACGTCCCCTCTTGTAGCCGACAGCCACTTCCCCGTATGCCTCGGCAATCGCAGTGTCGGCAATCATTTCGAGGGACGAAATCTTCTTGCCAATCTCCGCGTTAAAAGCATTAAGTTGCTCTTTTTTCTGCATAATTTCGCCCATCAGAGCCTTGATTCTACGCATATCCTCGGTTTCTATCGCGGGAGTTTGTTTTTGTTGTTTTTTTGGCTGCGGAGTAGCCTTTTGACTCTTGATTTCGGGTTCGTCCTTGATGCCCTTGTTCTTGCGAATCTCTCTACTTATAAAATATAATGCGGTGTCTATTGCGCCATAAATCAATGTAAACACCAATGCGACACCCCAAAAATTAAAAAAATGGTTTAGAGACTCACCGCCCATCATCATCAAAAGCGTCATGACGAACACGATGAGCGTAACAATAACGCCCGGCACAAACATTGTCTTGCGCAAGTATTGGAGGAAGTTGAGTCCGGCGTTTTTATAACTTGTCATGCACATTGCATACAAAACGCCTAATATGACTACTAACGGGAATACTATTCTCATTGTATTTTGTTGTTTAAATTTTCGTGCAAATATACACAATTTAAAAACACGTGCAAAAAAATTATTAACTTTGCGCAAAATTTCACTAAACTTCACACAACAAAATGGACATCAACAAAATCAGGCAGGATTTCCCAATCCTCAACCAACAAATATACGGACACCCGCTCGTCTATCTCGACAATGCAGCCACCACGCAAAAGCCGCAGTGCGTATTGGATTCTATTATTAGATTCTACACTACTTATAATAGCAACATCCATCGCGGCGTGCATTACCTGAGCGAGAAGGCTACGGAGATTTATGAGCAGGCGCGTCAGAAGGTGATGCAGTTTATCAACGCCAAGTCGCGCACCGAAATCGTTTTTACCAAGGGCAGCACCGAGGCTATCAATACGCTTGCTTTTTCGTTTGGACAGGCGTACATCACCCCCGGCGACGAAATCATCATCTCCGAGATGGAGCATCACTCCAACATAGTGCCGTGGCAGTTGATGGCGGGTCGTCGTGGTGCAAAAATAAATGTCCTGCCTTTTGACAACAATGGCGAACTCGTGGAAGGCGCGCTCGAACGCCTCATCAACGAGCGCACCAAGATTGTCTGCGTCACATACGTCTCCAATACGTTGGGCACTGTCAATGACATCGAAAAAATAATCAAGACCGCCCACGCCCACAATATTCCCGTTCTCGTGGATGCGGCGCAGGCAATCCAGCACATTAAGATTGATGTCCAGAAGTTGGACTGCGACTTTCTCGCTTTGTCGGGACACAAGATTTACGCGGAGACCGGCATCGGCGTCCTCTACGGCAAGGAAAAATATCTTGAAGAAATGCCTCCCTACCAAGGCGGCGGCGACATGATAAAGAATGTAAGTTTTGAACTCACGACATGGGCAGACCTTCCGCTGAAATTTGAGGCGGGCACGTCCAATTTTGTCGGCGCGGGTTCGCTCCTGACGGCTCTCGAATATGTGGATACCATTGGTCTCGACAATATTGCCGCTCACGAAAAACAACTCCTCGAATACGCCACCGAAAAAGTGGATCAGATTGGCGGCATCACAGTCTATGGCCGCGCCAAAAACAAGGTGTCGGTGCTGTCCTTCAACATTGAGGGCGCGCACAATTACGACGTCGGCATGATTCTCGACAAACTCGGCATCGCCGTCCGCACGGGTCAGCACTGCACAGAGCCGATTATGAAGCATTTTGGCATCCCCGGCACGGTGCGGGCAAGTTTCGCAATGTACAACACCTTCGAGGAGATCGATAAATTGGCGGCAGGCATCGAAAGGGCAAAAAAGATGCTTGTATGTTAACGCAAAAATAAAGTTTCGGATATTGATTTTTGATAGAAAATTCATTAACTTTGCGCCCTGAATTAACACAAAGAAAAATGACAATCAACGAGATACAAGACCAAATCATTGAGGAGTTTTCCATCTACGACGAGTGGCTCGACAAGTACGAGTACCTTATCGAACTCGCCAACACCCTCGATGTTATCGAGGACAGCAAGAAAACCCCCGACAACATAATACAGGGCTGTCAGAGTCGGGTGTGGCTTGATGCCGCACTCGACAACGACGGCACTATATCATTCCGTGCCGACAGCGATGCCATTATCACAAAAGGCATCATCGCTCTGTTAATCAGGGTGTTCAACCACCAAAAGCCCGACGACATCGTTAACGCCGAACTTTATTTCGTCGATGAGATTGGCCTGAGCGCAAATCTCTCCCCAACCCGTGCCAACGGTCTCGTGGCAATGATTAAACAAATTAGGTATTACGCCTTGGCATTCAGGGCATTAGAAAAGAAATAACTCACAAAAAAATGGAAGAATCAGCCAACAACAAACCGCAATTTCTCGACCTCGAAGCCAAGATAATCGACACTCTGCGCACCGTCTATGACCCCGAAATCCCTGTCAACGTCTATGACCTCGGTCTCATTTACAAAATTGACGTGGACGACGACAACAATGTTGCCATCGACATGACCCTCACCGCGCCCAACTGTCCTATCGCCGACGATATTTTCCTCGACATCAAGACAAAAATTGAGGGCATCAAGGAGATTAAGTCCGCCAACATCAACCTCGTCTTCGAGCCGGCGTGGTCAACAGACATGATGAGCGAGGAGGCGAGGTCGATATTGGACATGGACTAAGGTTAGAATTTGAAGGCGACAACACCGCACACATTGTGCAGGTATTTTTTGCCGGAGACGCGACCCTCATATTTCCTATTGACGTCATTGAGACCGATATAAGCCTCCACGCCAAAGCGAAAATGCTTGATTTCGTATGCG
>CAMJWL010000224.1 GCA_946409405.1 uncultured Bacteroidales bacterium
GTACGGTCGTCGGTGTAAAGTGCACATAACACGAAGTCGTTCTGCATTTTTTGGCTAACACGCGGGTCTGTCCAAACATTTTCCTCCATTTTGCGACAGTTGACGCAGCCGTGTCCCGTGAAGACGAGGAGAAGCGGCTTGTTTTGCTTTTTGGCGCAGTCGGCGGCTTCGTCGTATTCAAAATACGCCTGAATACCGTGCGGAAGTTTCAGAAAATCAGAATACAACGGTTTTTTGCAGAGGTTGCTCGTTGTGGGCGACTGAGGCGCGGCGGCGGTTTCGTTGTTGTTGATTACAAAATCCTGCGTTGTAATTGGCGGTATGTATCCTGCCAACGCTTTGAGCGGCGCACCCCACAATCCCGGTATCATATACACTGTGAATGAGAGAGTTATGATTGCAAGCAACAGCCTCGGAACTTTGATGTGAGGCAGGTCGCTGTCGTGTGGCAACTTCAATTTGCCGAGCAAATAAGCCGTCAACAAAAATCCAATTGCAATCCAAATCGCCAAATATGTTTCCCTGTCCAAGATGTGCCAATGGTAAGTTTGGTCGGCGACGCTGAGGAATTTTAATCCCAATGCCAATTCCACAAAACCCAAAACTACTTTCACCGTATTGAGCCAACCGCCTGATTTGGGGAGTTTTTTGAGGATTTCGGGGAAGAAGGCAAACAGCGTGAATGGCATTGCAAAGGCTATCGAAAAGCCCAAAATTGCCACAATTGGTTTCACATAACTGCTGCCGCCCGATGCCGACTCCACAAGCACCGAACCCACGATAGGCCCTGTGCAAGAGAAACTTACAAGCACCAACACGAATGCCAAGAAAAACACTCCAATCAAGCCGCCCTTGTCGCCGCGTTGTTCGGCGCGGTTGATGATGCCCGACGGCAATACTATCTCAAACATTCCCAAAAACGACAGCGCAAACACCATAAATATCACGAAGAAGATGATGTTGGGCAGCCAATGTGTGCTGAGCGCGTTGAAGATGCCTGCCGTAAATGTTGCGCCGCCTATCATATTGCTTATTATAATAAGTATTGCAACGGGCAATGTGTATAGTAAAATGATTGATATTCCGTAAATTAGCGCGTTCATTTTGCCTTTGCCCGACTTGTCTTTCAGGAAGAATGTTACCGTCATTGGTATCATTGGGAATACGCACGGCGTGAATATCGCCGCCAATCCTGCCAAAAACGCTATTGCAAACACCCACCACATCGATTCGCCGTCTGTTGTTGTGGCGGTCTCTGCGGATGGGGTGTGGGAGTCGCCCCCGTTTTGCGTCGGAGCAACGGTGACAGCGTGTTTTGCGGTGTCGGTTTTGGTTGACGAATTGTCGCTGTTAATTGATGTTGTGTCAGACTTCGCGGCTGCAACTGTATCCGTTTTTGTAGCGTCAGAGTCGGTTTTGGGGGACTGTGGTGCTACTTCCTGTTTTGGTTCAGCGTTTTTTTTTGTGTCGGCTGGCTTTTCGTCCTTTTTGTCAGCCTTGTTGTCTTTTGATTTTGAAGGCGTTACACCAATTTTAAAATCGTCCATCACCATCGCGCAAAACCATTCGTCGTTGCATACCTGACCGTCCAACGAACCTGTTACGTCAAAAGGTTTGTCGGTGGTGGGTTTGATTACGATTTTGAATTTGGCGGTTTTCTTGAAGAATTTTTCCGTTACTTCAAAAACTTCCTCGTAATGTTCTTCGGGTTTGGCGAGTTCGATAACTTTACCGTCGGTGGTGAAGTCGGCGGATTGTTCGAGGGTGATTTTCAACGGTTTGGACGCGCCTTCGGGGTTGTACGGCGAGTACAGGCGGAAGCCGTCGGGGACTACCGCATCAAAAAACAACTCGACGCTGCCATTAGGTAGCGTCTTGCTGCTGTATTTCCACGTTACGTACTGACCATTGCCCTGCGCCGTCGCGGTCAATGTGGCGGCGCAGAGGAATGTCAGGATAAGGAATAAATATTTTTTCATTATTTTTAATATGTGTCAATTATTTCACGTACTCTAACTCAACGCGGCGGTTGCGGCTGCGGTTTTGGTCGCTTGTGTTGGGTACGAGGGGCTGTGTGGCTGCCTTGGTCGATGTCAAGAGCCTTGACGACGGGATGCCACGTTTGATGAACTCCTGCTTAACAGTGTTGGCGCGGGCGAGGCCGATGCGCTTGTTGGTGGCGTCGGGGCCAAGGTCGCAGGTATGACCAACGATGCTAAGTTTGTAATCGGGATGCTCCTTCAAATACTTGGCCACATCGTCGAGAGTCTGGTCAACTACGGTGATGTCGGGGTTGCCTGATTCGCCGAGACCGAAGTTAATAATCATCCTGATGGTGTCAACTACGATGTATTTCCTGCCGTTGATATATACCTCCTTGCCCTTCTCGGTGTAAACCTTGTTTTCGTCCTTCTTGGGTTCTACGGGCTTGGTGGTCTGATTGTCAGCGGGTTTGGTGTTTTGGTTGTTGTCGGCGGGCTTGTTGCCGGTATTGATGCCGATGATGTCGGTGATGTTGACTACCTGACCGTCAACAGGCTGTTTTCCTTCGGGCTTGTTGTCGGCAACTTGCTGGTTTTCGGGCTGGTGCTGCTGCTCAGGCTGCTGAACTACGGGCTGCTGTTGGTTGTCCTGCGGCTTGGTGTTGTCAACAACGACAGGTCTAACTTCCTCGTCGGCAGGTTTCTTCTCTTCTACGCACTTGCCGAGTTTGAAGCGTAAGCCTATCATGCCACCGATTGCGAGCGGGTTGCTGCCGTCGGTGATGCGCGAATTGAGTGCGCCGTTGTATTTTTGGTTTTCGTAGTTATAGACGGCGTTGTTGCTGTTTTCGGTGGTTTTGGTAAATCCGTAGCCGCCGTAGATGCCGATGTTGAGGTCGAGCCGGCATGATATGGAGTACACCAAATTGAGTTCGCCAAACGCGCCAAACGCGGTCTTGTAGTCGTAACTACCAGAAAACTTGCTCTTTGTGTAGAAGCCGTGGTTCTCCATATCTTTAAATAGAACGTCGTCTTTTGGGTAGTAACCTTCCGTAGAAATGTTGCCGTCCTTGGTCTCCATGTTGTCGCTGTTTACAAACTGCGCCGAAGCACCAAAGCCCAAGCCGAGTTTCCATTTTTCGGTCATCTTGCACTGAAAATACAGACCAACGGGAATGGATATTGAGTTCTGTTTTTGATTCTCTTTCAGGCTGTTGTAGTTGACGCGGTAGTTGTATGGTTCGTTGCCGTTATACGTGTCTATGGCGTCAAAACTGTCCTGGTAGTTGATTTTGGCTGTTGTCTGCGACTGCTTGAACACACCGTTAAGGCCTATGCCCCAATGTTTTGAGAAATAGTACCTGTATCCGATGCGACCCATGATGCCCATGCCCGGCTCGCGCTTGCCTTTGTCGCCGAGGTTATAGACGAGGTTGTTGTATCCGCCACCAAAATCAAGCACGATGTAGTGTGATGTGTTGCGGGTGGATGCCTGCTGATTGTCCTGAGCCATTGCCGTTGTGGCGAGCGTCAGGGCCGCTAATGCTAATATCGTTTTTTTCATAATGTCCATGTTATGATTTACTATAACATTTTTTAACGTGCAAAAATCGCGCCGTTATTCGATGCCCGTGGCGAGTATCTCGTGCAGAAGTTGCATGAAACGCTCTGTGGATGCGATTTCCACTTTTTCGTCGGGCGTGTGTACGCCGTACATCGTGGGACCGAGCGAAATCATGTCCATCTCCGGGTATTTGCCGAGGATGAGTCCACACTCCAAACCAGCATGGATGGCGGTTACAACGGGCTGTGCGCCAAATTTTTGGGCGTAGATGCGCTTGCTGAGTTCGAGGATTGGGCTTTTGGGATTGGGCTTCCAACCCGGATATTCGCCTTCAAACTCGCATTTTGCGCCGGCAAATTCGGCTTGCAGGCGGATGAGGTCTTTGAGGTAGTCGCTCTGGCTCTGCACCGAACTCCGCAGCAAACATTGTATCCTCAATGTGCCGCCGCTTACGCGCATGATGGAGAGGTTGTTGGAGGTTTCCACAAGACCGGGAACGTCGGCACTCATCGCAAATACGCCCGATACAAGGCTGTTAATCACGAAGTTGACCGCCCGCAAGGAATCCGCCTTCAATACCATCGGCATCAGCGATTCGAGGGGTTCGGCGGTGATTTTGCCGTCGGGGTCTGATGTGCCGCACTCGATGTTGAGGATTTTTTGGAACTTGGTGATTTCTGTCTTGAATTTCTTGACGTCTGATTTGTTGACGAATACAAACGCCCTTGCCTCGCGTGGGATTGCGTTGTGCATGTCGCCGCCGTCCGCGCCCGAAAGCCTGTAATCCACTTTGCCCGTGATGGCGTTCAGAAAACGGAAAAGCAATTTGACGGCGTTGGGTCGGTTTTTGTGGATGTCGCTGCCAGAATGTCCGCCGAGCAAGCCGCTTACGAGTAGTTTGAAGGGCTGATAGTCGTCGGCGTTCAGGTTGTCAAACTCCAATTGCTTGGTAATGTGTACGTTGACACCGCCAGCGCAACCTATATAAAATATGTTGTCCTCCTCGCTGTCGAGGTTGATGAGGATGCGGCTTTGTAGCACGTCTTTTGCCAATTTGTCAGCACCTGTAAGCCCCGTCTCCTCGTCAACAGTGATTAACGCCTCCAAGGGGCAGTGTTTCAGGTTGTTGTCTTCAAAGACAGCCATGATAGCCGCAACGCCCATGCCATCGTCGCCGCCGAGTGTGGTGCCGTCTGCCTTGACGTAACCGTCTTCTATGATGGTGGTTATGGGGTCAACGGTGAAGTCGTGCTGCTTGTCGCTGCGTTTTTGCGGCACCATGTCGCAGTGCGCTTGCAGGAGTATCGATTGGCGGTTTTCCATGCCTTGGGACGCTTTTTTGCGCCAAATCACGTTGCCAGCCTTGTCTTGGAACGCCTCGTCGGCGTGTTGCTTGCCAAATTC
>CAMJWL010000225.1 GCA_946409405.1 uncultured Bacteroidales bacterium
TGCCCACGGACGATTGGATTTCGTCGCCGATGTACAAGATTGTGTATGCCTCGTCGCAGGCGGCGCAGAGCCTCAAAGACCGCGAGCCGCTCTCGTTTGACATCGAGCGCGACGCCCGCAACAAGGAACGTCTCAAACCGCTCCGCAACGTCATGGACAAAGACAGCAAGAAAGTTGCCGCCGAAAACCTCAAAGTAACCATGCAGTCCCTCGCCGACGAACACGGATATTGGATGGATTCGGGTATCTTCTTGATTCAATTGTTTGATAATTAATGTGATACGACTATGGCAAAACTCACATTATCAGTCAATACCGGCACCGACACCGCCCAAAAGCCCGCAGTGGATCAGCCGTCCGCCAACCGTCTTTCTATCACCAAGAAAGTGGTTAGCGAACAGCCTGAACCCACTGTCAATCAGGGCAGTGGAGCGTCGTTGTCGCAAAAGATAGACAATCCCAACCCTGCCTCGCCGTCCGAACTTGCCGACGACGTGGCTAAGTGGTTGATTGAGCAGTTTGGCGAGGAGTTGTTTGACGAACTGTTGAAAAACCCGAACCTCAAACTCCCCTACGCCGACGAGGACATCACGCCCGACCTTTGGCTCGAACGCGGCATCAAGACCCTCTTCACGCAGGACAACATCGCACATATATATAAGGTGACATCCAACATGGGTCAGTCGTCAGCCGCCGCATCGGAAGCCAACATCGATGCCGTTGTGGACGAGCGAATGGCTCAGAAGGTGGAGAAGTACAACGCCAAGTTTCAAGAACTTCGCTCCAACATGGAGGATTTGGAGGGCGAGAAGGCGGCGTTGCAGTCGCGGCTCAATAAGACGTTGGAGGCGGATGCTTTTGTAAAAGAGACTTTCCGCGCCACCGACGGCGAGACCGACGCCCAAAAACGCATCGCCCGCACTTTGGAGGAGGCGATAGGGCAGGGGGGCGACGACAATCTGCCCCTGTTCATCACCAAACTTGCCAAAGGTTGGTCGGCATTGCAGTACGTATTGCGCGTCAACGCCGATACGAGCGACGACAAGGCCAAATTGGATGCCGTATATCCCGCGTTGAGCAATCTATTGGCGTGTGTGTCAGGATGTTATGTGTCAGAACGACGCATGGTTCTCGAACTTGTAGCCAAGCATTGCAACGAGTTTTTCTCCGATTACGACTTCATCTCGCCGGAGCAAACCCTCAACGCCGACCCCGACATCCATAACGCCACCGGACTTGGCAACGCCCAAATCCGCGAAGGCGTATCCTTCTGCGTTGTCCGCCGCGACACCAAAAAAACTGTCAAGTACGCGGATATGCTCACAAACAAATGAATTGAAAATTGAAAATTGAGAATTGAAAATGAAACTTTCAAGTTTCAACTTTCAATTTTCAATTTAAAACTAAAAAAACATGGATACAGCAACAAACGAACTCATTCAGCAATGCACCAAGGTAAAGCAGGTGATTGAGGACAGCATGAAATGGGTAACTGCCAATGTCGAGAAGGACAAGCAGGCGGTTACGATATATAATCTCAAAAAACTCCGCCGCGATGCCAAGCGTTACGAAAACGCTTTGCCGCGCCGTCCGTCCGTGGCGATATTCGGACAGAGCCAAGTGGGCAAGTCGTACTTGGTGAGCAACTTGGCAAAAACCCCCGAAGCCGCGTCGCTCTTTGTGAAAGTGCCTGACACGGGCGAGGATGTCGATTTTATCGCGTCCATCAACCCGCCGGGCGGTGGCAAGGAGGCTACGGGTTTGGTGTCGAGGTTCACTACCGTTGACACGTGGCAGCCGGGCTTCAAGCCGTATTTGCTGAGGCTGTTTTCGCAGGCGGACGTTGTAAAGATTATTTGCAACGGCTACCTCTCCGACATCACCCACTACACCTACACCATCAACCGCGACGAGGTGCAGAAGAAGTTGCAGGCATTAGCCGCCTCCGTACAACATTCGCCCTGCCCCGGTTTTAGCGAGGACGAGGTGTACGATGTCAAGGAGTATTGCAACAACAATTTCCGCGACCACTTCATTATCAAAGACTTAAACAACATCAACTTTTGGGACGACATCGCGTCTATCGTTCCCTACATCGACGCGAGCCGCAGGTTTGAGGTCTTTGAAGTGATTTGGGGCAAGCAGCCGTTCTTCACCGACTTGTTCAAGAAGTTGAGCGACGGTCTCAAACAGGTCAACTTCCTCCCCGAAGTCCGCACCGAACTCGCCGCCCTCACCCCGCAGCAAGACACAATCCTCGACGTGGAGCGTCTGCGCGAACTTTACAAGGACACCAAAAAACCGCCCGTCAACTGTTACGACGGCGGCACTCTCCTTGCAACCCTCGACCGCAGCATCCTCTCGGCACTCACTGCCGAGGCGGTTCTCCCGTTGACCGACTCCACTGCCGACCATCCCAAACGCAAGTTCCTCAAAGAGGCCGACGTACTCGACTTCCCCGGTGCGCGTTCGCGTCAGCAGATTCCCGAAGTTACCTTCGAGGAGAAGGACAACAACGACAAACTCCTCGTATTCCTGCGCGGTAAGATTGCGTTTTTGTTCAACCGTTACAACTTCAACTACGAAATCTCCACGCTCCTTTTCTGTATGGACGACAAGCAGCCCGAAGTTGCCGACCTGCCCAAATTCCTCTACGAGTGGATACGCAACACGCACGGCGGTTCGCCCGAAAAACGTGCCGAGCGCGAGCGTCAGTTGGCGTTGCTCGTTCAGCAAAACGACATCGAGAAGTTGATACCGTTGTTGGTATGCTTTACGAAGTTCAACATCGAACTCGCCGGCAACCCCGCCACAGAGCGTCCCGGCGAACTCGGTCCCCACAATAGCAAGTGGACTGCCCGCATCGGTGCCAACTTCGCCGACCAGATGGGCATTTCCGTGGGCGACACGTGGATTCAGAATTGGGACAACAACGGCCCCTTCAAAAACGTCTTCCCCCTCCGCGACCCCAAGTGGAGCAAATCGTTCTTCGAAGGCATGGACACCGACGGCAAGGAGACGCAACTCCGCCCCGAGTACGTGCAGAAGTTTGAGGACATGAAGACTTCGTGGGTCAACCACAAGGACGTTATCGCACACGTTCACAATCCGTTGGAGTGTTGGAACGAGGTAACGCAGCCCAACAAGTCGGGTATCGACTATATTATAAAGTATATGACCCCGACCTGCAACCCCATCATCAAGCGTCAGCAGATTAAGACGGGCATCCAAGACCTCATCAACGACCTCTACGACCAACTCGCCGTATTCTATCAGGGCGGCAACATAGACGAGAAGTTGAAACGCGCCAAAGTGTCTGCGGCTCAGGTATTTATGTCGCTTATGAAGATGCAGAAGGACAAGAACACCTTCGGCAACTTCGTGGATCACTTGACCATCACCGACGACCTTTCGTGGAAGATTTACTTCGACCTCATGATGAAAAAACAGATTGAGATTGAGCAGAATGCGCCCGCAGTTGCAGAGCCGCAGGGTCGCAAGACTGTTTCGCTCGACCTCATCGAGATGCTTGGTCAGTTTATCTCCATCGACAAGGACGAATCCGCCGAGAGCATCCTCCAAAAGTTGCGCGACTTCTTCGGCCTTACCGACGACAACGAGTTGAAGGCAGTCCTCTCCGATTCGGGCGTTGACATTCAGGCGTTGCTTGATGCCCGCGAGACCGTCAAGAAGACCGGCGACATCAAGGATCGCGCCTTCATCTTCGCCGAAAAACTTCTCAGCCGTTGGCTCGAATACATCGAGAATGTTAAGCAGGATGATGTACTCAACACCCTCGGCATGAACAAGAAGACCGCCGACATCATCCTCAACGAACTCAACCGCAACAAGAACCGTGTCAACCTCAAGAAGGTGATTGCCGATGCAGTCCGCGAGCATGTTGAGACCTTCCAACTGACAAGCAACATCGACATCGTGGCGCGTATCTCCGCCATCATCATCAACAAGTTTGTCAACAGCCTTGGTTGGGACTTCGTACCCGTATCGGAGCGTCCCAAGGTAAAGCCCACCGACAATCTCACGGTGTTTGCTCCCCGCACGGTGAAAGCCCCTGCGAAGAAAGACCTCCGTCTTGGCATCGAGTTCCCCGGCGAAAGGTTCTTCAACGAATGGGCTACCGGTCTCCGCAGCAGTTTTGAGGCCAACGTCTATTACGAGGAAGGCGTCAAGGATGCCGAAAAAGCCGAAGCCGACGCCAAGTTGGGTGTCATCTTGGGTCAACTGAAATCGTAATTGGAGTGCGGGCGGCTCGCCCGCCTCGATAGCGGATGCCCACATTTTTTTTTAACAAAAATTACCGTGAATTATAAAAAATAATTTACGGTAATTTTTGTTTTTACCCCTATGCAACATTTCCCCCCTTCCCGTAGTCTAAAATAATGGGGGAGTGGCATACTAAACCGCCCCTCCCTTGCGTTATAAAATAGATAAATTGTCTAAAAATAGTTTATAGATATGGAAAAATATAAATACAATATATTCAGGCAGACCGTGGCGATGTTGCTGATGGTCTGTGCGATAATGTGTGCTAATGTTGCGTTGGCGCAGACGTTGACATCGGAGAACTCTATTGTTGATAATAGTGTTTCTCAGACAAAGATTACTGTAAGTGGAATGGATGCTACTAAATTGTATGGTGTATTTAATGCAAGTGGTAACAAAGTTGGATATATTATTTCACAAACTACTTCAGTCGATTTGTGGAATATTCCTTTGGATGAAGGTGAGAATACTTTTTCTTTATTTGAGGTTAGTGATTGGCAAGGAACCAAAACTGGCGATGCACTTGCTACTCTTACCGTTACTCGCTCCTCCTCCTCTAATCCTAATCCTGATCCTGACCCCATAGACCCCACACCAACCCCTGCTGTTTCTTTAACGATGTCGTCAAGTGTGGGTGAGAATGTTGAAAATAATG
>CAMJWL010000226.1 GCA_946409405.1 uncultured Bacteroidales bacterium
AGATGTTAACGGCCGTCCCTTGCGCACCGGCATCACCGCCACCGACCGCGACGAAATCCACCTCCCCGGCAAGGCTGATGGCATCGTGATAGTGATTACAGGCGGCAAGTCGTTCAAAATCAGGTATTGATACAATGTTTCACCGTAGAGACGTTGCGCGCAACGTCTCTACATTTAATTTAAACCAACAACCCCGCACATCAAAACCAATGACGTGCGGGGTTATTTTTTTTCCAAAAAAAATCAAAAAAAACATTTGGAATTACAGCACATTTATCATATATTAGCCGCATGAAAAAATGCAACTAACACAACATCATATTAACAACCAAAAAGTTACGAAAATGAAATACAAATCATCTATTCTGAGGGCGGCGATGACGCTTGTGGTCGCATTGCTCACTGCCGCTACGGCGTGGGCAGAAGACCAGTACCCTCCAATCGGAAGCATCGAGTACAACTACACTCTCGATGCCTACACAATCGGTAGCACGACCAATCTCAACGACCTCGCCGTCTATGTGAATGGCGAAGGCACGTACAGCGACGGCACTACTACGGAAACCACTCCCCACAAATGCACAGGCTTGAAATTCCAGATGGTTGCGAATTTCTCGTATGACAGCCAGACCTCCAACAACTTCACGCCAATCGGCAATGAAGACGCTCCTTTCTGCGGAACTTTCGATGGAGACAGACACTCTATCGACGGCATCCGCCTCAAAGATGGCGAAAACTTTGGCTTGTTCGGATGCTTGGCAGACGGTAGTACCGTCAAGGGTCTGTGCCTTACAGACATAGACCTACGTGGTAGCAAATGTATTGGTGCCATTGCTGCCGAAATGAAAGGCGGCACAATCGAACAGTGTTATGTAGGCCATAGCGTTACAATGGAGGGGACTTCGTATGTGGGCGGCATTGTTGGTGTTATCAACAGTGGCTCGATTACTGATTGCGTATGCGAAGCCCAGATTGCAGGTAGCAACGGTGCTGATTGCATTGGCGGCATTGTTGGCATCGCTAATACATGGAACGAGGGAGACAATGTGGAGATTTCCAACAACATCTTCGCTGGCTCAATCACGATGAATTTGAAAGAATACATCGGTGCAATAGTAGGAAATACGACGAAGTTGCCTGATGAAACAGGCACCATCACCCTTTCCAACAACGTGTATTATCCACAAGACGACATCAGCATCAAAGGTGTCGGCGTAGAAGGTACGGTAGAAGGCAAGGACGTAGAAGGCGAAGCAAGTCCCTCTGCTCTGGAGTACGTCATCGACCTTACATCCGAACCCTCGCAGGTTGTTGATGCAGGATTTTTCACTGCATTGGATAGAGACCTTTATGGTGTCTATTTTAATTATGATGACTGGCAGGCGGACCTCAACTTGGACGGCAAGGTTGATTTGCAGATTGGTCCTGCCGAAAACGCAGATCAAATCACTGTATATGTTACAAGCAACATCGACAAAACGTATGATTACCGCTTCAACGATTTGGAACTTCAATTTTCAAAAGGATACAAGTCGTTAGTCATCAAGGTAAGCGACAACGATAAGGCTATCGACGTAAAACCAATCCTCGGTCTATACGACACCTACTTGTATGGCGAATACGAAGGTTCGAATGGCTATACCGACAATGCAGAAATTTTGGAATACAACAATCACGACAAGTACAACGTGATGCTCAAAAACCGCACCCTCTACCGCGACGGACGTTGGCAAACCATCTGCCTGCCTTTCGATGTGGATTTAACAAACGAAAAATCCCCTCTCTATGGCGTATCCGCGTATGAGGTAGCCTCGGCCACTATCGGCGACGACAACAAACTCAACCTCACTTTCAGCCCTGAAACCAGCACCCTCGCAGCCGGCAAGCCGTACTTCATCAAGTGGGAGACTCCGGCAGAACCCCTTACCGACCCCGTATTCGACGATGTGAAGATCGACAACACCACAACCGACTTCGACAACCACGAGAAAGGCGCAGCCCATGTCCGTTTTGTAGGCACGTACATACCCAAGGGAATCGGCAACGGCAACACCGTAAATTCTTGCCGTGCATTCTTTGTAGTAGGCGATGTATTGGAGACACAAGGTTTCGTAGCAACAGACGACATTACCATTGCCTCCAACGAGCAAAAAATCTCGGAAGCCGACGTCGCAATCACCCAAGGACAATATGTGCCGCTGATAATAGACTTGTCGCAGGACGACAACTATGTTACCGACCAAGTGGAAGCAGTGAAAGCATGGTACAACACCAACTCAACATATATCAACAAAATTGATATCGACGAAGGAATAATCTATATGGATCTCGACCTTGATGGCACATCCGACATTAGCATAACCCCAGAGGATGGTACGTCAGCATTTAACTTCCACAAAGAGGAGAAAGCCTTCACCTCCAACCTCCAATTTGACTTCAACCAAGAATTGACAGAACGGTCGGAATATTCGGGATTGACACTCAAATATGGCAACGAATATCCCACCGAGGATAAGACGAGCACCTTTGCCATTGTAGAAGACAGGGATTGCAACAGCGCAATATTAAGCACCGTCGAAAAAGATGGGATGCTTCTCTACATCCACGACGTAACGCTCAAAGGCCGCACCCTCTACCGCGACGGAACTTGGCAGACCATCTGCCTGCCCTTCGATGTGGATTTAATAAACTCCGAATCCCCGCTCTACGGTGTCACGGCGTATGAGATGACCTCAGCAACAATCGACAAAGACGGTGCTATCGCCCTGACTTTGGGCGACGCACCTATCACCGACTTGCTTTACGCCAACCAATTGTACTTCATCCATTGGCAAGGTTATCGCGATGAGGAGTTGACCGACCCCGTATTTAAAGGCGTTCAACTGAGAGCCCCCGACCCTGCCTCATACACAAACGAAGGAAGCGCAGTCCCCATCAGTTTGAAGGGCACATACGACAAGGTTGACTTCGGCGACAAATACATAGGTGCTTGCAGCGGTTACTTTGTAATCGGTATGGAAGGCATATTCGGAGACTTTGCCATTACATCCGACATTCCCATCAAGAATGGCGACCAAGATATTTCAACATCCTCTGATATAAAGGTTGTAGCGTGGGACAATACATATATAATCGACCTGACGACAGAAGATGGAGTAGAAATGTCCCAAAAAGAGTCAGAAATTCTAACGCCATTTCTCTGTTGTAACTCAGCATACTTCACCAATTTGTCAGAAACGTATGCAGCATCGCAAGGTGGTAGTCTGTTCTTAGACTTAAATCTTGACGGCACACCTGACGTATCAATGGAGTTTAACCAAATAGTTTTAACCATAAAACCTTTGGAGGGTGCGAAACAAATCACTAACAACATCCGCTTCGATATGGCACCGCTTATCGACATGACCTTCAAGTTTAGCGAAAAATACGAGACCGAGACAGCACCGAATTTGTATGCCATTGCGGATGATGACAAATACAGCGAAATACTGTTAAGAATGGCTGCGAGAGTAGGAATGTCTCTCAACATAAAACTCAAAGACCGCACCCTCTACCGCGACGGACGTTGGCAGACCATCTGCCTGCCCTTCGATGTGGACTTGACCGACGAAAATAGCCCGCTCTACGGTGCCGAGGTGTGTATATTAAAATCTGCAAGCATTAGCGAAAATACAATTATGTTGTATCAGAACAATAGGGTGTATGAAACACCAACCCTTACCGCTTATACGCCATACCTTATCAGGTGGGACGAAGATGATGAACTTGACAACATCACCGAGCCTTTATTTGAAAACGTTACTTTGCCAAAAACTGAATCTTACCCTGCCATACCATCTTGGGGCGATGGCGATTCCAAAGTTAGGTTCCGCGGCACATTATCAAAGGAAAACATCTTAGATAAATACGTAAAATCTTGCCGTGGCTACTTCGTAATCGGCGAAAATGACGGCACAAAGACTCTCATCGTAAACGACAACATCGGAGTAACCTTGGATGGCAAACCGATTGAGGTTGAAGATCTCGTAATAGCACAATGGACAGCCCCAGATGACAAAATTGGCGCAATCACCTTCTACAAAAATGGCGACAAAGCCCCTACGGCTATCATCGACGGCAACTACACTGGCGAAAACGCATGGCAAGTTACCGAGGATAGGGAGGTTTCGGAAGTAACTCTTGCCCGCGAGTTCCGAAGCGGCGTTTACTCCACCATAATGCTGCCATTTACCACCGAAGTCAACAACGATCATGGTACATTCTACACATTCAACGGCGTTACATACGACGAAAAGGAAAGCAAGTGGATTGCAAGCGTCTCTGAGGTATCCGCGCTCTTTGCCCACACGCCGTACATCTTCAAGCCTAACAGCAATATTGACGCACTTGTGTGGAATGTTGACAAGATAAAAGCCAAGGGTTCCAATAACGGAGACAATAACGGAGAGACTTCGGTAACCGACCCCACATACGGCGAATGGATTTTCAAGGCAGTATATGAGCCTATTACTTGGGAAACAAAGCAAGACAACATCTACGGTTTTGCAGGCAGCGAAGGCGAGGTCAAAGACGAAAACAACAACGTAATCGGCGAAATTTTCATCGGCGACTTTGTACGTGCTGGCGCAAATTCGTCAATCAAGCCCTTCCGCTGCTACCTCGAATACAGCGGCGATGGCGGCACAGAAAATTTCAACAATCTCTCCAAAACCGCCCTTGTTCTCCCCGACCGCATAGAAGTGCGCGTAGTGAGCGGTGTCATCGACCCCGACGACCCGCAAGACGATCCTTCCGGCGACATCGAGACCCCGACCTCGGAAATCCAGCCCGCCGCCACGGCAAACGTCTGGTCATACGACAAGACCATCTACATCGCCGCCGTGCCCAATACGCCCTACACGATTGTAGATGTTAACGGCCGTCCCTTGCGCACCGGC
>CAMJWL010000227.1 GCA_946409405.1 uncultured Bacteroidales bacterium
TGACCCATTGAAGCATGGCACTTTTTTTCAGCCTGCAAAATGACCTATAAACCTTTTTTTATTCATATCGCGTTGTTATTACCACTCCTTAGTCCTGACCATTTCCCGGGGATTTCATCCCCGACCCCATTCATTTCGTCCCATTAGTACTTATTTCCCGCTGGTTATAATTCTGCAATTTCATCGGGAGTGAGTCCAGTTGCCTTTGCGATCTTTTGCACGGACAGTCCCATTGCCATGAGGTTACGTGCCGTTTCGATTTTTGCGTTTTTCTCGCCTTCTGCCAGTCCCTCTGCCCGACCTTCAGCCCGACCTTCAGCCCGACCTTCAGCCCGACCTTCTGCGTACCCAATTTCTTTGCCTTCCCTCTCTTTCGTCGCAAGCATACCATAGTAGCTTATATAGTTGTGGAAGCTCGAATCGTATTGCCACTGCTGTTCCCTTGTCAAGTCGGAATACGATGCAATCTGTTCAAGCCGCATAAAAAGCGGCTTCTCCTCCTTGAATGCTAACTGTGTTTTCATATTCGGCATATTTGATAAGTTGTAAATCCATTTGTCAACCACCGTTTTGCAGTCCGATTCTTTCATCTTCCTGTACAGTGGCATCTGTATCTTCCAATATTGTACTGCGTCGGAGTCAGTATAATGATCCGTCGTTTCCAAAAATTGGAAATGAGAGAGCTTTTTGGAGTGAACTTTGTCTATGAAGTTCATGAAAAACACCCCATAGATGTTCTTCAAGTGATAGTCCCACGGCTTTTTTTGTTCTTCGCCGTTTTCGTCAGTGTATTTCAGATATCCCTTGCTTTGCTGTCGGGACGCCGCCCGCGAAAGATAAAGGATTATTCTGTCAGAGAAAAATTCTTGTGAATCATTTTGCATCTCTATCACAAACTCATCGCCTGTGTCGGTAACGCAATTAACATCGTACACCACGCGTCGGCTGTCCTTGTCGGTTTCGTCGGCCTCTCCGTCAGTGATAGTTACGCTTGCAATGTTCACGCCAGGATTGCGGCTCTGAACTAAGTCGTTCAGGAAGCCGCGTGTAATTTCCTCGTCTTTAAAAATCCGCTTAAAGCCGAAATCCGTCGATGGGTCAATGTATTTCGGCGGCCATATAATCGGCTTGTCCATCATGATGTCCATAATATTACTGTTTTCCGCAAAGATGGGAAGTTTTCGCGAAACATCAAAATATTTTATCTGTTTTTTTTCGGCAGATTTAGTTTTTTCCCCTCAAGAATGAGAGAGCCTCTTAAAGACCGCGTTAGATTGGAGCTCATCGTCCTATAAAAAAACTTTGTCAATTTAAAAAAAACTTCTTACCTTTGCCACCGTTATGTCAACAAAACTTACCATAATAGGCGGCGGCGTATCCGGCCTTGCGGCGGGCATATACGCGCAGATGAGCGGATTGGAGAGCGAGATATTCGAGGGACATTCCGTCATCGGCGGGCAATGCACCTCGTGGAAGCGTCGAGGCTTCCACATCGACAACTGTGTCCATTGGATGACCGGCACCTCGCCCAATAAAGAAATATATCAGGTTTGGAAAGACGTGGGTGTCATTGGCGACGGCTGTCCGATGATAGCGCACGAATATTTTCTGCAAGTTGACATTGATGGCGTCAAAGGACACGCATGGCGCGACCTTGATCGCATGGAGGCGGAACTCCTCACCATCGCCCCGGAAGACAAGAAGGTGATACACGATTTAATCAAAGCCATCCGCAACTTCCGCAACATCGAACTCCCCGCCCTCAAACCCAAGGAGCAAATGACCTTCATGGACAATATGCGCCTCCTTTGGAAAATGCGCAAAGCAATCCCTGTGGCAGTCAAATACGGCAAAATGACCATCGGCGACCTCGCCCAGATGTTCCAAAGCCCTGTAATCCGCCAGATAATACACAATTACGTCCCCGAAACATACTTCGCAATATCCACATTATACATGTATGCAATGTTTTCGGCGGGCAATGCCGACCTGCCACTTGGCGGCTCCGACAGCATCACGCTCCGTATGCGCGACCGTTACCTGCAACTCGGCGGCAAGATTTCAACCAAGAAAAAAGCGACATCCATCGACATCGAGGGCAGCCGTTGCCGCCGCGTCAATTTTGAGGACGGCACCAACGTCGAGGTAGAAGACCTCATCTGCGCCACCGACATCTCGGTAACTTTCAAGTTGATAGGGGAGCAATACATCGACAAACACTTTAAGTTTTGCTACGACAACCCCGAAAAATTCCCGGTGTTTAGCAATCTTAACATATATTACGCGGTTGATCAGCCCACCAACGACATCCCGACGATGGAGATTTTCAACTGCGAACCATATACCGTAGGCGGACGCGAAGTCAAGACCGTCATCGTCAACAACTTCGCCGACCAACCCAATTTTGCGCCCGAAGGCAAAGGCATCATTGAAGTTCTCGTTGTGCAGTACGACAATCAGTACGACTATTGGGATCGCCTCTATGCTGACCGCGAAGCCTATCGCGCCGAGAAGGAGCGCGTGGCACAAGAAGTTCTCACCCGGCTCGAGCGACACTACCCCCAATACACTGGCAAACTCACTGTATTGGAGAGCGTTACGCCAAAATCCTTCAACCGTTTCACCGGTGCCTACAAAGGCGCGTACATGGGTTTCATCCAGACCCATTTGGTCAAGAAGGAAACCCACAGCGGCATCCTCCCCGGCTTAGACAACCTCTACCTCGCTGGGCAATGGCTGCAAACCCCCGGCGGACTCCCAAACGCCTTGGTAACAGGTCGTTTCGCCGTCCAACGCCTACTCAAACGCAAAAACCTACTGCACCTATTTTGCACCCAAAAAACATAGGTCCAGTCCATTCCCATGTCCATTCCCAACGAATTTCATTCGTTGCAAAACATAAAAAAAGCCGCGCAAGCGGCACGCAAACATTAGAACAAATTGGAAGAAGAATACATATCGAAGGTAATCAAAGAGCGAGGCATAGTGTCAAGGGTGTTTGGCAAAATTTCGCGGGCGTATGTGGGGCTTGTTCACGACCTCATATACTACCGTGGCGTATATATGGTGGGGCGCGAAAACATCCCTCCCGTAGGTACGCCCATGATAATTGTCTCCAACCATCAGAACACCCTCAACGACGCCCTTGCTGTCGAATTTGGCTTCAAAGACCGCGACGTATGCATCTTCACCCGTGCCGACATGTTCAAAAAACCGGTGGTGAGGTGGATTTTGCGGGGGTTCAACCTCCTGCCCGCGTTCCGATACTCGCAGGACGGGCTTGACACCGTTTCCTACAACGAAGATGTCTTCAAAATCGCCGGCAAAGACATCTTGAAAGGCAACGCCGTGCTAATCTTCCCCGAAGCCGTCAATCAAGACAAACGTTGGCTCGGCAACTTCTCTGAGGGCTACCTGCGCATGGCTTTTGATGCGGTGAAAGAAGACGACTTCAAGACCGACATCAAAATCCTGCCCATTGTCAACCATTATTCGGATTATTTTGGATTCCGCGAGGACGTGATGCTCAAGATTGGCGAGCCGTTGTCCTTAAAGGATTATTACGAACTATACCAGACCAAGCCGCGCACCGCCCGCCGCAACATCAACTCCGAAATCCGCAGCCGCATCGAGCGTATGATGCTCAACATCACCGACCTCGACAACTACGACGCCATCGACTACCTACGCCTCACATACGGGAGGCATTATTGCCGACTCTGTGGTGGCAACCCCAATAAACTCCCCGACCGCCTCGAATCCGACAAAGCCCTCTTTGCCGAACTCGAAGCCGCCAAAGCCGACCACGCCGACGACTTGAAAGAAATATACGAAGGCTCGCTCACGCTCAAAGCCACCTGCAAGCGTTGCAAAGTGGAAGACAAGAACTTCGACGAAAAACGCCCCTCCACCATAAAGTTCATTATGCAACTTTTGGGGCTTATCGTGCTATTTCCCCTGTTTATTTTTTCGTTAATTCCAAATCTTTTATTATTTTTGGCACCGTTTCCGCTCACCGACAAACTCAAAGCCGGCAACAGCCATCAAGCGATGTTTGTGGGCGGCGTAAGGTTCACGCTCAACACGCTTTTCGTAGGTCCCTTGGTATATACGTTGCAGATGTTTTTAGACGTGTATTTCTTCGGGTGGATAGTGGCGGCGGTGCATTTGGTGCTGTTGCCGTTCTTCGGAATTGGTGCTTGGCAGTACCGGCGCGGGTTTATCACGATGAAGAGGCAGTGGCGTTTCCGCCGCGAGCGCAACAAGGGACTCGCCGGAATGGACGAACTCAGAAAGAAAATATTTGACAAATTGGATAACATTTTAAGCAAAAATACATGGAAAAAAGAGTTGTAATTACAGGCATGGGCATTTATTCGTGCCTTGGTAAAAACCTTGACGAAGTAAGGGATTCGCTATATAACGGTGTGTCGGGCATCATTCTCGACCAGGAAAGGAAGGAGATGGGATTTCGCTCCGGCTTGACTTCCCACTTGGATTCGCCCGACTTGAAGGCGCAACTCTCGCGCAGTCAGCGTGTTTTCATGCCCGAACAGGCTAAATACGCCTACGTAGCCACCGTGGAGGCTCTTAAAAACGCTAAAATAGACCAAGACTACCTCGATCATCACGACGTGGGTCTTCTCTATGGCAACGATTCGAGCGCGGAGCCAGTATATAAGTCTGTTGAGACGATGTTACGCAAGAAAAACACCACACTCATCGGTTCGGGCGGCATCTTCCAATCGATGAACTCCACCGTAACCATGAACCTCGGCTGCATTTTCCACCTTCGCGGCATCAACCTCACCGTGTCGGGCG
>CAMJWL010000228.1 GCA_946409405.1 uncultured Bacteroidales bacterium
CAACGCCGCAAAAGCGTCGGACAATGTGGTGAAATTGATGTCAACTTTCATAGTAAAATTTCATTCCGCAACCTTCCAATCAACAATATTTTTCTCCTTGCTTGAAAAATTGACACCGACTTTTATAAGTTTTCGTCCGTCCATCTTGAAACGTCCAGCGTAATCTTTTTCGTCGATTTGGTCGAGGGCTGTCTGAGCGTCGCTGTCCATCTTGAACTCAAAGAGATAGACGTAATCGTCATTAACTACCACCGTGTCTGCCCTACCCTTAGACGAGTGGTATTCCGACACCACAAACTGCCCACAAATGGTGAACACCAAGAAAATCACGTTCTGAAAATCGCGCTCCACCCACTTGTCGTTGTCATTGTTGGCATACGGAATTGTGCTGTATAGGGCTTGAAAACGCTCCATAAGACTGTCGATGTCGCCACGGCGGAAGTCGCGCAGGAAATCTGCATAGATGAACCCGGTAAGGCTGCCAGGCTCACGGTAAAATTCGTTGATTAAACCTTGCAGGAAACTGAGTTTTATCTCATTGTTTGGGAATCCGAGAATGTAGGTGCGCGTCTTGCGGTCATAACTCTTGATGGTGAGGTAGCCAGTGTAATAGAGCAACGGCACAAGCTCCATATTGTGTTCGTCGTTCTTGAACGTTTTGAGGTCGTTCTTGGGATACTCCACGTCGTTTTCAAAACGCTTGAAGTCATAATACGTATTGTGTATGCGCTTCATGAGCATCTGTGGGTTGCCGGTGTCGTACCAAAAATTCTGAAAGTCGAGGCTGTCAAAAGCCTTCAAAAGGCTCACAGGATTGAATACCCTCTCGCCGTTTTCGTGGAAAAGGTAACTATCGTACCAATGTTTGAGTTCGGCGACACATTCGTCGAAGGTCAAGTCTTGATGTTTTGCAAGTTTTTCAATTTCGGGAGTGAAATTGTCCGTCAACTCCTCGTGCGTGATGCCGCAGATGGCTGAAAATTTTTCATTGTCGGTGATGTCATTTGGTTGGTTCAAACCGCTGAAAATCGACGTCTTGGCAAACTTGGTGACACCTGTGATGAATGCAAAACGGATGTACTTGTCGGCGGATTTCAATACGGAGAAAAATCCTCGGTAAATTCTTTTGCTCTCTGGCAAATTCTCGCTCGTAATCAGAGGATTGTCGTATTCATCAACAATGATTACGGTGTTCAAGCCGGTCTTCTCGCTGACAACGCGCATGTCATATTTGAATCGATAAGATAATTTCTTGCCTTCCGATTTGTCCTCATCCTTTTCTATCTCTTCCTTGATGAAACTTTCGTCGAATTGGATTCCGTTCTCTATTTCATACTCTCTCAATGTAATACGGATATTTGTAATCAAAGTGCTCGGCGACGAATAGTCGCCATCCACAAAATCGAAATATGCCATTGGATATTTAATCCAATCTTTCTCCAAGGAATCAATTTTTAGCCCTTCAAAACATTCCTTCCGTCCTTCAAAATATGCCCTGAGCGTATTGGCAAACAGACTTTTGCCAAAACGCCTCGGTCGGGCGAGAAAATATGATTTTGTGCCGGAATGAGCAAGGTAATACACATAGTCGGTCTTATCGACATACAGGCAACCGACCTTTCGCAGGTCTTCAAAACTCTGTACGCCGATAGGCAGTTTGCGGGACAAGTCATCAAGCGAAATAGCCATAATCAGTTGCGGTTTTAATTTTGTTATCTTTGACTGCAAAAATAATCAATCATTTCGGTTTTTGCAAAAGTTTGAATATTTTTCGCTAATTTTGCGCAAAATTAAGAACAATAAAAATGAATCCAAAATTCAAAGCAAATTTTATTGCCACGGCAATCCTGATTTTGATGGCGGCGATGACGATGCAATGCGCCAAAATAGGCACCATCAGCGGCGGCGACAAGGACACCACCGCGCCCGTACTGCGTCGCAGCACCCCCGACGTGGGCGAGGCGGAGTACGACGGCAAGAAGGTGAAAATCAAGTTTGACGAATATTTTCAACTCGACCAAGTGGAGCAAAAATTTCTCCTCTCGCCACCCCACGACAGCATCAAACCCAAAATCAAGGTCAAAGGCAAGTATCTGATAGTCAAGTTCAAAGAAAAACTAAAACCTGACACCACATACACATTGCAGTTTTTTGACGCGGTAAAAGACTTCAACGAGGGCAACAAAATCCCCGACTTCAAATTTGCGTTCTCCACGGGCGCAACGGTGGATTCGTTTGCAATTGCGGGGCAGGTGTTTGATGCCGAAACCCTTGAAAAAGAGAAAGATATGCTCGTTGGCATCTATGGCGAACAGACGGGTTTTGCGGATTCGGCGTTCATCAAATACAAGCCCGACTACATCACGCGCACCGACACCGCCGGCAAGTTCAAGATAGAAAACATCCGCCCCGGACGCTACAAGGTGGTGGCGTTGAAGGACATCAACGAGACTCAGCGTTTTGACCTCGAAAACGAAAAAATCGCCTACCTCAAAACGCCCATCGAGACACACGCAGAGCGTTACATCCGCATCGACTCGCTGCCCGCCGGCACAATCCTGCACGTCGGCGAAAAGGGCAAACGCCGTCTCGACACGCTCCAAAACGACACCGTAATCATCCAAAACATCCTCCACACCACGCCTAACAACCTGAAACTCTACACTTTTGAGGAGAAACACCTCGTCCAATACATCTCTGAACGCAACCGCGACCTCCGCACCCGCGTCAACCTCGTCTTCAACAAGCCGATGGGCACCGACACCGTGCTCGTCACGCACGTGGAAGACACACTGAGCATTCCGGAGATTTTGTTTGATTATAATTATACCCGCGATTCGCTCACATTGTGGCTGCGCGACACGGCAGACATCAACAACGACACATTGAAACTCCGCGTAACATTCGCAACCCTCGACAGCCTCAAAAATCCGACTACCGAAACCGACACAATCAGCGTAAAATTCTCGTCCAAAAAGAAAGTTTCCAAAGACAAGAAGGCTGAGAAACCCAAGGACACCGGCATCGACAGCCTTCAATTCAGGATTAAGGGCAATTTCAGCGGCGATTTCGACATTCAGAAGAAGATAACGCTGTCAATCCCGCTGCCGTTGCAACAGATTGATACATCAATGCTTAGGCTTTACGAAATTGTTGACAGTTCCTTCAATGACGATCTTGACCAAAAACTCGTAAAATCTGTCCGCCTCGATTCCGCCAATTATAGGCTCGTGTTCAAGCGTCCGATTTTGGGCGACATCGTTTGGTATCCGACATTTGATTCGATTGTAAGACCCGATTGGTACACAGCCACTTACAGTGAGAACCGCGACACGGTGAACATCCAAGTTACCGACTCGGCGATGATTTACCGCTCCAAATTCCCCAACCTCCTGAAATACCGTTACGACTATTACCTCGACCAAACGGTGAAGGCTCGCGACTCTGTTTCCACTGACATCATCAGCCAAAAAGTGGTAAAATACGACCGTCCGAGCCGCGACACCATCAACATTATCCTCGACAAGCCGCCGACAAGGGGCGTTGAGGTTTCGGCAATTAACGTCGAAAAACTCCCCGAAAACGCCTTTGAAATTATCCAAAATTTTGACCGCATCACCATCGTCCTCCACGACACGGCGGCGACACACAAGGACACGTTGGCGTTGAAATTCAACACCTTCGACCGCCTCGTCCGCAACAAAAACGGCAAGTTGATTGAGAAGGTCTATAAGGACACGTTGTTTGCGATGTATAAGATTAAGGTTCAACGACTTCGCACCGCCAAACTCCTTGGCACCGACACGATAATGTTCCCGTTTGAAAGGGCGTTGACGTCGATGCCCGAAGTGTCGCTCGTTGACCTTCCCGCAAAGGGTACACGTTGGTATCGCGACAGCCTTACGGTCAAGAGGGACACGTTTTTTGTAATTAGTAATGACAACGCTTTCAGGCAGTTGGACACGATTAATTACGTCATCTCCTACCCCACCCTCGACCTCAGTGAAAACGAAATCATCAAAACCGACACCCTCAAACTCGTCCGCCCCAAGGAGAAAAAGGAGGAGGCGCAGACCGATCGCCGCCGCCGGAGCGAAATTGGCAAGGAAGGTCAGAAACAGAAGGCGGAGGCTGAGAAGGGCAAATATAAGGCGACGTTACGTTTCCCGTTGGCATACGAAATGGAGCAAGACTCCCTCAACCACAAGAACTTAGTGCTGAGTTACCCCTTTGAGCCGGGCAAGCAATATATGATGGAAATCGACGACTCCACCTTCACGTCAATATACGGCACGCCAAACCTTTACCTGACATCGAAGGCAAAAATCCGCGAACTCGATTATTACGGGCAGATGACCATCAACTTACAAAATATCGGTTACATCGAGAATGCGCCCGACATCGACGACGACATCCCGCCGTTTGAAAACCTCGACACTTCCCGCGCCCTGCACAAACGATTCGACCCACGCGACACGATGGCTGTACAACACGCCCAAATCAATGAGGGTCAGTTGCTTGTATGCCTTTGCGACGCCAAGGGCAAGGTCAAGTACCAACAGGCAATCACAGCCGACAGCGTGGTGAAATTTGAGTACATCCTGCCGGCGGAATACAAGGTAAAAATCATCCACGACCGCAACGCCAACGGCAAGTGGGACACCGGCAAATACATCGAACAAAGTTACCCCGAACGCACCGTGGAATACCCAAAGAAACAGATGGTTAAGTCCAAGTGGACCAC
>CAMJWL010000229.1 GCA_946409405.1 uncultured Bacteroidales bacterium
GTCCTCCATATTGGAGCGGAGTTCCTGAAATTTGGCGTTGTACTTCTCCACCTTCTGCGCCATCCGCTCGTCCACAACGGCATCGATGTTGGCGTCGGCATTTGACTGACCGATGTTGGCTGTTACCTTATATATATGGGCGATGTTTTCCTGCGTGAAGAGCGTCTTGATGCCGCGTTCGAGCCACGATTCGGCGGTGATGTCGTCTTCGGCGTAAGGCAGTTTGAGGTTGGGGTTTTTCAATAATTCGTTGAACAAATCCTCTCCAAACTGCGCAATCAACCACTTAGCCACGTCGTCAGCCAATTCGGACGGCGAGGCGGGGTTGGGATTGTCTATCCTTTGCGACAACGACGCTCCACTGCCTTGATTGACAGCCGTTTCCGGCTCAGCCGCAACCACCTTCTTTGTAATCGAAAGACGGTTGGCGGCGGGCTGCTCCACGGCGGGCTTTTGGGCGGTGTCGTTGCCGGTATTAACAGATAATGTGAGTTTTGCCATAATCGTATCACATTAATTATCAAACAATTGAATCAAGAATATGCCCGAATCCATCCAGTAGCCGTGCTCGTCGGCGAGCGACTGCATAGTTACTTTGAGGTTTTCGGCGGCAACCTTCTTGCTCTCGCGGTCCATCACGTTGCGGAGCGGTTTGAGGCGTTCCTTGTTGCGCGGGTCGCGCTCGATGTCGAATGAAAGCGGCTCGCGGTCTTTGAGGCTCTGTGCAGCCTGCGACGAGGCATAGACAATCTTGTACATCGGCGACGAAATCCAATCGTCCGTGGGCATCTGACGCATACCAAGGAGCATCTGTCCGAAGAATTTGATGTTCTTTGCGTCGGTGTCGGGGTCGAGGAACACTTCTTTGAGCCGCGCCTTGTTGGGGTCGTACTCGCCGATGAAGTCTGCCGTAGAACAGAAATTGCGTTTCAGGAGCGTGGTGTCGATGGTGAAATCGTCGAGACGGCGCAGTTTGCCCGCCATCAACGCCACCGTTGCACCAACGGCAACACAGGTCTTGGGGTCTTTGATAACGCCCGTACCCTCGGCAAACGGATACCATGTGCCGATGCGGTAGTGTCCCAACTGAACAATGCGGTCGGGCGTAACGGGCAGATATTTCAGGAACAAATCGCGTACTACCGGCAGGAGGCTCGGGCGGCCCGACAACAGCACGTAGTCGCACTCGTACTGCGAGATGATGCCGCACAAGTCGCCAATCATCTTCTCAACAACGTCCTTGACAACCTTGTTGGTGCCCTCGTTGTCGAGTTCCCACGTTACCTTCTCGATGTCGAAATCCACGCAGCCTTCCTTGCGGAACTCGCTGTTGATGTACTCGATGAGTTGCGAATTTGGGTGAGGATAGTTAACAAAGAACGAATCGAAACTCCTCTTCTCCGGCGGACGCTCCTCGGAGGCGTGTTGCAGGATGTCGGTACCGATGGGAATTGCAATCTGCATTGCAAACTGCTTCTTCATCAACTTGTCTTTGGCAGTGGTGCGACCGAGGTAAGGACCAAAGAGGAAGTTCATGACATTCACCGAGTTGCGACAACCGCGTTTCTCTGCGGCAACCTTGATGGTGGGCAATACGATGCGCTCGATTACGCGCTTCAAGATGTCGTCGCCCGCAAGGTTGAAGCCCTCCCAAAACATCGGCGAAGGCGTTAGTACAGAGATATTTGCATCGGGGTTAGCCTGATAATTGGCAATCATCAAGTCTGTGGTGCCGCCGCCTATATCGACGCTCGCGATGCTCACAGCGGGCTGCGAGAGGTAGAGCGTGTCGGAGCGGAGTTTGCCCACAGTATTAATATAAAGGCGTGCATTGTTCATGAACCTGTCCTTGATTTCGCCATAGACGAATGTCAATTGGTTGCAGGTGGCCTCGTCGTAGTTCCAATCCTCGCGCTTCTCGGCATCGCGGCGGATGTCGTCGGCATCGGGGATGATGGCGAGGTTTTCGTCGATGAAGTTGGTGCCAAAATATGATTTCAACGCGCTGAGAGCCTCCTTGGCGTGTTCGCGGAGGATTATTTGCTCCGTCTCCAACATCGCCGTCGGGCAGGTGAGGACAATGCGTTTTAGTTTTCTTGGAAGGTTCTCCTGACCCTGACGCTTACGGAAGGAGTAACTGTTGACGTATGTTACCGCCTGCATGAAAATCTCGGCGAGGGCGAATGTCATCAGCGAACTGCGCGAGAAATAGGGGTTCATGGCGGGGTAAGGCGTCTTCATTTCGGGGTCTTGGGCGGCCTTTTCGCGCTCAGATTCAAGGAGTTTGCCGTCCTCGGTAAAGAGTTCGGCGATGCCGTAGAGCGCGGGCTTGGCAAACTGTTCGTCGGTCTTGGAGATGTACGTCCACGGGAACACGCGCTTTTCGGTGTCCCACAGGTAACGCTTGGGCGACGACATCACAGAATTGTTGTTGTCGGCGGTATTGAGCACCGTAAGCCTCTGAGCCTCACGACCTATGCGAACAAGCGACGGCCATGCAAAAGCCTTGGGGTTGCCCGAAAGGATGAATTGGGACTCGTCGCCGAGGGATGTCTTCACGAATGCAACCCTCATATCGAACGGCTCGCTGTAAGTGCGGTCGGGGTAGGTCATGTCGCGGATTTCGAGCGGCACGGCGTCGGTAAATTCAAATGGCTGTCCCGTCCTGATAGACTCCACGAGGACGCCTGTGGTGCGCGAGTTGCCGACGTCGAGGATGAGATCGACATCGATGCAGACGTTGTGGGTGTGGAGAGTGAGTTTTGGGAACGTGTCAGCCTTGCCAAGCACCTTCAAGAGCGTCAGGTAGAACGACGTGTGGAGGAAGTTGTAATCCTCGTCGTGCTTGCCGAGCGCGGCGCGTTTTTTCTCAAACTCGTTTTTCAACCAATCCTGCACCCACGGGCGGGCACAGAAGAAAAAGTTGTCGTCGGGCTTCACAGCACACTCGAAGACGGAATTTTGCGCGTCCTTGACAGTCGGGGTCAGATACGCCTCCTGATTGTCCTCGCAGCGGGTGTCGAAGGCGAGAACCACGTTGTGTGTGAACTCGCTGTCGTCGTCGGTGCCCGAAATGCGGCTAATCCACATCATAGCCCAAGTCTCCGGGCCTTGTTGGAACTTAGTGCCGTCGTAACTCTTTCTTAGATAAGGGATTGGAATCCACACTCCCTCGTAACTTTCCACCGCCTCACGCGCCCTCACCGTTACAATCTTATGCTCCGGGATGGGATGGATGAGTTGCTGCGGAATCCTTGCCTCCACAATCTCGCCGGTGGCGGGGTCGGTGGCTACTTTTTGGATTTCGTCGGTGAACTCGATGTACTTTTGGAGTTTTTCGTGGTAATAAGGGAACACGAAGGTAATCTCCTTGTTGCCCTCGATGTCCTCCTCCAATTTTTCGTAGAAGTCGCCGTTTACCTTCATGGCATCAGACTTCATTCCGAGGTTTACCTTCAACGAATGAAACTGAATGCCCGAATTGGCTATTAAACTGAAATCAGCCATAGTTATTTAAGTTATGAATTAGTTTTCTGTTTGTGTTTCAACGCCTTGCGGCGTTGTGGGAGATAAATTTACAACGTCAAATCCAAGTCGAGGTCGTCGTCGGCGTTTTGGGCGGGCGGCGGCGCGGTTGGAGTTGGCGGAGTGGTGTTAACGGGCGGTGCAACGGGCTGAGGTGCAGATGGTTGTGCCGCAGGTGCAGGCGCACTGCAACCGTCGGCGGGTACTGCGCAGATGTCGTGATATACACGTTGCGCTTGCCATCCACCATCACCAAGAAAACGGTCGCTGTAACTCTCGCCACGCGCCAAGCAATACATGCCAATGCGCGTACCATTGGAAATAAACGCCACGCCCGATTTGCGCGACTTACTGATTTTCAAGCCGTTGGTCTTGTTGATAACGGGGCGCAGAGCCTCCAAATCAAGCACAAACGGCGTTTCGCCATCGCAGCCGTCCATTCGCACATAGACGATGTACATCCTCGGCGTACCCGCCATGAGGAAGTTGATAAATGCGCTGCCTATCGTAAAAACGGCTTCGCCACCGTTGGAATTTTGGACGCTAACGTGCAATCCCACAGCATCTTGCCGCCAATTCAATGTGTTCATAATAATTAATGTTTGTATTGGTTGACAAATGTATTAAAATATTTTTGGAAAAAAGAAAAATTTTTTGTAAAAAAAAAGGAAAGCAAGAAAAAAATTTCTCACTTTCCTTATTCTATTCCAATGCTAAAAATCGTCTTACGCGAATTTGGTTTTTACAGCCTCTGCGGTGAGCGGACCGAACGCGCCGTCAGCCTTGACACCTACGTAGTTCTGAAGAGCTTTGATGGTGTTGGTGCCAAACTTGCCGTCTGCTGCAAGACCTGCGCTGTTCTCGTCGTTCAAGAACTCCTGGAGTTTCTTGATGGTCTCTGAACCAATCATGCCGTCAGCCTTCGCGCCGACCTTGGTCTGGATAGCCTTAATAGTGGCGTTATCCAACTTGAAAAGGTAATTTTCTTCCATTGTTTTTGAATGTTTAATTGTTTAATGTATTTGTTGTTATAGTAAAAGATACGACACCGTTACTTATTTGGGCAAATATCATACCATTTTTACTGCGGGTTTAAGTATTGTATGGCGGTACTTTGGCTGTTGCCACGGCGCAAAGATAAAAAGTTTTTTTTTAAAACAAAAAAGACGGCCGTGAAATTCATCACAGCCGTCTTCGTTTTGAAAAATTAGGCGATT
>CAMJWL010000230.1 GCA_946409405.1 uncultured Bacteroidales bacterium
GTGAGCGCATTGAAAAACTGATGTCGCCCATCAAAAACCTTTTTGGCGCGATATTCTTTGTGTCGGTGGGCATGATGATTGCGCCCGCAACTTTGGCAGAATATTGGCTGCCGATTTTGGTGATTACATTGACGGTGATTTTTGGACAGATAATTTTTGCAACAATGGGCATCACGCTGTCGGGTCAGCCGATGAAGATTGCCATGCAGTCGGCGTTTGCATTGACGCAGGTAGGCGAATTTGCCTTCATCATAGCGCAGTTTGGCGAGTCGATTGGCGTTACCGAAAAATTCTTGTACCCTGTCGTGGTGGCTGTGTCGGTGATTACAACATTCCTCACGCCCTACACTATCAAACTTGCCGAACCTGCCTACGGAGTGTTGGAGAGAATTTTGCCCAAAAAGTTTTTCACTCTTGTAGGACGGCTTTCGCAGGGCAAAAACACCATCGCGCAACAGTCTCTTTTGCAGCAACAATTGAAAAAAGTTGGGCTTGCAGTGGCGGTTTACGGCATTGTATGTGGCTTTACGATAATGCTTTACCAACATTTTGTGTCAGAATGGATTGTGAACGCCGTGACAACCGTAGTACCCGACGATTTTGAATGGGTGTCGCGGCTTGTGGCATTGTTGGTGCTGTTGCTCCTGTTGTCGCCCTTCCTTTACAAAATGATTGCAAGCCACAACAATTCGCCCGAGGCTCAGCAACTGCGCCAAGACAAGTCGTACCGCCGCGCCACCCTCGTTGCGCTCAATGTGGCGAGGATTATTCTGGGCATGATGTTCGTAATCGGCTGCATCGGACGGTATTTCAACCTGACACTCGGCCTTCCGTTGGTGTTGGCGGTGGCGATTATAACGCTGATAATGCGGTCGGGCAAGGTTCACAAACAGTCGTCCGACATCGAACAGCGTTTTATCGACAACCTCTCCGCCCGCGAGCGCGAACAGGAGAAAAATCGTTCCGTCAGGCGCGAAGTGGAGGACGCTTTTCTTAATTACGACCTGCATCTTGCCGAGTTTGAACTCAATCCGGAGTCGCTCTATTGCGGACATCAACTCTTGAACCTCGACCTCCGTCATTCGTGCGGAGTCAATATAGTGCGCATCGTGCGCGGCGGCATGAACATCAACGCCCCGGGCGGTCGCGAGCGTCTGTACCCGCACGACCGTATTGTGGTGGCGGGCAGCGACGAACAGATTAAGCGTTTTGCCCAAGAACTCGATTCAAAGGTTTCCTCTGGCAACGACAACACCGGACGCGCTTCCTCGTTTTCGCTCGAACTGTTGCAGGTGTCGGCCGAAATGCCGTTCTGTGGTGTTTCGCTGGCGGATTCGCGCATCGGCGAAAGGGCGCAGTGCGTTGTCCTCGGCATCGAACACGACGGCGACACAACGATGAATCCGTCGGCTTTCATGGTTTTGAACGAGGGAGATACGCTGATTTTAGCGGGCGAAACGGAGAAGATTAAGGGGTTGCTGGGATGATATGGGAGTTGTTAATTGTTTTATCCAACAATCCCCTTCAACACCTCATACGCCCGCGCCTTGACCTCTATTTTCATCGGGTACGCCCTCGATGACGACGGCATCCTGTAAAGCCGGATGTTGCGCCCGGCAAACTCCGTCTCTGCATATTCGCCCACCATTGGAGTTTTTATGCCCAAAATGTCAGCGACAATCTCAGCCGATTTGCCGCCAGTGGTGATAATTGTTTTGCAGTCAGGTATTTGCGCAAGAATTTCAGGAAGGTTGATGCGCTCAATTACTTGCAGATTTGCATCGGACGCATCATTATTGCCGCGCTCTATTTCAACGGCAGAATCATATATGGCAATGCCTTTAACAGTAAGAAAATCAATGATTTCGTCTTGTTTAAAGGTCTTTTTCTCCACATCTATAAAGTGCAACGGGTCGTCATAGAATACAATCCCCATTATCCGCCACATATCGTTCTGAAAATTAGGGTAATAGAACGGCATCTTCCACCGTTTCATCGGCGGCGGAAAACTGCCAAGCATCAGGACTTTTGCGGTCGGCGGGAGAAATGGTCGGAGTGGGTGAAGTTCGGGCATGATGGCTATTTTATTTATTTTTTTGCACAAAAATAGTTTTTTCGATTGTGACAAGAAAATAAAATTCAATTTTTTTTACGCATTTCTATTTTTTGCGTTACTTTTGTGCTAAAAGCATCACTTATGGAAGAATTGATACCACATCGCGGCGATTACAAGAAGTTGCTAAGTTATCAGAAGTCGGACGTAATATTCTGTTTGACGTATTATTTTGTAACCAATTATTTGAGCAAAGGCGACCGCACCTGCGACCAAATGATTCAGGCGGCACGTTCAGGCAAGCAGAATATTATCGAAGGTTGTGCTGCAAGCAGTACAGATGCCAAGACCGAAATCAAACTTGTCAACGTTGCAAAGGCAAGTTTGCAAGAGTTGTTGGAAGATTACGAAGACTACTTGAAAACCCGCAATCATCCTCAATGGGAGGCAGGTTCCGTTGAATTGGAAGCAATGCGCCGTATTGGTCGTGAGCACAACGACGCAGCATACTTTATGGATATAGCAAAAACCCGCCCGCCTCAAACCATTGCAAATATGTGCATTGTTTTGATAAAGCAGGCGGATTATTTGTTGTTTAAGCAGTTGAAGCGATTAGAAGCCGACTTCTTGAAGTACGGCGGATTTTCCGAGCGTATGTACCGCCTCCGCAAACAAGCGCGCGACGGTGGCGACAAGTAGTTATTGGAGATTATTTTAAGGACTTTAAAGTCTTTAAAGTCCTTAAAGTCCCCTTAAAAAACTAACAATACTCCTGCCAACTCTTCACTTGCAACCCCTGCAACCCTACTGCGCAGAATGCCTCGATGAATGCCGTGGCGAGTCTTGCGTTGGTTATCAGCGGAATGTTGTGATCGATGGCGCCGCGACGGATGCGGTAGCCGTTGGTGAGTTCGCGCTTGGTGTGGTTTTTCGGGATGTTGACGATGAGGTCAAACTTGTGGTCGGAAATCATCTTCATAACATTCTCGTACTTCGATACGCCGTCCTCGTCGGGCCAACCTACTGCGGTGGCTTTTACACCGTTGTCGTTGAAATACTTGGCTGTGCCTTCGGTGGCGTAAATCGAATAACCATTCTTGCAAAGTTCGCGGGCGGCGTCGAGCATTGCAGCCTTCTCCTTGGCACTTCCCGACGAAATCATAATGCCCTTCTCCTTCGACGGAATCTTGTAGCCGGTGGCGATGAGAGCGTTCAAGAGAGCCTCCTCGTAAGTGTCGCCAAGACAGCCAACTTCGCCCGTGGAACTCATATCGACGCCCAAAACTGGGTCGGCATTTTGAAGCCTTGCAAACGAGAACTGACTTGCCTTAACGCCCATCCTGTCGATGTCAAACTCGCTCTTGTCGGGCTTGGTGTAAGGCGCGTCGAGCATAATGCGTGTGGCAGTCTCGATGAAATTGCGCTTCAATACCTTGCTCACAAACGGGAACGAACGCGATGCACGGAGGTTGCACTCAATTACTTTCACGTCGCGACCCTTAGCAAGATACTGGATGTTGAACGGACCCGAAATATTGAGTTCCTTGGCGATTGCACGGCTTATTTTCTTAATCTGACGCACCGTGCCAAAACTGATTTGCTGAGCCGGGAACACCATAGTAGCGTCGCCGGAGTGAACGCCCGCATATTCAACGTGTTCGCTGATGCCGTACTCGACGATTTCGCCGTTCTGAGCCACAGCGTCAAACTCTATCTCGTTGGTTTCCTGCATGAACTGCGAGATTACAACAGGATATTCCTTGCTGACTTCGCTTGCGAGCGCGAGAAAACGCTCCAACTCCTCGTAATCGTAGCAAACATTCATCGCCGCGCCCGAAAGCACATACGACGGACGCACCAAAACAGGGAATCCAACCCTGTCAACAAACGCCTTCACGTCGTCCATGCTTGTGAGTGCGCTCCATTCTGGCTGGTCGATGCCGAGTTGATCGAGCATTGCCGAAAACTTGTTGCGATTTTCGGCGCGGTCGATTGATACCGGCGACGTACCGAGGATTGGCACACTCTGACGGTGGAGTTTCATTGCGAGGTTGTTAGGAATCTGACCGCCAACCGAAACAATCACGCCGCGAGGATTCTCCAAGTCAATGACGTCCAAGACGCGCTCAAACGACAACTCGTCAAAATACAACCTGTCGCACATATCGTAGTCGGTGGAGACGGTTTCGGGATTGTAATTAATCATAATCGACTTGTAACCGAGTTTGCGGGCAGTATTGATGGCATTGACGCTACACCAATCGAACTCCACAGACGAGCCAATCCTGTAAGCACCTGAGCCAAGTACGATTACGGATTTTTCATTTTGATAATAATTAATATCATACCCCTCAACGCTGTACGTCATATAGAGATAATTGGTGAGGTCGGGATGCTCGCTTGCAACAGTCGGGATGCGCTTGACGGCGGGAAGAATGCCGAGTTTTTTGCGGTAGGCGCGCACGGCGAGATTCTCCTTCTCCATATTGCCGCCCTTGGTTTTGAGGACGAAACGTGCAATTTGGAAGTCGCTGAAACCGAGAATTTTGGCTTCACGGAGAACCTCTGCGCTCAGGTCTTCAATCTTGTTGTAAGATTCGAGTTTGTGCTTGAAATCGACGATGTTTTTGAGTTTGCCGATGAACCACGGATCGATTTTGGTGAGTTCGTAAATGC
>CAMJWL010000231.1 GCA_946409405.1 uncultured Bacteroidales bacterium
GCGAACTCGGTTGGGAGCCGTCGTTGCAGTTTGAGGAAGGCATCGAAAAGACCGTCCGCTGGTATCTCGACAATCAGGCTTGGATGGACAACATCACCTCTGGCGATTACGAGAAATACTACGAAAGCATGTACGCCGGACGATAATTTTTGACGGCAAACGCCGCCGGCGTTTGAGGTTTTTTGAACGTCAATTACCGTCAATTGTTTCATCAATTACCATCAATTTTGAATAATTGACGATTGAAATTGATGAAAATTGAGATTAGAAATTGACGAAAATTGACGGCTAAATTGACGGTAATTGACGTTTAAAAGAAAAAGCCACCGCAAGGTGGCGACCCAAAAATGACAATTAATGTTTACGAATACAATATTATGAAAGATATAAAAATTGCAGTTGCAGGTACAGGTTATGTGGGATTGTCGATGGCGACGTTGTTGTCTCAGAATCACGACGTTACGGCAGTTGATGTGATTCCCGAAAAAGTTGACAAAATCAACCACCGCATTTCGCCGATTCAGGACGAATACATTGAGAAGTTTTTTGCGGAAAAACAACTCCGCCTTACCGCCACACTTGACGGCGCAACGGCGTACAAGGATGCGGATTTTGTAATCATTGCCGCGCCGACCAATTATGACCCGGTGAAAAACTTTTTTGATACGCATTGCATCGAGGACGTTATTGACTTGGTGCTTAGCGTCAACCCTGATGCCGTGCTGGTAATCAAGAGTACAATTCCTGTGGGATATTGCCGCAGCCTTTATATAAGGTACGCAGCAAAGGGTGTCAACAAAATGAACCTTCTTTTCTCGCCGGAATTTTTGCGCGAGTCGAAGGCTTTGTACGACAACCTCTATCCGTCGCGAATCATTGTGGGCGTTCCCAAGATAATCGACAAGCCCGAATTTGCCGACGAAAATGCTGCCATTCAGCGACTTGCAGACGTAAAATTCCTCGAAGAAAAGGCTCGTCAGTTTGCGGGATTGTTGCAGGAAGGCGCAGTAAAAGAAAACATCGACACGCTCTTTATGGGCATGAAAGAGGCTGAGGCGGTCAAATTGTTTGCTAACACTTATCTTGCTCTTCGTGTAAGTTATTTCAACGAATTGGATACTTACGCGGAGGTCAAAGGTCTTGATACACAGTCGATTATCAACGGTGTTGGACTCGACCCGCGTATTGGCACACATTACAACAATCCGAGTTTTGGATACGGCGGATATTGTCTGCCGAAGGACACAAAACAACTCTTGGCAAATTATGCCGACGTGCCGCAAAATATGATGTCGGCAATCGTGGAGAGCAACCGCACACGCAAGGATTTCATCGCTGATCAGGTGTTGAGGATTGCAGGTTGGTACGATTACAGCACCGCCAATCAGTACAGCGGTCGCCGCGAACCGGTAACGATTGGTGTTTACCGCCTGACGATGAAGAGCAACAGCGACAATTTCCGTCAGAGCAGCATCCAAGGCGTTATGAAACGCATCAAGGCTAAGGGTGCAACGGTAATTATCTATGAACCAACGCTCAACGACGGCGACGATTTCTTCGGTTCGTTGGTGGTAAACGACCTCGAAAAGTTCAAGTCGCAGAGCCGCGCAATCCTCGCCAACCGCTATGACGCGGTGCTTGACGACGTGAAGGACAAAGTTTACACCCGCGATATTTTCAAACGCGATTAAACGACAAACGCCTTGTGGCGTTTGTGTTTTTGGAAACGAAAATTACCGTCAATTTAGACATCAATTATCGAAATTTTCTTTTAAAATTGATGGTAATTGACGAAAAAATTGACGGTAATTGATGTTTTAGGAAAATCGCCGCCGCAAGGCGGCAAACTAACTGATAATTTACGTTTACAAATTATGTTGGACAAATCAGCGAAAATTTACGTTGCCGGACACAACGGTTTGGTTGGCTCGGCGATTTGGAACAATCTTAAACAGCGTGGCTACAACAACCTCGTTGGTCGCAGTCACCGCGAACTCGACCTCACCGACCAAGTGGCGGTCAAGAAATTTTTTGATGACGAAAAGCCTGACGCTGTGGTACTTGCGGCGGCATTTGTGGGCGGCATAATGGCAAATTCGCTTTACAGGGCGGATTTCATTATGATGAATATGAAGATACAGTGCAACGTCATCAGCGAGGCTTACGCGCACGGCGTTAAGAAACTTCTGTTCCTCGGCAGCACGTGCATCTATCCCAAAAACGCGCCGCAGCCGATGAAGGAGGACGCGCTCCTCACGTCGCCCCTCGAATACACCAACGAGGAGTACGCCATCGCAAAAATCGCCGGTCTCAAAATGTGCGAATCGTACAACCTCCAATACGGCACCGACTATATCGCCGTAATGCCAACCAATTTGTATGGTCCTAACGACAATTTCCACCTCGAAAATTCGCACGTGATGCCCGCAATGATGCGCAAAATTTATCTTGCAAAACTCATTAACGACAACGACTGGCAGCGCATCACCATCGACCTCAACAAGCGTCCCGTGGAAGGCATTGACGGCAAGGCAGACCACGCCGAAATCCTGAAAGTTTTGGCGAAATACGGCATCGAAAACAACAAGGTAACTCTTTGGGGCACAGGCACTCCGTTGCGCGAGTTCCTTTGGAGCGAGGATATGGCAGACGCTTCGGTGCACGTATTGTTGAACGTAAGTTTTGCCGACATCATTGGCATCGAAAAATATTCGAGCGTTCACTACGGCGCATCTACCGACGGTGCTGTTGACCGCAATCACAGCGCAGGACGCGGCGGCGCAATTCCGTCGCTCGGCGAAATCCGCAACTGTCACATCAACGTTGGCACTGGCAAAGAATTGACAATCCGTCAGTTGTCCGAGTTGGTTGTGAAGGCGGTTGGCTTTGAAGGCGAAGTGATTTTTGATTCCACAAAACCCGACGGCACAATGCGCAAACTCATCGACGTCTCCAAATTGCACTCCCTCGGCTGGACGCACAAAGTGGAGATTGAGGACGGAGTAGGCAAGTTGTTCGAGTGGTACAAGGAGAGTTTGGAGTAGGAGAGAGGAAAGATTAAAGATTAGAGATTAAAGATTAGAGATTAAATGGAAATAGAAAAGGGTTGGCAAAATTGTTTGTCAACCCTTTTTTGAGATTTATTTGTAAGCGGGCGAGCCGCCCACACTCCAATTAGTTGGAACTATTGTTGCGAATTAGGATGGTGTTGGTCTTTTTGCCGTTGGTGTATTCTTCAATTTTGTCCGCTTTGATGATGTCGAAACGCTTGTTGTTGCCGGCGACGTTCATGCGGTATTCGCCAGCGTAATCGTGTTTGTTGTCAATGTCGGTGTATTTGAAGTCGGTGATGGGAAGTTTGGTGGCTTCGTCAATAAAGCCCCATTTGCCCAAATTGTCTTTCACAGCCAAAAGTTTGCCGCCTTTTTTGTGGCGGAGTTCGTCTTTGTAAAGGAAATCGACCACAATGTAGCCATCTTTGTTGAGATAACCAATGTTGCCGTTCTGCATCTCCTTTTTGAGGCTGTACAACGGGGTTTTGGCGATTTGCTTTTTGCAGAACTCTACCTTTGCCTTGGCTTCGTTTTGCGCCTCGGCGTAGGCGGGAGTCTTGTTGACAATAGCCTCGTAGAGCGGAAGTGCGCGAGCAACGTTCTTGGTGTCAAACACTTTCTTGGCATCGGCAAGAAGTTGTTCGTATTCCTCTTTGAGTGCCGATTGCTCCTGGTTTTGCTGTTTCTCCTCCTCGGTGGGGCCATTGTTGGTCCTGTCGTCCACCACAGGCTGCACCGGTTCAGGTTTGGTGTCGGGAACGGTATTCTGTTGGTTGTCAGGCTGTTGCGGCTGTTCCTGTTTTTGGTCGTTGTTCGCAGTGTTGCCGCCGTTGCCGTTGTTGCCATTGCCGCCCTTGTTGCCAAGAAGTAGCCATGCCACAATGCCGCCAATTAGCAATACACCTACTATAATAAAGATGGGCAGCATGTTTTTCTTGCGCTCGCCTTGTACTTCGGTGGGGCGCGGCGTGGAGGTAGTTGTCTGTGCCACAGTTGGTTGCGGCGACGGGGTGGGGGAGGAAGTTACGGCGGCGGGCTTTGCGATGGTGCGGTTGAGGTCATCGATAATCTCGCGGCAGTCGTGGTAACGCTCGTCGGGATTCTGTTTGGTGGCCTTTATGATGATTTGCTGGAAGTTGGGATCCTCCACGGTGGTCGCCTGGCGGTCGGCAAGGCTGCCCGTGGTCATTTCCAAAAGCATCAGACCCACGGCGTAGATGTCGGCGCGCTGATCCACGGTGTTGCCCTTGGTCATCTGTTCGGGCGCGGCATATTTGGGAGTGCCGGCTTTCACAAGATGGTCGTCGTAACTGTCTGAATATGCGAGTCCAAAGTCCAAAACCTTCACATTGTCGCCACGGTAGGTAACGAGAACGTTGTCGGGCTTGAGGTCGCGGTGCACTATCTGTTTCTTGTGGACGTAGGTGAGCGCGTCGCAGAGTTGCTCCAAAATGTTGCGCACAAGGCGGGGATTCTTGATGAGTTCGCCGCTCTTAATCATCTGCGTGAGCGGACGTCCGTCAACGTATTCCATTGAATACCAAAGGCCTTCGGCATCTTCGCCCTTGTCCTCGATACGGACGATGTTTGGGTGGTCGAGTTGGATGCCATTATCAAACTCCTTCAAAAAC
>CAMJWL010000232.1 GCA_946409405.1 uncultured Bacteroidales bacterium
ATCTTTTTGAATCTTTTTTCAAACTTTTTTTCAAGTGAGTGTGAATCAAACTGTTGCAAGGACAAAAAAATCATTACAATACGATGTCGGTAGCCGTTATTTCCGCCGAAACAGACCCTTCGGGAGTTACGATGCGGATTTTGTCGCCTGTGCGAAGTACACTGATGGACGTGATTATTTGCGTTCCTCGCAGGATGCACACCCCGTCTGACGGTTCGGCGGCAAGGCGCATCTGCAACGGACGACCCGCCAATACAGGGATTCTGATGGCTGCAGCCCCGTGTACGCGCTCTTCGATGCCTTCAACGCGCTGGCGTTGTCTCTGGCAAAATCCGCCGGCGGCAAGGGCAATGCGCGACGCTATGGCGTGTATGGCGTAAGCGCGGCGGGTGAAGATGCCGTCTATTTTCTGTCTGATAGCAATTTCCGCGCCTTCTATCTGCTCCTTTTTGCGGCGGAAGACCACGCCATATTTATAGCGCAAGTTTTTTATCGGCATATCAAGTTTATTTGTCTTGTTCTGGAGATTGCGCTGCAAAAGGAGTGCGATTTTGTTTGTTAATACATTAAATCTCGCTACTTCGCCAGAATGTCTGTCTATGAGGAAGTTGGCGAGTTCCGACGGGGATACAAACGACGTACTTGCCACCTCCTCTGCCACTGTGCGGTTGGTGGCGTGCCCTATGCCAGTCATCACGGGCAAAGGGAACAGCGCGATGGCGCGGCAGAGGGTCAGGTCGTTGAAACACTGCAAGGTGTTCTCGCCACCACCGCCCCTGATTATGCACACGGCGTCAAATTCGGCGGCGCGCTCCCTGATTTTTTCGAGAGCGGCGGACATCTGCACGGCGGCTTCGGGTCCCATCATCAGCGCGGGAAACAGTTGGATGTGAAGGCGGTACGTTTTTACAGAATTAACTATGCTCATAAAATCAGCGTAACCCTTGCCACTCTCCACGGAAACCACGGCAATCCTTTTTACGATACGCGGAAGGGCGACAGACCTGTTGAGCGCAAAGACGCCCTCCGATTTCAATGTCTGGACTACCTCCATGCGCAGACGTGCCTGTTCGCCAAGGATGGAATTGATGTCTATGTCGCTGATTGTGAGCCTCACTCCGCGTGTGGTGGAAAAATGGACGCTGCACTGCGCAATTATTTTCATACCGTCGTGGAGCGGCTCGCCAATGGTGTTCTGAAATTTTGCGTTTAACGCTCTGTAAGTGTCCCTGTGGATGAACCCCGAGAGTGCAGCCGTAATGCTGCCGCCACTGGTTTCGGAAAGTTCGGGATAGCAATGCCCAGAGCGGGGGAAAAAATTGAGTTTGGAGATTTCGGCTTTTATCCAGTAATTTTTGTTGTAAAGCGCACCAAATGCCCTCTGCACACTCGCCGCAAATTCACTCAGCGAGAACACTTTTTTGCCGTCAACAACCTCCGACATGGCTCTCTTTATTTCTGATTAACACCTTCTGCCTCTTTGAGTATCCTGTCAACATTCTCCTGGGCTTCAAGGAGTTTGCTCTTACAACTCCTAATCAGTGGCAGGCTCCTGTCCGCAAGTTCCGACAATTTGTCCACAGATATTTCAGGGTTTTCAAGCTCCTGCTCGATTTTTTCAAGCTCGGCAAAGCTCTTGTCGTAGCTGCCAAGGATTTCGTCGGAATAGTATTTGCCTGACTCGGACATGGTGATAAAAAAGGTTTTTGAAGGTTTTACATTGTGTTAATTGTAACGGTAAAAGTAGAGGTATTTTGTGAGGCGTGCAAGTATTTTTGGAGAATATATTTTTATATAAATTATTATCAGCCGTAAACCGTTAAATAACAAGAGATTTCAAACAAAAGTTTTTTATGTTAATTTTTGCAAATGAGCATCAAGAGAGGCATAAAAAAAGCCTGTCACGATGAGTAACAGGCTTTTTTGAGTTTGTGAGTAGAGTCTGACAACTCTACTATTTCACAACGCCTTTCTCAAGGTATTCGGCGAGGTTGGTGCGCATAACGCTTGCGACATGTTCAGCAGCGACCTTTTCCATGTCGTGCTTTACCATGATACTTACGAGTTGATCGAAGGAGGTCTTTTGCGGATTCCAACCGAGGGTTTGCTTTGCCTTGGTCGGGTCGCCAAGAAGGTTGACCACATCCGTAGGACGGTAAAAATCTTCGCTGACCTCAACCAAGGTCTTGCCAACGAGATTTGCAGGGCCATTAACGCAAATGCCTTTTTCGTCAATGTCTTCGCCTTCAAACTTCAATTCGATGCCTGCCGCCTTGAAAGCGTGATAAGCAAATTCACGCACAGAATGTTGAACGCCAGTTGCAATCACAAAATCTTCGGGCTTGTCCTGTTGCAAAATCAGCCACATACACTCGACATAATCCTTTGCGTAGCCCCAATCTCGGAGCGACGAAAGGTTGCCAAGATAAAGTTTTTCTTGCTTGCCTTGTGCGATACGTGCGGCTGCAAGAGTGATTTTGCGTGTTACAAATGTTTCGCCGCGACGCTCGCTCTCGTGGTTGAACAAAATGCCAGAGCAACAAAACATATTGTACGCCTCGCGGTATTCTTTAATAATCCAATAGCCGTACAATTTCGCCACGGCATACGGCGAATACGGATGGAATGGCGTTGTTTCGCTCTGCGGCACTTCCTCAACTTTGCCGTAAAGTTCGGAGGTCGATGCCTGATAAATTTTACACGTCTTTTCGAGATGATTGGTGCGCACGGCTTCCAAAATCCTCAGTACGCCAACGGCATCTACATCAGCCGTAAATTCTGGCGCGTCAAAACTTACTTGCACATGGCTCTGCGCCGCAAGATTGTAAATCTCCGTCGGCTGTACTTTGCCTACAAGTTTTACAAGCGACATTGAGTCAGACATATCCGCATAATGCAGATGGAAATTTGGTCTGCCTTCGAGGTGTGCAATCCTCTCGCGATAATCGACGCTGCTGCGTCGGATGATTCCGTGTACGTCGTAGCCTTTGGCGAGCAAAAACTCCGAAAGTTACGAGGCTTGCCATTTTTTTTGCGACAAAACTTCACGCCGTCCTCAATTGCAATCTGACGGCTTATACGGTCATAAAGTTGTCCTGAAATACCTTTTTCATTTATGTTTGGACGCAAAAAAATAAACTTGTGGTTAAGCACCCCATTCTCATCCATGAAACGAGGATAAAACACCCAGCGGGAAAATCTTTCATTGTCATCAACGCAATCCATTATACCACAAGATTTTTTGCTGTTTGTATTATTTCGGCGAAAGTCGCATCATCGTAACCAACAAAAGATTTGCCACAGGGACGGGAATTGTAATCTGTGCAATAATACCACGACATAGTTTCGTCGCCTGTATTGATGGTCATACGTCGCTCTTTGCCAACACGAATGGATATGTTGATGCTTCCAAATTCATTTGGTGTCAAATCTATATACGGCAATACTACATCCGGCATAATATCCAATACGCTGAGGCATCTTTTCATTGACATATCGGATGGGGAATATGCCGAATCTTCATTTTTGGCAACAAATGAGTCAAGTGTTTTCGCATACGAGGCTCGGACAAGTGCCGGATATTTTGGCTTGAAATAATCTTTCATTTTTTCGGTTGAAATCACAGTGCCGTGTCCCTTGGGATTGGTGTCAAGCCACGGTGATTCCGTATGCGTCATTTGCATCAATCCAATTGCACTATATGCCACCAACGAATTATAGACCTGTCGCAATAACCTGTCATCTATTTCATCAAGTCGTCCGTAAGATTGCCCTTGAAGCATCGGCAAAGATTTAGAACCATATTTTTGATAGTGTTCATAACATACCGGCACCACGGGACCATACATCCACGCCTCGATAGCATCCTCAAACAACAAAGTACCCAATGCAGCAAGATGGTATCCTTGTGCATAATACAAGAGTTTTTGGAGTTTTAGGTTGGTGAGCCGTTCTCCGCCCCGACCTCCATCCTCTTGCGCCATAAGTATCAGTGTCTTTGCTATGTCGAGCGATTTGTATGTCATAAATATACGTCAATCCTTTTTCGCCGTAAAGTTAATAAACCAAATTGAATATAGCAAATTAAATAGGAGTTTTCTTTGAAATAATTGTTATGGGCTTGATAATCAACGCTATTCCAAATATTGATTGTTGTTGTCCTCAAACCAATCCTTGATTGCTTCTTCAAAAGCCCAACGGAACTGGAAACCGCTTGCTTTCATCTTTTTGCCATAGATGATTATCTATTTGCGACCTCTTTATAAATATCTTCCAACATCGCAATCCTATTTCTTATATTGAACTCTGATTCGTATAGTGTTCGAGAATTGTCACCAAAAGTTTTGATTTGTTGAGGATTGTCGAGCAGCCTACAAATGGCTGCAACAAACGTATCTACGTCAAGATTTAAAAGCAAACCATTATATTCATTACGTACACAGTCGGAATTGCCAACAACATTGGACGCAACAATACATTTGCCCAACGCCATTGCTTCAACTACTGCCAACGGAAGTCCTTCATAGCGAGAAACCGTCAAATAAAACAATGCATCCTTTACCAAATCCAATGTTTCGTCGTGGCTGAGCCATTCTTTCAATATCACA
>CAMJWL010000233.1 GCA_946409405.1 uncultured Bacteroidales bacterium
CTATGTTTGTCATATTTAATAATTGCAATTATTTCCACAGTGCAAAGGTAAAATTTTAGTTGGAATGTAAAAAGAAAATTTGGAAAATAATTATCAGCGGCGTTTTAACAGACGAATATTTAACATTTATTTGCATAGGGTATCTTTGTAGTTGTGTGTCTTATAAGTGAAAGCAACAAGGAAATGATGTTAAAATCCTAAGACATACTTGCTACCCTAATGATAGAATTTGTTTTTTGATGATGTGTTTATACTAATTGTTTTAATGTTTGTGGTTCAAGTTCTTATCCAAAAAGAGCTGTTATCAATTTTATCCGATGATTATTTTTTTAAACGTCCCGGTCCCCCCCAAAAAAACCGGGACGTTTTTTTTGTGCGCATTGTTATAATCCTTATGACTGCTGGCTTCCCGCGTTTTTTTAGCAGAAAAGGTCGTCGAGAGCGATATTTTTCTGGACAATCCCGCTGTGGGTGTTTTTTTTGATGCCGTATGTAGTAACCATTGTAAAATGCAGGGCGTATTTTGTGCCGGTAACGCGGCGGAATGTTTCTATTTTGTTGCGGTAGTTTTCTTCGTCGGCGGCATCGATTTCGTATTCGTCGGCGCAAAATTTCATTTCACAGAGATTGATTACTTCGTCGCGGCGCGCAATCACAAGGTCTATCTGGCAGCCTCGTCTGCCGTCCTGTTTGTGAAACCATGTGGAGCATTCTGTCAATACATCGCTTATGCCAATTGCACGACGGAGTTGCGCGATGTGATATTTGCAGAGTAACTCAAAGGTATATCCCGCCCATGCACGACGCGAAGTGTTGTCGATGGAAAGAGTCCAAAAATGCTCGTCTCTGCCGCTGCGACCTTTCACAAAACGCAAATAAAAAAGTGTATAAAAGTCGCACAGTTGATATACAGTGTCTTTTTTTGCGGAACCAAAATAATTGTATGCCGACACGATGCCGGAGGCGCACAGGTCGTCCAATAATCTTGAAAGCACGCCGTTGTCCGATAGCCGGGTCGCTGCAATTATTTCTTTGCGTACAAGTCCCATGTTTTTTTTAGCCAATGCCTCGACGATGCATGTGTATGGTTCGGGATTTTTAAACAATGTGTTGAACAATGCCTTAAACTCGCCGTCGAGTAGCGGATTTTGCCCAAAAAACATCTGGTCTATGTTGGCGTTGTAGCCAAGGGATGGCGAAATTTGTTTCAGGTAGTATGGTATTCCGCCCATTGTCATGTAACATTCGGCTATTTCTCGACGAGAGAACACAATGTTTTTCGATTTGAGGTATTGTTCGGTTTCGTGCAGTGTGAATGGGCGGAGGGCAATGCGCAGTGTGGCGCGGTTGAAGAAGCCGCCCTTGTCGTTGAGTAGTTTTTCGGTAATCCATGTTGTCGCCGAGCCGCACACTATCATCATCAAATTGTTCTGATTGGCTGCCCATCCGTTCCAAAACCACTCGAAGGCGGCATAAAAATCGGATTTTGGTGTGTCGAGCCATGGCATTTCGTCGATGAATACCACCATACGCTTCCCCTTTGGCTGATTGGCAAGGTGTTCTTTGAGTTGTGTCATTGCTTGCATCCAGTTTTTGGGGACGGGACGTTCTATGCCCGAATATTCGTGCAGGGCTACTGCAAACGACGAAAGCAGGAAATTTTTCGGTTTTTGATACAGTCCGGTCATATAAAAGGCAAATTGGCCTTCAAAATATTTGTTGATAAGGAACGACTTGCCTATGCGTCTGCGCCCATAGACCACCACAAATTCGTTGACGCCTGATGCGTAAGTCCTTTTGAGCAACTCGCGTTCTGCCTCTCTGCCTATTATTTCTGTATTATCCATTTTGTCAATGTTGTAATTTTTGGCAAATATAGCAATATTTTTTGAGATAGGTTAGCGGAATGTATATTTTTTTTATAGATTCCGCTAAGTTATCGCGGATAGGTTAGCGGAATGTGTGTTTTTTAGGCAGATTCCGCTAAGTTATCGCGGGGTCATACGTAAAAAAAAAGCCGCCGCAAACTTGTGCTTGCGACGGCTTAATAAATTAAGACCTGTTAGTGTCGTGTGTTACTACCTGTAAGCCTTGTTCTGAGTCAAGTTGGGGTTACGGAGCAATTCCTGTGCGGGAATCGGGAAGTTCATCTTATCCTCGCTGTACTCGTATGAGCGCGGACACCACGGATAGTTGGCAAGTTCCGAAATCGGTGTAGAATCCTTGGGATAGTTTACACGGATGTGCTCAGCCAATACGCCAGAACGGTGGAGTGCGGGAGCCAATACCCATTCGCAGTTGAACTCCTTGCGGCGTTCCTGGAGAAGAGCAACCTCCCATGTTTCGAGGTTGAAACCGAGTTTTGTCTTCACCATGCCGTAGTAGGTCTCGCCCTTAACGAAGTCAGACATATTGGAGCCGAAAGGTATCGGATATTTTGCATTGCCGTCTGCATCCTTGAAATTGTCAGGACCGTATGTGCCGGCATTGCCAGATTCTGCTGTGGCGTAAGCGAGGTAATACGGTGCGTATTTGCTTGTCAAAGCGGCCTCTTGACCTGCTTCGAGTTTGCCGAAGGCGCGTTCGCGAACCATGTCGACGTATTCCCAGCCAGTAGCATTGTCGCCTGTACGGAAGCAGCACTCAGCGTAGGTGAGGAGGACGTCAGCGTAGCGTTTCCAGTAAACGTGAACAGGGTTCCAAATGTTGGACCACCATGTGTTGGAGCCTGTGCGCCACCACTTGATGGAATATACATTGGGAGCACGGTCGCCACCATTGTCCCAGTGGTAGGTCTGGTGTCCAGGCTGGTTTTTCACATCAGCCTGATAGGGATTCTTGCCGTAGCAATACTCAGACTTAGACTGCTCGAGGGGTTCGTCGGTGATGCGGTTTTTGAAGTTGCCCCAGTCGGAGATGATGCTTGTACAAGCAGAACCGTCGCGGCGTTTGTCGCCTTTCTCGTAGCAGGTGTACCATTCCCACGAGAGGAAGAGAGTACCCCAGCCGCCGTTGCCGTCAGGACATGCAGCGTAGTTGTCGGTCCAGCCGTGAGCATTGGTGTGGAAGTCGCCCCACTGGTTAGACTGTCCGCCTTCGTCCATTACTTCCTCCCAGATGCTTTCCTTGTTCCATGCGAGAGGGTCGAAGAGTGTGGTGAAGGATTCCTGCAACTTGTAGGTGCCGGATTTGATTATTTCCTCAAGTTGAGCCTTTGCGCTTGTAACTTCTTCGCCACCACCGTTGGGGTTGCCCTTGCGGTATGCCTTCCAGAGATAAGCCTCGGCGAGGAATGCCTTAGCCATACCCTTGGTGGCGCGTCCGTATTGACCGTTGCGAGGAGCCCAGTCGAGATTGTCTGCTGCGGCTTTGAGGTCTTCGATTACGAAGTCGAGCACCTCAACAGCGTTGCCTTCTGTGCCACCGTTGCCAGAGAGGTCATTGAAGTTTTGACCTTCTTTGAGAATCGGCACATTGCCCCATGTCTGTGCAGCGAGGAAGAGGTAGAAGCCTCTCATTGCCCTTGCTTCGGCAAGTGCAGCCTTAACGAGTTCGGGCTTGATGTTCGAGTTCTGAGCGGGGTCGTTGCAGATTTCGATAATCTTGTTGCAGAGCGATATGCCGTCGTAGAGACGTTGCCATTCGGCGTACATTTCCCCCTGGTCTGCCGACCAAGACTGTGTGAGCCACGACTTGTCCCAGCCAGTGGCCTGGGTGTCCATTGTCGGGTGGCCAGAGAACCAGAGCCAAGGCTTCATGGAGTCTTCGTTGATCATCTGGTTCATGTTTGCGTAGCATGAAAGCACACCGTCCTCAAAGTGCTCGTCTGTGCTTGTCATGTAGTCGGCGCTCAAGATGTCGTAGTGATCGACATCAAGGTAGCTTTCCTTGCAGGATTGCGCCGTAAGCATTGCTCCCGCGCCGAGGGCAAGTGCAAGATATTTATTTATGTTTTTCATATAGTTTTCTACCGTTAATGTTAAGTTAAATTAGAAAGAGAAACTTACGCCGAATTGGAATGTCCTCGGGTTGGGGTAACGGCCTGAATCCAAACCAGTGTACAATACGCAGCCCTGACCACATTCGGGATCGCCGTACTTCTTATACGGAGAGAACAATGCAACGTTGGATATAGCGAAGTAAACCCTTGCGTTGGTGAGTTTGAGAGGCTCGATAACCTTCTTGTCGAATGTGTAGCCAATCTGGATATTGCTAAGTTTGAAGTAGTCGGCCTTCTTTACCCATGCAGAGGATACCCTTCTGTTCCAGTTGCCGTCCACGTATGTAGCGCGGGGGAGAGAAGCACCAGTGTTGCTGGGAGTCCAGTAGTCGTTGCCTTTGAGAGTGTTGGGCACACAGCCGTCGTCGCCCTGGTATGCAATCGCGAGACGCATTGCGGAGTAAGAGAGGAGGTCGAGACCTGCTACGCCATAGCCGTAGAGCGAGAAGTCGATGTTTTTCCAAGCAACATTGAGGTTGATGCCGTAGTTGAATTTCGGGAAACCGTTGCCGAGGATTGTACGGTCGGCTTCTGTGACTTGACCGTCGCC
>CAMJWL010000234.1 GCA_946409405.1 uncultured Bacteroidales bacterium
CCGACCCGGAGTTGATTTGGGAGCGTTACAAGAATCAAGTGGACCTCGTAATCGATGGTGGCTACGGCAACAACAATCCTACCGCTGTTGTCGATTGTACCGGCAAGGAGATTGAGGTGCTGAGGTACGGAATCAAGGATTTGGAATGGTAATATTGTACGGCGTCCATCCCTGCACCCGTTCTTTCATTCCGTCAAAATCCAATACGCCATACGCGAAGCCTTTGCGGACCAACTCTTCGGGAAGGTATTCGTCGTATTTTTCAAAGACGGGGTTTTCGGCGGGGTAGAGGAGTTCCATCGGCGAGTGAGGGCGGCGGCTTTCCTCTGACACTATATTATAAAATTCGTCTTCCGACACTTGCATCGTAAACTGCATATAGTACGGACGCGCAGAGGTGAAGCCTTTGAGACCGAGGCGCGGGGCGCAGACCAATTTCAAAAACCTTTCCAACGCCAAGAACGCATACGTGCCGAGCCACGGAAACAACGCCCACATTTTGCCGCCGAGGTGTATCAAATGATGACTGTCCATACCCGACGCCTCAAAACTATGCCGCGCCTCCGCCAAACGGTTGACGGCGTGGGGTTTGAGGTATGGGTATAGTTTGTCCTCGCGCAATACGTAGTGCATACGCTCCAAAATTCGCGTGTGAATTTCGCCCGGCACGTCGCCAAAATATGCCGGAATGTTGCCTTTGATGAGGTCAACATATACGATGCGGCGTTTGTGGTCGAGTTCTTCCACCACCCAAACGCGCCCCGCAATAGCGATTTTTTCGCCCGGTGGTGGCGGCTTTACGATTGTACCAAGTTCCTGAGAATCAGCCTTGACGCTGTATTCGATGTTTTCTTGGAACACGGCGAAAAATTTGTAGTTGTTGATTACTCTTTCGCCTTCGAGACCAACAATCAGGCCGTTGTTTTCAGTACGAGAAATATGTCGTTTTTCTATAAGATGTCTCAATAATATCTTGTAATCGTCTTGCGTGATGCGCCTGAAACACGATAGCGACAACACCCTCGATGCAAGTTCGCGGGCGGTCATTTCGCCGCTTGATGCGAGTGTGCTCATTGTCTGATGGTAAAGCAAACTGTACGGCATCCTGTCCATTCGTGGCGGTTCCACAAATCGTTCTTCTACATACAATTGCACAATCGCAATGCCCTGCAACATATACCACGGAATCAGTTCTGGCAACATTGCGCGGGCTTCGGCGTGTTCTTCGCGCATTACAAACCACATTTCGGACGGCTGACCGCGCCGCCCCGTGCGTCCAAGTCGTTGAAGAAATCCCGACACGGTAAACGGCGCGTCGATATGGAATGCGCGTTCAAGTTTGCCGATGTCGATGCCGAGTTCGAGGGTCGCCGTGGCGCAGATCGACATATATGAATTGTCGTCCTTCATCTCCTCCTCGGCACTCTCGCGGTACGAGGCGGAAAGGTTGCCGTGATGGATTAGGAAACGGTCTTTCTCGTTGACGACTTCACAATATTGGCGAAGATGTTGACATACAGATTCACATTCCTCACGTGAATTAGTGAAAATCAGGCACTTTTTGCCCTTGGTATTTTCAAAGATATATAGCAATCCTGGGTCGGCGGCGTGTTGGAGTTTTTGGAGTGCGGGCATCCCTGCCCGCTCGATAGGCAGGCGAGCCGCCTGCGCTCCATCATTTGTTGTGGCAGGCGGGGACGCCTGCACTCCATCATTAGTCGTGGCAGGCGGGGACGCCTGCGCTCCAACCTCGTCTATATAAAAATGCTCCAACGACAGCCGCCAAACGTCTTTTTTACTTTCAAAGAGTGGGATTGCGGTCTTGCGGTCGCTACCGGCGGAGAGGAAGCGACCGGCTAATTCGGGGTTGCCGATGGTCGCAGAAAGTCCTACGCGGCGCGGATTGCAACCGGCGAGTTTGCAAAGTCGTTCTATCAGGCAAAATGTCTGCATTCCACGGTCGCCGCGTAGGAGCGAGTGGATTTCGTCAATTATAATAAAGCGTAGGTCATAAAACAACGACGGTATCTCGCCGTGTTTGCGAATCATCAAGGCTTCAAGCGATTCGGGAGTGATTTGGAGGATGCCGGAAGGTTTTTTGAGGAGGTTTCGTTTGGGCGTTTCGGGAGCGTCGCCGTGCCAACGAGTTACGGTGATGTCAGCCTCTTCGCAAATAGTGGAGAGGCGGTCGTATTGGTCGTTGATGAGGGCTTTCAATGGGGCGATGTACAGGACGCCAACTGTTGCTGGCGGATTTTCGTCCATTAATGTCAAGATAGGAAAAAATGCCGCCTCGGTCTTGCCAGATGCCGTTGACGCACAGAGCAAAACATTATCATCCGTACAAAAAATAGCCTCCCCCGCCGCGTTCTGTACGCCGCGAAGGTTTTGCCACCCGTTGCGGTAGATAAAATCCTGTATAAAAGGCGAATATCGTGAGTAAACGTCCATTGATTGTTATACTTCAAATTCCGCAAAATCTTGACTTTCAACTGTATCCGACACCGCATCCGACTTGGCAAACTCAAAATCGCCCGACTCCAACAAGTCTTGCAGCCTTAGTCCCGGATTCTGATACAGCAAATCCGACACTTCTATAAAATCCCTGATTACTTCTCGCGGCGTGATGTTTTGGTCGGCTCCGATGCGCGAAAATTCTGTCTTGATGAATATGGTCAAGTCGTTGGTGGTGAGACGGTTGTCATAACCATAAAGTTGGGAGTGCATCGCGGAGAGTTTTTCGCATAGCACGAGCATTTCCTCGGCGGTGAGGGCTTCGAGGCGGATTATTGGTGCTAACAAATCCCTCGTCCCCGGCCGCGAAAATTTGCCTTCCGACAGCCTCGACCGCAACGCCTCGTAACTAAAAATGCCCCTGTGCTTGTCCTCGACGGTCTGCGGCGTCGCGCCCATAATGATGCCAAGATGCCGCGCCTTGCCTTGCAGGGTGTCGTTGTACATCGTGAGCATTTTTTCGTAATTGTATTGGCGCGTGATGGTATTGGGGATTTTGTAGATGTTGACAAGTTCGTCGATGAAGACAATCATCCCCGTGTAGCCCGCCTGTCGGAAAAACGCCGTGAAGAGTTTGATGTACTCGTACCAATTGTCGTCGGTGATGATGATATTGATGCCGAGTTCGTCCTTTGCCTCTTTTTTGAGGGCGTATTCACCACGAAACCAACGGATTACCTTTGCCTTGCTGATGTCGTCGCCGTCGATGTAGGCGTGATAATAGGCGGTGAGTAGCCTTGCAAATTCAAATCCGTGCACCAATTCGCTGAGCGAGGATGTTACGGCTTGGATTTTGAGGTCAACGGCTGAGCGGAGGCGCGGGTCGTCGTAAGTGAAACCGGTCTCCTGCGCGGCTTGGGTCTGAACATTATTAATCCATTTGTCTAATACCAATGTCAACGCGCCGCCTTCGGGTTTGGTCTTGGTGGAGAGGTTGGTGATTAATTCGCGGTATGTGGCAAGTCCTTGACCCTTGGTGCCTTGCAATCGTCTTTCGGGCGAAAGGTCGGCGTCGGCAACCACGAATCCCTTGTCCATCACGTAGTTGCGAATCATCTGTATCAAAAAACTTTTGCCCGAGCCGTACCGCCCCACGATGAAGCGGAACGACGCGCCGCCCTCGCTGATTATCTCGATGTCGTGGAGGAGTGCCTCGATTTCGTTTTTGCGCCCGACGGCTATGTATGGCAGCCCGATGCGCGGCACTACGCCGCCTTTCAACGAGTTCAAGACGGTCTGCGCAATGCGCCTGGGAATTTTGATGGTGTCCATTTTGGGGTATGTTTGTTTTGTTTGCGGAGGACAAAGATAGGGATTTTTTTCGAGACGTAAAATAATTTTTGTTATGTCGGAAGTGTTGATTATTTTTGCGAAAATAAAAATTTATGGATATGGATACACTCAGTTTAAATAATTTGCTTGTCTTTTTGCGCGGATTGAGTTTCAACGACAGGGAATGGCTCGCTTCCCGAATGTTTCTTCCGCAAGAGAAGACTCTTGCCGCCGACCGCTTATATGACCCCGAATCAGGATGTTATCTTAATGAGGAAACTATGCAAGCAATACGCGATGTTGAGGCGGGCAATGTAATCAAGTGCAACAGTGTTGATGAACTTTTTGCCGATTTGTAGGATGAAATACGATATTTTTTACGGCACTAAGTTCAAAAAGGACTTGAAACTTGCCAAAAAACAAGGGATGGATTTGCAATTAATTCGAGAGGTTATTAAAATGCTCGAAGAGGGGACAGTGTTACCCGAACAATACAAAGACCACAGCCTTGTAGGTAATTATAAAGGGTATAGAGAGTGTCATATTTTGTCGGATTGGTTGTTGATATACAGCAAGGATGAGAAAGTAAGACTTGTATCTCTATACAGAACAGGCTCACACGCCGAATTGTTTGGCAAATAAATATTTATATCCCAACGCTTTCCGCCAATTCTTCCCTGTAATCTTCCACTATCGTAATCGTTTCGCCGTCGCAGT
>CAMJWL010000235.1 GCA_946409405.1 uncultured Bacteroidales bacterium
TAAACGGACGCGCCGGCATTGTAATCAAAAACACATTTTTGAGCAATGGCGATGCTGCATCACTGCGCCGCAAACTACTCGAAGAATGTAACTTGCACACCATTCTCGACCTTCCGCAAGGAGTTTTTCAAGGCGCAGGCGTTAAAACCGTGGTGCTGTTTTTCACCAAAGGCGAGCCGACACAAAAAATTTGGTATTACCAACTCAACCTCAGCCGCACCCTTGGCAAAACCAATCCGCTCACCGAAGCCGACCTCGAAGATTTTGTTGCATTACAGAAAACCAAAGCCGAAAGCGAAAACTCTTGGACACTCAGCGTTGCCGACCTTGGCGACGATTGCGACCTCTCGGTAAAAAATCCCAACAAACCAGAAATTGTTGACAACCGCACCGCCGCCGACATTCTCGGCACAATCGCCGACCTCAACAACGATTCCGCAAGATTGATTAACGAAATAAAGGAGATGCTATGAAAGAAGGATGGAAATATAAAAAGTTGGGAGAGGTCTGCGAGATTGAGCGAGGCGGTTCGCCACGTCCAATAAAAGATTTTATTACTACTGCCCCAGACGGTTTAAATTGGATTAAAATAGGAGATACAGATCCACAAGGGAAATATATTTATTCTACAAAAGAAAAAATTAAACCAACGGGTTTAAAGAAAACAAGATGGGTTGAGGTTGATGATTTCCTACTTTCCAATTCTATGAGTTTTGGAAGGCCATACATATTGAAGACAAATGGTTGTATTCACGACGGTTGGTTGGTATTAAGGAAATACCAACAATATTTGAATGCTGACTTTTTTTATTATCTTCTTTTGTCTTCAAGAGTTCAGAAGCAGTTTCAGCAAAAAGCGCAAGGAAGTACAGTAAGCAACCTTAATACACAAAGAGTTTCAGGAGTTGAAATAGCATTTCCCCCGCTCCCAGACCAGCAGCGCATTGTTTCCTATCTTGATGCCGAGTTTGCGAAGATAGAAGCCCTTAAAGCCAATGCCGAAAAACAACTGCAAGCCGCCAAAGATTTGTTTCAAGCCGCTCTAAAAGAGTTGTTGACACCGAAAGAGGGATGGATGAAGAAGAAGTTGGGAGATTATGCGACTTTGATAACTAAGGGTGCTTCGCCAAAATGGCAAGGTTTTCAATATCAGAATAGTGGAATCCCTTTCATAACAAGCGAAAATGTACGTGATGGATTTATAGATATAAGTCCAAGAAAATTTTTGCCAAGAGATTTTAATGCAAAACAGAAACGCTCTATTCTAAAAAAACACGATGTTTTGGTAAACATTGTTGGAGCGTCAATTGGTCGAGCAGCAATATTCGATTTAGATTATTCGGATGCTAATATAAATCAAGCAGTTGCGTTGGTTAGGTGCAATGCTAAAATAGAAGTGAAATATTTATGTATGTTCCTAAATTCTGAAATGGCAAGCAAGCAATACGATTTTTATAAAAAAGATTCTGCAAGAGCAAATTTGAGTTTAGAGAATATATCTTCATTAAGTATTTCTTGTCCATCTCTTTCCGAGCAGCAGCGCATCGCTGACCGTCTCGACGCACTCTCTGCCAATGTGAAAGCATTGCAAACGAACTACGCCGAAACCATAACCCTCTGCAACGACTTGAAACAGGCGTTGTTGAAAAAGGTGTTTGGATAAATGTTGGAGTGCAGACGGCTCGTCTGCCATTTGGCAAAAAAATTTTTGTAGTGGTGAAAAAAATGATTATATTTGGCAAATAAAAAAACTAAACCCACCGGCTTGACCGAAGTCAGTGGCACGGTGGGAGTCAAGATGCTGCAAAGATAAAATGTTATTTTTATATTTGCAAATTTTTCGCCAAATCACCTAACGAATTTTCGCCAAAAGTGAAAATGAAAATGCGCCAAAAGTGAAAATGAAAAATATAATTAATTGATTAAATGAATGTTATAAAACAAAATATTATCAACAAATTATATGAAAAAAAATGAGTAATAGATGGTGAGTTACTAAAAACTAAAAATTGATAAATTATGGACGAATCAACAACACGCCGAAAGAAGATTGACCCTGCGCTTTATGCCGTGGGTTGGGAGCAAGTGCCCGAAAGTCAGATTCTAAACGAACAACGCGCATACCTAATTGCGCCCGGTCGTGTGGAAAAACTCAAAGCCCGCAATCCCAAAAAAGTTGACTATGTGCTTGAATACAAGGGCATAAAACTTGCCGTTGTGGAAGCCAAGTCAGACGAAACAGACGTTTCGGTGGGCGTGCCGCAAGCCAAGCAGTACGCCGAAATGTTGCAGATTCGCTACGCCTATTCCACCAACGGCGATGAAATTTACTTCATCGATATGGGCGTAAAGGATGCGCACGGCAATTACACCGTGCCTTCCACCGAAAAATTAATCGACAAATTTCCATCGCCTCAGGAATTGTGGCAGATGACATTCCCGATAGCCAACGTTTGGCGCGACCGTTTTAATCTCGAACCTTACAACCGTGGCGGCAACCGCGAGCCGCGTTATTACCAAGTAAACGCCATCAACAACGTACTTAGCGCAGTGGCAAACGGACGAAACCGCATTTTGCTCACTATGGCAACCGGCACGGGCAAAACATACACGGCGTTTCAGATTTGTTGGAAACTATTTCAGACCAAATGGAATCTCCACGGAGCCGACCAACGTCCGCGCATACTTTTCATCGCCGACCGCAACATACTTGCCAACCAAGCCGTCAACGATTTTGAACAGTTTCCCGAAGATGCCATGGTACGCATCACGCCCGACGAACTCCGCAAACATCACGGCAAAGTACCTACGGCAAGGCATCTCTATTTTACAATATTTCAGACCTTTATGTGCACCGACGGCAGCGGCTGTCAATATTACAAGCAATACCCGAAAGATTTTTTTGATTTCATAATCATCGACGAGTGCCACCGTGGAGGCGCAAACGACGAAAGCCAATGGCGCGAACTTATGGATTATTTTTCGCCCGCCTGTCAACTCGGTATGACAGCCACGCCGCGCCGTCAAGACAACGCCAACACATACCGCTATTTTGGCGAGCCGGTGTATTCTTATTCGCTCAAACAAGGCATTGCCGACGGCTATCTCACGCCATTCCGTGTGCGAATTTCGGAAAGCAACATCGACGAGTACACCTACAATCCCGACGACGACATTGAGGGCGAAATCGACACCGAAAAAACATACACCGAACGCGACTTTTACAACGGACGCATAGAAATCCGCCAGCGCGACGAACACCGTGTAATAGAGATGCTCTCTCAAATCAATCCCGACGAAAAGACGATAGTATTTTGCGCCACACAGTTGCACGCCCACATCATCCGCGATATGATCAACCGTCACAAAACCAACCCTGCGTCAAATTATTGCGAGCGTGTTACCGCCGACGATGGTGCCGACGGAGAAGCAACTCTCAAACTGTTTCAAGACAACGAGCGCAAGTTGCCCACCATACTTACCACATCGCAAAAACTCTCCACAGGCGTTGATGCCCGCAATGTGCGCAACATTGTGCTTATGCGTCCTGTCAACAATATGGTGGAGTTCAAGCAGATAATAGGTCGCGGCACACGCCTTTTCGACGACAAATATTATTTCACCATTTACGACTTTGTGGGAGCGAGCCGCAATTTTCAAGATGCTGAATGGGACGGCGACCCGTTCTGTCCTGTCTGCGGCAATTATCCTTGCACCTGCAACAAGAAACCTCGCAACGGCGGCAGCACCGCCAACGAACCCGAAACGCCTTTCAATCAGCCACAACCGTGTCCTAATTGCGGACATCTGCCCTGCACTTGCGACGGCGGCAGCAAACCAAAACAGAAAGTGATAGTACGCCTTTCGGAACAACGCTCACTGGAACTCAAAACCACTTGGACAGAGCGTTTTCAGTTTGGCGACGAACTAATTTCAATAGAAGAATTTATCAAACGTCTTTTTGGCAAGTTGCCACATTTTTTCAACGGTCCCGAAGACTTGCGCAAGCAGTGGGAGCATCCCGACACACGTCAGGCGTTACTCAGCCATTTGGAGCGCGAGGGTTTTCACGAAGAAAAACTACAAACCATTCAGCGTGTTATGGGGCGTGAGGATTGCGACCTTCTCGACGTGCTTGAATACATAGCCTACGAAACCGAACCGATGGAACGCACCAAGCGTGTGGAACTTGTTAAGCAAGATTACTACAAGCATCAAAACGCCGCTCAGCGCGTCTTCACCGATTTCCTCATATCGCAATATCTGCGCAACAGTTACCGCGAGTTCACGTCCGACAACCTCGGCAAGTTCATCAATATGAAATACGGCTCAATCGCCGACGCCAAAGCCAACCTTGCAATGGACGTCCCGCAAATCCGCAACCATTATTTTGAGTTTCAGCGGCAGTTGTACAAGGCGGCGTAGCGCCAAATCCCCTAACAAATTTGCGCCAAATCACCTAACAATTTTGCGCCAAATTACCTAAAAAT
>CAMJWL010000236.1 GCA_946409405.1 uncultured Bacteroidales bacterium
GGAAAGTGTGTGTACTCCAAAAGGGTACCAAGGGTTCGAATCCCTTTCTCTCCGCTTTTGTCGGGAAACCGCTTAAAAGACGATGCAAATAATAACAAGACTTTAAAGTAAATCAATTATCGTATAATCAAAAACTAATAAAACACAACATGAAAAAACTATTTTCATTATTGGCAATAACCGGAATGTTAGTATTCGGCAGTGCTGATGTAGTGATGGCGCAGGACGCAACGTCCGGTACGGCAACAGAGCAGGTATCGCAGGATGCTCCGGTGGAGGAACCCATCCACAAGGTAATCAAGACAAAGTTCATCGAAGGTGGCGCAGGCTTCATGGCATCCGTGCTTATCGCCTTGATTCTCGGTCTTGCAATCTCCATTGAAAGGATCATCTACTTAGGCCTTTCCACAACTAACACCACCAAACTCCTCGACAAGGTGGAGGACGCACTCAACAACGGTGGCATCGAAGCGGCTAAAGACGTATGCAGGGATACACGAGGACCTGTGGCAGGCATCTTCTACCAAGGTCTCGACCGCTACGACCAAGGCCTCGACGTAGTGGAGAAGTCAATCGTATCCTACGGCTCCGTAGAGATGGGCCGCATGGAAAGGGGCGTTACCTGGATCAACCTCTTCATCGCGCTCTCCCCGATGCTCGGTTTCATGGGTACTGTGATCGGTATGATTCAGGCCTTCGATAGCATCCAGCAGGCTGGCGACGTTTCGGCATCGTTGGTAGCAGGTGGTATCAAGGTCGCACTCATCACCACCGTAACGGGTCTTATTGCTGCAATGATTCTTCAGGTGTTCTGTAACTACATCCTCTCCAAGATCGAGGCTCTCACAAACGACATGGAAGACGCTTCCATCAAGTTCGTTGACCTCCTCATCAGGTACAAGGAGAAACACTAATAGGAGTATTTGCAGGTAACACTTTTCACCAACACATCAAAACAAACGAAACATTATGCAGTTACGTAAAATATTAGGTTTGCTGACAATCGTGCTGTTTGCAGTTACCGTGGTAATCATGGTAATGTTCTACACGCAGGTTGTTCCGCTCAGCGGCATGACAGAGCAGATGGAGCATGGTGTAACGGACATGACGATGGGATGGGCATACGTCCTCTTCGGACTTTGCGCACTCTTGGCAATCGCATTCCCGGTATGGGAGTTTGTAAAGCAACTCATCGACGATCCCAAATCGGTAATCAAGACAGTGGTTACCATTGCAGTAATAGCGATAGTATTCTTCATCGCATACGCAATAGCCGACGGCTCTATCAACTCTATTCTGCCCCTCGCAGACAACAACGTGCCTACCGAAGGCGAACTCAAATGGTCTGGAGCCGGCCTCAACGCCCTCTACATCATCCTTGGTCTCTCGGTAATCGCAGTTATCTACGCTGAGGTAGCAAAAAAGTTTAACTAACGGATTTTTTGCGGTTGAAGGGCGGGTAACCGCTATCATGGCAGTCCCGCCCATAAACCGCAATAATCATAAAACCAAGAGAACAAGATGGCAAAAAAAGTAGGTGATCTGAACGCGAGTTCACAGGCAGACATCGCATTCCTCTTGCTGATATTCTTCCTCGTAACCACTTCCATGAGCGTGGACCAAGGTCTTTTCCGCCAACTCCCACCGCCCCAGGAAGACAAACAGGAGAACACCGACAAGATCAACGAGCGCAATATCTTCATTGTCCTCATCAACAAGGACAATCAGCTCGCTATCGAAGGCGAAGTGGCCGACATCAACACGCTTACAGAGCGTACAATCGAGTTCATCACCAACCCCAAGGACAAGGCTGACCTCGCCGAAAAAGTGAAAGCGTCCAAGAAACTTGAAGACGCCACACGCGACGGCAAGGCCGACGAGGTGGTGGCTCTCAAAAAACTCATCGACAACTGCGGCGACGTGGAAATCACTAAGGGCGTGGTATCGTTGCAGAACGACCGCGGCACCACATACGAGACCTACATAGCCGTGCAGAACGCTATCGTGGCGGCATACAACATCACCCGCGACAAGTTTTCGCAGGAGCAGTTTGGCAAAGTATATGACGAACTGTCCTCCGACCAGCAGAAACTCGTAAAGATAGTGATACCGCTCAACATCTCCGAAGCAGAGCCGAGGAGCATCAAGTAACATTCGTAAAAAACAAAGGAGTAATTATGGCAAAATTTAGAAAAGGTGGTTCAAGGCAGATGGCGGCACTCTCTACCGCTTCGCTTCCCGACATTGTATTCATGTTGCTCTTCTTCTTTATGTCTGTTACAACAATGAAGGAGACCGACTACAAAGTCAAGATAAAACTCCCGACTGCCACCGAGGTAAAAAAATTGGAGAAGAAATCGCTTGTAAGTTACATATACGTAGGCGCACCGCTCTCTACATACCAAAGCAAGTACGGCACGGAGCCTCGTGTACAGCTCAACGACAAGATTTCCAATCTCGTAGATATTCCCGACTACGTGGAGAGCGAGCGTCAGTCGCACGACGAAGCCGAAAGGCCGTTGTTGACTTACTCGCTTAAAGTGGATTCCGACGCCAAGATGGGCATCGTTACCGATATCAAGCAGGAACTCCGCAAGGTGTCCGCGCTCAAAATCAACTATTCCACTTTGAAAACTGAAAGGAAAGGAAGTTATTAGTGATTTTGTTACTTTAACATAAAACTGTCTAAAAGCATATCTTTTAGACAGTTTTTTTTATGCTATCCCGCCAAGAAAACTGCCGAGGAGCGAATGGACGGTTACAGAAGTACTCTTCTCGCGGTCGTTCACAAGCCCATGCTCGTAATAGATGCGCTGTTCGTCGTCCCTTTCGTTGAGAAAATCCTCTGTGCATTTGCGGATAGCGGCATATAGTTGGGGGCTGATGCCGAGTTTGTGCGTGATATACTTCATGTACATCGTCTCCGACTGCATCAGCACCTTGTCGGCAAAGGACGTGAGAAACATATCCATAATAAGCCCTATTTTAAGTTTCTCGTCCTTGATGGCAGATACCCACTCGTTGTATTTGTCGATGTTAAACTTGCGGTTTTGGATGATGATAGATTCGAGTTCCTTCACGATGTCGTCGCCGGCGGCATTGGCGATGGTGTCTATCAGGCGACGCTCGCGGTCGTCGATGCTGCCGTCTGCCCACGCGAGCGACACTATCATGGATACGTAAGCAACCCTCTCGTCGTAGCCGTAGTCGCTAAGGCGGAAGGCGCACGCGCCGGTGTCTTTGAGTATCGAAGATATTTTGGTTTCGCTGTTCATGGTCGCTATTCTTTACATTTTTCTCAGACGCTAAGGTAACAAATTATTTGCAAGTTGGCGCGGTGGTTAAGTATTTTTAAAATGCTCTGACGTTTTTTTACATTAATGGATTTTTATTTGCGGTTTTGGCTGTTTCTTTGTAACTTCGTGCCGTAAAATCAATCGTTATGACAAGACTACTATTTTATACCGTTGTGCTGCCGCTGTGCGCTGCATTGCTGTCGTCGTGCGACGGCGAGAAAGGCGACGACGTGGATGGCGTGTCGCTGGACGGCTCGTGGCTGTTTGTCAAGGTGGATTCGTCAAAAACCACCGACGTGGAGCGCGAGTTGATAAGCGGCGGCAGCGTAGCCGGCAGCGAGCGCGTGGTGTTGCCACATTCGGGAAGTCTGGCAGAATTTTCGCTGGACAGCATTGCTGACGCACGAGACGACGTGCGCGGCAACTGTTATTATTACCGAAAATTCATCATTCCCCCCTATATGTCAGACAAAAGGATGAGCCTGCTATTTGAAGGCGCGGTGCATCATGCCATGGTGTGGACCAACGGCGCAAAATCCATGGTGCATTACGGCAACATGCCTTTTGTGGTCAACTTTGTGCCTGTGGAGGGCGAAAACAACGTGGTAGTAAAACTCGACGCCGACGGCGCAATCTGCAACAATGTGTGGCTCATGGCGAAGGATTCGCTGAGCATCACCAACGAATACGAACAGTTGGAGAATCTTGGCGGCGTAGTTATCAACGCGCATTATGCCGACAATGGCGTTGGCTCGCTGTCGATGAAAGCCACCGTCCGCAATTCGTATGCAGAGCCGCGCAAAGCCCGCCTCAGATACCGCATCCTCGACCACAACGGCAAGGAAATGGGAAAAGGCAAGGTAACTAAGACGATTGACGCCGGAAAAACTGAGGAGTTTGCCGATTCGCTCACGATAAACGGCATCACGCCCTGGGACATCGACAATCCGTGGCTTTACACCCTCAATGTCAATGTGGAGTGTGGCGGCAGTGTTGTTGACACAAGGAATATCAACTTTGGCTACCGCGACATTTCTATTACGGAGGAGGCGTTTACGCTCAACGGACGCGAGAGGCAGTTGCATGGCGTGAGGCTCAGGCCGGGCTATCCGCTTGTGGGCGTGGCTGTGGGCGGCAATGCCAACTGGCGCGACGC
>CAMJWL010000237.1 GCA_946409405.1 uncultured Bacteroidales bacterium
ATCAGATATTGTGGTACCTTCTTTTGTCTTCCATTCAATCTCATTAGGACACACGAAATCAATGTAAGCATTCCTTTGAATCGGTGTTACAATTTCATAGTACTTAGTCCAATCGACTTTATCTTTATCTTCAAGATCTTCCTTCGTATCATTCTTTTTGATAGCCCAATTCACGTCTGCAAGTTTTTCATTCCAGCTCGCTTTGCCATCCACAAACACAAATTTAGTGTTTTCAAAATCGAGTTCGGTCGTCTTATCAAAATCAGCAAGACCATTCACTTCCTTGTTTTCTTCATCTTCTTTTTCAATTGAATAGAACTCATACTCAAAGCCTTCAGAACTTACATCATACTCTTGCTTATCTTCGCTTTCGTAATCAAAATGCACATCTTCCTTAATTCTCAGATAAAGAGGACGCGGCTTTACTTTGAAAGTCATACCTTCATAGTAATCATAACTACCAGGATTTCCATAACCTGCTATTTGATGCCAATTACCGTAATCATCATAATAAACCAATATAAAATTATACGGCACAATATTTTGATCATTATCAAGAGGACACGGAGGAATCTTTTTTAAATCCTCATACTTATAGACCTTATTACCAAGTTGTTTAATCATTACACCAAACTTAGTTTTGTCGATTGACAAATCATTCTGATAATTATCCTTGATAGTAGCACCTTCAGGAATATCAAACGCTTTATCGTATGAATCGCCAAAAATTACTTCAAAATTCTGAAAGTAATTACCCGACAAATCGGTATATTGCTGTCCCTTGCTCGTGCCAACACACGCGAGCAACAGCATTATCATAAATATTAACTTCTTTATTTTCATATCTTTACAGTTTTATGTTTGACATCCATAAAATCAACCAAAGTTAATGCTAATTATTTGAATTAACAAATTTTTTGAAGTATTTTTTTTCAACGGATAGGTCAAGACCTTGAATTTCTGATTCTAACACGTCGGCTAAGGCGAAATTTTTTTTGCAAAAAACGAGTGTGGCGGGCGACATCGGGTCAAAAATGCGGTGATGGACTGCCTGCATAAACTTTTCGACGCGGGCGATTTGCGATTGACACACCTTATAAATATATGTGTCGCGGAGACGCTGCCAAATTATCTTTTCGGCAAGCGGCGACGGATGAATCATATCTTCGGCATAAAAACGATAATCCCGCAATTCGTCTTCCAAAATCTCATAACTCGGGAAATATTCACAGCAATCAAATTTGTGTAATACTTGCTCAATGCCAAGATGCAACGTGCTTTTACTCAGTCGATTGCCGTGCGCACCATCTCTCAAATGGCGTATGGGCGACACCGTGAAAACGATTTTTAGTTTTGAGTTTAGAGATGAAAGTTTAAAAATTATATCCGACAACGACGCCGCAACTTCGTCAACGCTCACAAGGCGACGGACAAAGGTTGCGGGCTTTTGTTTATGACAATTGCAAACTGGCTGCGCGGGATTGTCGGCGAGGAAATATACGTATGCCGTACCAAGCGTAATAAACACTACATCAGCGTTTTGCAAAAAAGCACATGCTTCCGTCATACAATTGTTGGCGAGTGCGATTGCTTCCTGCAACGTGCCACGCGAATACGCTCCGTGAAAGTCGTAGGAACAATAATTGTTGCCATCGAAGAAAAAATCGCGTTCGTCGTAAACCTTTTGATTGACAACGTTTTCCACCATCTGCCTGATTGACAGCGGGTTGTAAATGATTCCCGTGGGATTGACAAGGCAATTGAACTTAGCATCAACGAAAAACCGACTGATATTTTCGGCAAAGCACGAGCCGACAAACATCAGTTTTGAACTATAATCAATTGATATAGAAGATTTTGGTATATCAACTTTTGTAAACAAATCCATAATAATTATTGTTTCATATAAATGCCGAATGCCTCGCCGATGTGTTTTTTCATATCGGCGATGGAGGTGGATTCGGGCGCAAACATTTGGGCGCAGTTTTGATTGATATACAGATAGATAGGCAACCGCGCCGTCGTCGGAAAATAGGTCAACAACGATTGGGCTTCATCGTATTCTATCGCCCAAAAAAATATGCCGTCGGAATACGTCGCCGCCACGCCGCTGAACACCTGCGCCTGTCGGCGGCAATGCTCCACCGCGTCCGAATAGATGAACACTATCGACGGACGGGTGTTTTTATAGACAAAATGCTCCGAATCAACCTTACTAAACCGACATTCGTCTATAAATGTTTCACTGTCGGCGCGACGCACTCCATAGCCAAAGTCTATCGAAGAACATCCCGCCAACAGTGTCAACATTATGATTAACAACAATTTAGACATTTAATCTACATTAAATTAAAATTCTTGTGCAATCGGCTGTGCGGGAGCGAGGACGTTGTTTGCCTTGCGAACAACAGGTTCTGCGACCTCAACTTCCTTTGTTTCAACGAGATTGCCTGCGTTGGTGCCGATGGAGAATTTGTAAACGCCCTTGTCCAACTTCCACGACGACGATGCCTCGTCAAAGTATTCCATATCGTCGATTTTGACAGTCATCTTGACAGTCTGACTTTCGCCGGGCTTCAAGTTGCGGGATTTTGCAAAGGCTTTGAGTTCGATTGCAGGCTTCTTGACGCCATCAGACGGCGACGAAATGTACAACTGCGCCACTTCTTTGCCGTCAACCTTGCCGGTATTCTTGATGTCAACTGTAACCTCGTAACCATTCTCATTCTTAGCGACTTGCATATTGGAAAGCGCAAATGTTGTGTAAGAAAGTCCGTAGCCGAAGGGAAAGGCCACTTTTTTGTCGTAGGTGTTGTAATAACGGTAGCCAACATAGATGTCCTCAACGTAATTGGTGAAGTCAATGTTCTCACCCTCAGGACGTTCCATTTCTACGCCAAACAATGTAGCGGCGTTGGGTTGGATGTCATACGGGAAATTCTTTGCGCCAGGCACGTCAAAATAGTCCACGGGGAACGACATCGGCAACCTGCCCGACGGGTTAACCTTGCCAGTCAAAATGTCAGCAACGGCATTGCCACCCTCCTGACCACCCATCCACGGCAACAAAATCGCGTCGGGAATGTCGCGCCAAGATGCAGTTTCGATGACGCCGCCAACATTCAAAATTACAACTGTCTTTTTGCCCGCCTTGCGGAAGGCATCAGAAACATTTTTCAAGAGAAGTTTCTCATTGTCAGAGAGATAGAAGTCTGCAATGCGGCGGTCTTTGAACTCGCCCGAAATTCTGCCAAACGTGATGACTGCAACGTCGTTTGCCTTGACAGCGGCATTGATGTCGGCGGCCTTGAAGTCGGGATTGACGCTTTGGAAACGGAACACCATAGAATCCTTGTTGGCGGGATTGGCACGGAATGTATCTTGCTGAAACTTAATGATTTCAGAGTAGATTTGGTTCAATTTTTCGTCAACTTCCAAGCCTGCATTCTTGAAACCATCGTACAGAGAAACAGTGTATTCCTCGTTGACATCGCCCGAGCCAATGCCACCCGAAACGTAGTCGTAGGACGTTACGCCAAAGAGGGCAACTTTCTTGATATTGCTGCCAAAAGGAAGGGCATTTTGCTTGTTAGTCAACAAGATAGAACCCTCAGCCGCAGCCTGACGAGTGATGGCGGCGTGGGCTTTGAGGTCGGGTTTGTTGCTGTTTTTGTAACCCTTGTAATGCGGGGTCTTCATTATCAACTCCAAGATGCGGCGGATGTTGGCGTCAACAACCTTGGAATCAAGTTTGCCGCTATTCAAGCCGTCGAGGATTTCGTTGTACTGACGGTCAACGCCCGGCATCAACAAATCTTGTCCCGCCTGTTCCTGTGCCACAGCGTCCCTGCCGGCAAACCAATCGGTCATCACAAGTCCCTTGAATCCCCATTCGCCACGCAAAATGGTATTGTTAAGCGGCTGAGATTCAGAGGTGTAAGTGCCATTGAGTTTGTTGTAGGAAGTCATCACCGTCCACGGGTCGCTCTCGCGCACGGCAATCTCAAACTGACGCAGATAAATCTCCCTGATTGCCCTCTGAGATACGTGAGCGTCGGTTTTGGTGCGGAAAGTCTCCTGACTATTGACGGCAAAATGCTTGATGGACGTGCCGACATTTTGCGACTGAATACCGTTGATGATGGCTGCGGCGGTCTGTCCCGCGAGCAACGGATCCTCCGAATAATATTCGTAGTTGCGACCACAGAGCGGGTTGCGGTGGATATTGACGCCGGGACCAAGAATCACGTCCGCGCCGTACTCCAAAACCTCGTTGCCCATCGACTTGCCAACGTTTTGCACCAACTCGGTGTCCCAAGTGGAAGCAAGAGCCGTTGCAATCGGGAAAGCCGTACAATAATAAGTGTCGTTGCTGCCGGGGCGGATGGGTTTGATACGCAGACCTGCGGGGCCGTCGGCGAGAAC
>CAMJWL010000238.1 GCA_946409405.1 uncultured Bacteroidales bacterium
TCGACTTCAACAAGGACGCCACAACACTTCACAACCTCGTGCGCGGACTCAGCCCCTACCCCACCGCCTTTACCACAATCAAGGTAAAAGGCAAGGAAATGAGCCTCAAAGTATATGAAACCACGCCCGAAATCACCGCCGAACACCCCGCGCCGGGCGTTTTGCAGACCGACAACAAGAAATTCCTAAAAATTTCTTGCCAAAACGGATGGCTGTATCTCATTGACGTACAGTTAGAAGGCAAAAAAAGAATGAAAATTGTTGAATTTTTGCGCGGAATAAATTTGGAGAATTAAAATATTGTTTTTATCTTTGCAGCGCAATTCGGGGGAACACCCTGCGTTGCAAAGATATTTGACGGTCCCATCTTCTAACGGTTAGGAAACAAGATTCTCAATCTTGGAATTGGAGTTCGATTCTCCATGGGACTACACAAGAACAGAAAACACAAAAACAAATGTGCTTTCTGTTTTTTTTGTTCATATAATAAACACAGAAACACGCGGCAATTTCTTTAACACCGAATTAAACGAATAAAACAAATTTGTCTTACAAAATTACATTAAATAAAGGCCGCAAGCGGCGGCTAATTTAACGAATATAAAAATTGCAGAGGTGTATTCGTTAAATTCGTAAAATTAAAAATTAACTTGTTGATTTTTAATTTATTAGTTTAATAAATTGTTTTGTTTTATTCGTTTAATTCGGTGTTAAATGAAATTGCCGTGAGTCTTCGTGGTATTCTAATACCGCTTTACAAGGTTGCAACAGTAATTGACCTCGATGAGCGTTGCCGAATTGCCTTTGCCAAAACTGCCTGCCAAAAGCACCACTTTGTCGTCTATCTCCGCAAACTGTTTGTTTAGCACGAAGGACACCGAACTTTGGATGAAGTCGTCGGCAGAACGGTTGAGCCTAACGCTGTGAGCCACAACGCCATACGAAAGCGCAAGTTCGCGCACAACATTCTCGTTGTAGCACATCGCGTATATCGGTTTTGCGCCACGGTAAGCCGCCAAATTGCGGATTGTGGTGCCAGAGAACGAATCGGCGATGATGCAACGCGCATCAAGTTCCACGGACGCATGGACGGCGTTTTTGCAGAGAAACTCGCTTATCTCGCTCTTTACGTGTACAGGATGGGTGTTTTCCTTGAGTTTTTCCTTAATCGCCTCCACTTCGATAGCGATTTTGCTCATGGTCTTCACCGCCTCCACGGGATACTGACCCGACGCAGTTTCGCCCGACAACATCACGGCATCAGCGCCGTCGTAGATTGCATTGGCAACGTCCGAAACCTCGGCACGTGTCGGGCGGGGATTATTAATCATCGTGTGGAGCATCTGTGTAGCCACAATTACGGGCTTCAGATGGTCGATTGCCTTCTTATTGAGCTCCTTCTGAATCGCCGGAATGCGCTCTGCCTCAATCTCGATGCCAAGGTCGCCACGGGCTATCATAATGCCGTATGCGTGGTCGAGGATTTCGTCGATATTGTCCACACCCTGCTGATTTTCAATCTTTGCGATAATCTTTATCTTAGATTTTGCCTCGTCGAGAATTTGCTGTATGCAAATCACATCTTCTTTGCATCGTACAAACGAATGTGCGATGAATGTTATGTCCTCCTCGATGGCGAGCTGGATGAATTTTTTGTCTTTTTCGCTCAATGACGGCAACTTGATAGGCACGCCCGGCACGTTCACCGATTTGCGCGACTTCACAATGCCCGAATTGAGCACTTTGCATTTGAGACCGTTTTCATCGCGATCCACAGTCTCAAAAGCAATGTCGCCATCGTCGATGAGGATTCGCTTGCCAAAGGGAACGTCGTTTTCAAAACCGATGCGGTTGACGTAAATCTTGCCGTCGCCACACTCACTGTCGAGCGAACCGGCAAAATAAACATACTCGCCCTCGTTGACGGCATATCCGTCGCCCGCCTGAGTGGTGCGGATTTCGGGACCCTTGGTGTCGATGAGTATTGCGATGGAATTAGACACGCTCCTGATGTTTGCAATCATCTGCCTTGTAGCGTCAAAGTCGGCATGGGCGGTGTTGATGCGCGCCACATTCATGCCGGCGGCGTATAGGCTGCGGATAAAATCCACATCGCAGCGGCGGTCGGAAATCGTCGCCACTATCTTTGTAAGTTTCTGAATCTTCATATTTTATACAACAATTATTTTTTTTTATTTCATGTCGCCAATCACGTTGATAGCCTCGGAGATGTAGAGGTCTTTCTCCAAGGATTCAAACCATTTGGTGAATTTTTTTGTTTTGATGGTGTCGTTGCCAACAGCCTCCTTATCGATAGCGAGGAAAGTGGACTTTACGCCGGTCTTTTCATCGTCTATCTTGCCAAACTTGTCTGCCTCGTCCTTAATCTTCTTTTGATACTGGCGGTAAGCCTCCAAGTTGAGCGGGTACAAGGAAGCGTCGCTGCGTTGTTTGAGACGATGGGCGTTGTTGTCAATCTGTTTGAAAACCGGATTGGCGGCAATGCGGGCGCGGCTCGCTTCCACCACCGCCTTCTTGTTGTAATTGTGCGACCACATACTGTAACCAGCCTTGGGAATCTCGTCAAACGGCAGCGCGTTGTGAGCCTCCTTCTCGCCCACATTCATATAAGTATATGCGTCGGGCAGGATGATGTCGGGGATAACGCCCTTCAACTGCGTGGTGCCGCCATTGATGCGGTAGAACTTCTGGATGGTCAACTTGATTGCGCCGAGCGGCTTGATGGACATATTGCCCTGCACATAGCGGTCAAAATCTATCACACTCTGCACCGTTCCCTTGCCAAACGTGGATTGGCTACCCATGATGATTGCGCGGTCGTAATCCTGCAACGCCGCCGAAAGAATCTCCGATGCCGAAGCACTGAAATTATTGACCATCACCACCATCGGGCCTTTGTAAGAAATGTCGGGGTCGGGGTCGTCGTAGTGGCGGATTGCGCCGTCGCGGGTCTTCACCTGCACGATGGGGCCCGACCCGATAAAGAGACCAGACATGTCAACCACATCGCCAAGGCTTCCGCCGCCATTGTTGCGGAGGTCGAGTACAACGCCGTCAATGTTTTCAGAAGCGAGTTTTTCGAGTTCCTTCTTGATGTCCTTGCTGCAAAAACGTCCGCTCTTGTCGTTGAAGTCGGCGTAGAATTTGGGCAGATAGACGTAGCCCACGCGGGTCTTGCCGTCCTTGGAAGTCAGGATGGACGATTTTGCGTAGGTCTCCTCGATAATCACAACATCGCGCTCGATGGGTATCTCCTTAATAGTGCCGTCTATCTTCTTGACGGTGAGTTTTACAATAGTGCCCTTCTTGCCACGGATGAGTTTTACGGCGTCGTCGAGTTCCATGTTGCCGATGTCAACAGGAATGTCGTCGCCCTGCCCCACCTTTAATATAATGTCGTTGACTTCGAGTTCGCCCTGCCGCCAACTTGCGCTGCCAGGGATGATTTCCATCACCTTGGTCTGTCCGTTGCGGTTTTGGAGCGTCGCGCCTATGCCCTCAAACTTGCCCGACATGGAAATATCGAAGTTGGTCTTCTCCTCCGGCGGGAAGTATTCGGAGTGAGGGTCGCAGGCGGCGATTATCGAATTGAGGAACATCGACATCCAGTCGGCGTCCTTGATGTTGGCAATACGTTTCATCCATGCGTCGTAATTCTCCTTGACCCTCTTGACCGCCTCGGCGCGGATAGTATCCATAGGTTTCACCTTATAAGAAGTGTCATTGTCCTTGATGGCCTTCTCCTGAATGGCAAGTTGGTCGTAGATTCTTTCGAGGACGGCGAGTTTGGTGTTTTTGCGCCAGTTGTCGCGGAGTTCGACCTCGCTGGCGGCATAGTCCACAGAATCGGGGTTTGTATGCACATACTCCTTCACATTAAAGTCGAAAGTGCCGCCGATGGCCTCGCGGTAATACTCCGCTGCCTGTTGCTGACGCTTCTTGATAATCTCGGTGGCGATATTATAGAGGTCAAACTTGGCTTCGTTGATTTCGTTGTCGATTTCGTAGCGGAATTGTTCGAGCCGCTGCACGTCCGACTTCAAGAGAAACCTCTTGGCATAGTCGAGTTTGTCGAGGTACTCGTCGAACACCTTCGACGAAAACCTGTCGTCGATCTTGATGTTTTCGTAATGCGCCGCCTCGAGCGACTGCCTTATGACGGTGAGTATCACCTTGTCGCGCTCGTCCGTCCTAATCAACCTGAAAGCCATGAATATCACGGCTAACACCAAAAAAGTGGTGCTGATTCTTAGAATTGTCTTCATTATATTCTGTCGTTTATTATCAATGGGTTCCAAATAAGTGTCCATCGTTGTCTTTTTATGTTAATTGATGCACAAAGATACACAAAAAGTAATTGCAAACACCAT
>CAMJWL010000239.1 GCA_946409405.1 uncultured Bacteroidales bacterium
CAACTCACCGAATACCTTGATTATTACCACGTTAACAAAGGCTATATGCTGAGTTTCTGTTTCAATCAGAAGAAGGAAACGGGCATTGTAAAAAGGCTCAAATTCGGCGACAAGGAGATTGTGGAGGTGGTGGTGTAATTATGGGAAAGTTTTTATTTATCGCTGAGAAACCATCTGTGGCTCAGGAGTTTGCGAAGGCGTTGAAGGATACGCACACCAAATACAACGGTTATCTCGAAGGGCAGAAGACCGTCGTTACTTGGTGCGTGGGACACCTCGTAACTATGAGTTACCCGGAGGTTTATAATCCGGATTTGAAACGTTGGCGGGAGGAGTCGTTGCCCTTTATCCCGGAAAAATTTTTGTACGAAATCATCCCCAACGTGCAGAAACAGTTTGACGTTGTTAAGACATTGCTCCTGCGCGAGGATGTGGACTGCATATACGTCTGCACCGACTCCGGGCGCGAGGGAGAGTATATTTATAGGCTTGTGGATATGATGGCAAACGTCCCCGCCGAAAAACCGCGCAAGAGGGTTTGGATTGATTCGCAGACCGAGGAGGAAATCCGGCGCGGTATCCGTGAGGCAAAACCGCTCGACGCTTACAACAATCTTTCCGATGCGGCGTATCTCCGCGCCAAGGAAGATTACTTGATGGGCATCAATTTTTCGAGGATTTTGACCATCAAATATGGCAATATGCTCAAAAATCACTTGGGCCTCGACAAAAACGCCGTGATTGCTGTCGGGCGCGTGATGACGTGCGTGCTTGGTATGGTGGTGCGCAGGGAAAGGGAAATCAGGAAGTTCAAGAAAACGGCTTTTTACCGCGTTGTGGGCAATTTTACTGTTGGCGACGGCACCATCGACGGCGAATGGCGGGCGGTGGAAGGTTCGGCGTATTTCAATAGTCCCAAATTGTACAAAGAAAACGGTTTCAAGGAGAAATCGGACGCCGAAAAATTGATTGCGGATTTGCAGGCTACGTCGATGACCGCCACAGTCGAAAGCATCGAAAAAAAGAAGGAAAAGAAGAATCCGCCGTTGCTTTTCAACCTCGCGGAGTTGCAGAACGAGTGTTCCAAACTGTTTAAGATTTCGCCCGACCAAACGTTGCAGATTGTGCAGGATTTGTATGAGAAAAAACTCGTTACATACCCGCGTACAGATGCGCGTGTGCTGTCGTCGGCGGTGTCGAAGGAAATTACTAAAAATCTTCACGGCTTGGCGACGCGCCCCGAATATCTCGATTTTTTGAAGGATATCAAACAGCACGGACTGTTTTCAAAGATTGAAAAGTCGCGCTATTGTGATGACAAGCAAATCACCGACCACTATGCCATAATCCCTACGGGTCAGGGCTTTACGGCGTTGACAGGATTGGACGAGACCGCAAAAAAAGTTTATGACAGGATTGTGAGGAGGTTCCTTGCAATTTTCTATCCGCCGGCGGAGTACCGCAAGATGGCGATAGTATTGAAGGTGGGCAAGGAGGCGTTTTTCTGTAATTTTAGGGCGTTGGAAAATCCGGGCTATCTCAAAGTTTATGGCAATGAAAAGCCCGCCGCATCCGATGACAAAAAGTCTGACGGGGCAGGGGAGGAGGAGGTTTCGGAGACCAATTTTGAAGCCGTTGCAAAACTCAAAAAGGGTTCTGTACTTGATGTTGCAGGCTATGAAATCAAGGACGGAGAGACCTCGCCGCCCAAGCGTTACAATTCGGGTTCGCTGATTTTGGCGATGGAAAATGCAGGTCAATTCATTGAAGACGAGGAGTTGCGTGCGCTTGTAAAGGGGCGCGGCATCGGCACGTCAGCCACCCGTGCCGAAATTCTAAGCAAACTTGTCAAGATTGAATATCTCAACCTCAACAAAAAGACTCAAATCATCACCCCCGCCCGTCTCGGCGAATTGGTGTATGAGGTTGTAAAGGCGTCCATAAAATCGCTCCTAAACCCCGAACTTACAGCAAGTTGGGAGAAGGGATTGAATATGGTTGCCGAGGGCACAATCGGCGAGGATGAATATTTGCAAAAACTCGAAGGCTTCATCACCAAGGCTACCAACAGTTGCAAGACACCCGACAACTACGCACCGCTCTCGAGGATGTTTTCGTTGGTGGATATGTGCTATCCGAAGGGGTAGGGGTAAAAAAAAATCGCAAAAATTTTTGCTGATTCTTTGCGCCGATTCAGGAAAATTTATTAAATTTGTGCCGTCAGACATTAGCGCGAAAGCGTTATTAAATGCAAACAAACAAACAAACAGATAGTTATATGATTTACACTAACGAAGTGCAGCACATGTGTTGTGTTGCCAAAGGCGCAAACCACGCCAATGCTCCCATCCCCGAGGAAGGCAAGTGGGTGCATGCAAAGGAGATTAAGGACATTTCGGGCCTTACACACGGTATCGGTTGGTGCGCTCCCCAACAGGGATGCTGCAAACTCACCCTCAACGTAAAGGATGGCATCATTGAAGAAGCCCTCGTGGAGACTCTCGGTTGCTCGGGCATGACCCACTCGGCTGCAATGGCATCTGAGATTCTTCCCGGCAAGACCCTCTTGGAAGCCCTCAACACAGACCTCGTATGCGACGCCATCAACACCGCAATGCGCGAACTCTTCTTGCAGATTGTCTATGGACGCACACAGTCGGCGTTCTCGGAAGGCGGTCTCCCCGTAGGCGGCTCGCTCGAAGACCTCGGCAAGAACCTCCGCAGCCAGGTTGGTACGATGTACGGCACCAAGGCAAAGGGCAGCCGCTACCTCGAAATGACCGAAGGCTACTGCACCAAGATGGCTCTCGACGCCAACAACGAAGTGATTGGCTACGAGTTCGTTAACCTTGGCAAACTTATGGACGCACTCAAAGGCGGCGCAACCGGTCCCGAGGCTATCGAGAAGGCCAAAGGCACATACGGCCGTTTCAAAGACGCAGTTAAATATATTGATCCACGTAAAGAATAAGAAACATTATGGCATTATTTGAAAGTTACGAGCGCCGTATCAACCAGATCAACGCTGCCCTCAACAAGTACGGCATCAAAGATATCGACGAAGCAAAGGCCATCTGCACAGCCAAGGGAATCGACCCCTACAAAATGTGCGAAGACACACAGAAAATCTGTTTTGAGAACGCAAAATGGGCTTACGTTGTAGGCGCGGCTATCGCCATCAAGAAAGGCGTTAAGAACGCTGCCGACGCTGCCGAGGCAATCGGTGAAGGCTTGCAGGCATTCTGCATCCCGGGTTCCGTTGCTGACGACCGCAAGGTAGGTCTCGGACACGGCAACCTCGCCGCTCGTCTCCTCCGCGAAGAGACCGAATGTTTTGCATTCCTCGCTGGCCACGAATCATACGCAGCCGCAGAAGGCGCAATCAAGATTGCTGAAATGGCAAACAAAGTTCGCAAGAAACCCCTCCGCGTAATCCTCAACGGCCTCGGCAAGGACGCCGCCAAGATTATCTCGCGTATCAACGGTTTCACATACGTACAGACCGAGTTTGACTACTACACCGGCGAGGTGAAGGTAATCAACGAGACCAAGTATTCTGACGGTGTACGCGGCGGTGTACGTTGCTACGGCGCAGACGACGTTCGCGAAGGCGTTGCAATCATGCACAAGGAAGGTGTTGACGTTTCCATCACCGGCAACTCCACCAACCCCACCCGTTTCCAGCATCCCGTTGCAGGCACGTATAAGAAGGAATGTGTTGAACAGGGCAAGAAGTACTTCTCAGTAGCATCGGGCGGCGGCACAGGCCGTACACTCCACCCCGACAATATGGCAGCCGGCCCCGCTTCTTACGGTATGACCGACACAATGGGTCGTATGCACTCCGACGCTCAGTTTGCAGGTTCGTCTTCCGTTCCCGCACACGTTGAGATGATGGGCTTCCTCGGCATGGGCAACAACCCGATGGTAGGCGCAACAGTTGCAGTAGCCGTTGCAGTTGCACAGGCTATGTAATTTTTGTTACAGTCTAAACATCAATCAATTATAAAAGACCGTCAATGTTCATTGGCGGTCTTTTTTATAAACGAAAATTTTGGCGAATTATAACGAATTAAAACGAATTTCTTTCCATAAATAAATTCGCTTTAATTCGTTATGATTCGTTTTAATTTATGTTCAAAAAAAACAACGCCGCAAGGCGTTGCCTGTCATTTATTCTTGTTTATTCGCGAGATATTCGGCGATAATTTTTGCAGCGTTGCCGATGATTATGGGACAGGGGCGTTTTTTATAATATTCGGCAGTGCGGTCTGACGGCACGGGCGATTCTTTTGCGGCGTTTTTGGCGAGTCCGAGGAGTTCACGGCACA
>CAMJWL010000240.1 GCA_946409405.1 uncultured Bacteroidales bacterium
CTTTATTTTACCAATTGCTTGGCAAAATAAATTGCAGTTCGTAATTGAACTTAGTCTGTCGAAATTATCGGTAATCTTCTTTGCAATTACAATATGCTGTAATTCTGTTTTATTGCAACTCTTGCAGCACTTCCTTGGCACGCTGCGAGGCGATGTCGAAGTTGGAGCAAACGTTTTTGCTGTCGAGTTTTTCTACGATGCCGGTCTTGTTGAGTTCCTTAAACACGCTCTCGTTGACACCAGACAAGACGACTTTCACATTGATTTCGCGGAGGTCGTCGAGCATCGCGCTAAAATTCCTTGCACCCGTGGCATCCATAAAAGGCACATGCCTCATACGGATTACAAGCACCTTTGCCTCGTTGCCAAACTGACGGAGTGTCTCGCGGTATTTCTTGGCAGCACCAAAGAAGAACGGGCCGCTAATCTCGTAAACCTCAATGCCTTTTGGGAACATCTGACCATAATTGACGAGCGAATCTTCGTCGTGTGTAACGTTGATGACGCTGCTCTGCGCCGACATTCTCTGCATAAAGAGGAACGACGCCAACACCATGCCCACTTCAATAGCGGCGGTCAAGTCGAAAATCACTGTCAACAAGAACGTTACCACCAATATCACAGTGTCGTACTTGCTGCCTTTGCAGATGGATACAAACGAACGCCATTCGCTCATATTGTAACTTACCACAATCAGCACACCCGCAAGGCACGACAACGGTATCATCTCCGCATAACTGCCAAACAAAAACATTATCAGCATCAGCGTAATGGCGTGTACGATGCCAGCAACAGGGGTGCGACCGCCATTCTTGACGTTGGTGGCGGTACGAGCAATTGCGCCCGTAGCCGGTATGCCGCCAAAAATAGGCGACACAATGTTGGCAATGCCCTGAGCGATAAGTTCGGTGTTGCTCTTGTGGTTGCTACCAATCATACCGTCTGCCACAACAGCGGAGAGCAACGATTCTATCGCGCCAAGCACCGCAATTGTAACGGCAGGGCCGATGTAACTATTAAAATTGCTCCAATCTATCTCAGGGAAGTTGATTGAAAACGACGACGGGATTTGATTGAACTTGCTTCCAATGGTCTCCACATTGAGATTGAATATCGTCGATATAAGAGTTACCACAATTATCGCCACAAAGGAGCCGGGGATTTTGGGTGTTATCTTCACAAAAAACACCGATATCAAGATGGTAAGCACGGTGAGACCAAGGGCAGTATAATTGATTGTTCCCATATCGGCAATCATCGCGCCCCACTTGCCAACGAAGTCGCCGGGGAGTTGGGTCACCGACAGTCCGAGCGCGTCCTTGACCTGCGTGGTAAAAATAGTTAATGCAATACCCGACGTAAAGCCCACAACCAACGGATGAGGTATATATTTGATTACAGACCCCATGTGCAGCAATCCAAACAGCACCAAAAGCACGCCAGCAATCATCGTGGAGACCATAAGTCCCGACAATCCATACTGCTGCACGATGCCATACACGATAACGATAAACGCTCCCGTAGGTCCGCCTATCTGCACACGGCTACCACCAAGAAACGAAATCAGGAAACCGGCGATGATAGCCGTTACCAATCCCTGCGCCGGATTGACACCCGACGCCACGGCAAATGCTATCGCCAACGGCAACGCCACAATGCCTACTATGATGCCCGCCAAAAGGTCGGACTGAAACATTTTCTTCGTATATCCTTGTTTGAGGACGGAGAAGAATTCAGGTTTAAATACGCTTTTCACTGTTTTGTATTCTTTTTTTAAAAAACGGTGCAAAGGTACAAAAACAACGTGTAGTGTACTTTTCGATTGTTTTAAGAAATTTTTAATTTAAGGATGGATAGTGTTAACATAAATGAAACAAGGAAGCATCAAAATTTTAGACAAAGAATTTTGATATTTCATCGAAATTTTTTGTAATTTTGTCTGGCAGCATGATTTTGTTTTTTGACGCACCTTTTACAAATACACAATAGTATAAAATAATCATAACCAACAATGAAAAAAGGAAAGAACGAATTAGAAAAAAACCTGACGATGGAGCGCAAAAACGCTTCGTTGTTGATGGACGATGCGGAAATCCAGAAGGCGGAGGATTTCTGCAAGGGCTATATGGAATTTATGGCGGCAGCCAAGACCGAGCGCGAAATCAACATCTACGCCATCGAGAAGGCTAAGAAGGCGGGCTTCAAGGAGTTCCATTTTGGCGATAAGGTGAAAGCCGGCGACAAGATTTACTACGACAACCGTGGCAAGTCGGTGATTTTGGCTGTAATTGGCTCAGAACCAATTGCCAACGGTGTCAACCTCACCGCCGCGCACATCGACTCCCCGCGCCTCGACCTCAAAGAGAATCCGCTCTACGAGGCTGAGGAGATGGCTCTCTTCAAGACCCATTATTACGGCGGCATCAAGAAGTACCAATGGACCACAGTGCCATTGTCGCTGCACGGCGTCATCTTCAAGCAAAACGGCGAAAAGGTGGTTGTCAACATCGGCGAGGACGAGGGCGACCCTGTTTTCGTGGTGTCTGACCTGCTGCCGCATCTCGCTCAGGATCAGATGAAACGCCAAGCCTCCGACATCATCAAGGGCGAGGAACTCAATATCATCGTCGGCTCATATTGTATGAAGGGCGACGACATCAGCAAGCGCGTGAAACTCAACGTCCTGCGCATCCTCAACGAAAAATACGGCATCGTGGAGCGCGACCTTCTCTCCGCAGAATTGGAAGCCGTGCCTATCTACAAGCCGAGGGAAATTGGCTTCGACCGCAGCCTCATCGGTGCTTACGGACACGACGACAAGGTGTGCGCCTACCCCGAACTGATGGCAATCCTCGACGTCAAGAAGCCCAAGAAAACCGCCGTTGCAATCCTCACCGACAAGGAGGAGACTGGCTCCGACGGCAATACGGGTCTCGCGTCGTCTTACCTCAAATATTTCCTCGAAGACATCGCCGAAACCCTCGGCAGCAACGGTCGCACCGTGATGAGCAACAGCAAGTGCCTCAGCGCGGATGTCAATTCGGCATTCGACCCGACGTTCCCGGAAGTTTTTGAGCGCGCCAATTCTTCATACATCAATTACGGCGTAGTGGTAACCAAATTTACCGGACACCGTGGCAAGGCTGGCACATCTGACGCCAATGCCGAGTATGTCGCTGAAATCCACCACCTTTTCGACAACGAGAAGGTAATCTGGCAGAACGGCGAACTCGGTCGCGTGGACCTTGGCGGCGGCGGCACAGTTGCCCTCTATATGGCAAACCTCAACATCGACACCATCGACGTTGGCGTTCCCGTATTGGCAATGCACGCCCCGTTTGAAATGGTATCCAAATTGGATACATATATGGCGTACAAGGCGTTCTACGTATTCCAGAAGTAATTTTTTTTTCAATGCATAATGCATAATTCATAATGCATAATGAGGCATCCGCCGGAAGGCAATTATGAATTATGCATTATGAATTATATTTTAATATCCAATACTGTTATGAGAAATAGATTTTTATTGTCAATTTTGTTGATGGCGGCAACGGCTGCAAATGCGGAAGTCAAGTTGCCAAACATCATTGGATCCAATATGGTGATCCAGCAAAACTCTAAGGCGCGTGTCTGGGGCGTTGCCAACAAAAACGCCAAAGTGGAAATCACCCTGTCGTGGAGCGGCAACAAGGTAACAGCCGTTGCGGGCAAGGACGGCAAATTCGCCGCCTCGCTGCCCACGCCCGCCGCATCATTCGACGCACAGACCATTTCATTCAAGGATTTGTCAGACAGCAAAACCTTGACACTCAACAACATCCTCATCGGCGAAGTTTGGTTGGCGTCGGGACAGTCCAATATGCAGATGCCGTTGAAAGGTTTTCCGGGATGCTGCGTTGAGGACGGCTACGAGGAGATTATCTTCTCTGACCGCGAACGAAACAACGTAAGGTTCTACAACGTGCCGATGAAACATTCCTACGAACTCGAAGAGAACACGGATGGCGTCTGGACAGTACCATCGGCGGAGGTTGCCACCGAATATTCGGCTACGGCGTGGCATTTTGCCAAAAATCTCTCTCACGCGCTCGGCGTACCCGTTGGAATAGTTTCGGCGGCATACGGCGGCACCAAGGTAGAATCGTGGATGAGCAAACAACTCCTTGAATCTCACGGCATTAGCACCAAGAAAGAGGACATCGAGAATGTTGAGTACGAGTACGAAAAAATCCTCCTGCCCTACAACGCAATGTTTCACCCAATCCGTCAGTTCACCTACAAGGGCATCATTTGGTATCAAGGCGAGAGCAA
>CAMJWL010000241.1 GCA_946409405.1 uncultured Bacteroidales bacterium
TACAATATGCACGTATGGGCAGAAAGAAGTAAGGATTACTCTCCCGAAGGCTTTTATATAGATGAATTGCGGACTATTACATTATCAGAACAAGCAGAATGGGGGGAATATAAAGACAAAGGTTCGTTTCGTGCTTATTATCATATTGGCCCATTTTTTAGATTGAACGACATTTTTGCATACTACATAACGATAGGATATGGCAACTATGCACGTATAAGAAAATACACCGACAAATATTATTTCGTTCCGCATTATGATTACCAAAAATATAATGTTTATGCCACCAAAATCCACAACGGTGTTGACGGCGAAGTTGGCATAATGCTCAAATTCGGTCGTATAGGCTTTTCGTTAGGTTATCAGCACAATATAGGCAAAGAGAATTTGTTCTCTGATTTTAATGTTGGAGTGCAGTTGTGGCTTGGGAGATAAAAATTTCACAAATCCACAGAGGCGAAGATTACGAACTTCAAATCAGTGTTCCCATCGACCACGACAAACGCGGCGACGCATTAATCAACCAATACGGCGAAGTAATTGGCATTACGTCAGCCGGTTTGGGCGAAATATCCACTGCAAACCTGAATTTTGCTGTGGATATTGAAAGGGTGCGGGATATATCAAGTAACACTATATCACCGCCTCATAAATCCTTTTGCCCTGATAATCAACCCATTCAGGCTCTTCTTGTACTACCTTGTTTTTGAGGAACGAGAAGGTTATGAGGTAGCCTTCCGATAAGCCGCGTTGAGTGAGGTATTTGGCGAGTTGTACCTTGCCGTCGGTTTCGTATTTGGAGCCACGCCAAATTTTGAGTTCCACGATATATTCCTTGCTGTTGTAATTGACTACCAAATCCATACGCCCGCCGCTCTTGGTCTGCGGTTCAAAATAGCAAAAGCCCGTGCCATTGATAATCGGCTTGATGAAACACAGGAACAACAGCCTGCCGTGTTTTTCAAGAAACTTTTGGTCGCTGTCTTTGTAACGGTCTGCCATAATCTCCTTGAAACGGTCGATGACCATCACCATATTCAATTCGCCGTCCTGAATATAGTCAAACGACGAATCGTAATCCTCTCTGTCAGAAGAATTTTTGCGAATAAACTCGTTTACAAAATACGCATTGAACGCCTCCTCAAACACCAAATTATGAATGTCAACATTGCCATCTTCATTCTCCTTGACATACGAAAACATCAACGCAACCCTCACCATTGGATCAATCAACGACATCGTAAACTTGCGACCGTTGATAATAATGTCGTACATCAATTGATGGAGACCGTTGTAAAGTTGCAAATTTTTTGAAATATCGTCCAACAGCGTAAAGTCCTTGTCCTTCAAGATATTTTTCACAGCCTTCAATACGCTCTCCTTTGTCCAAACCTTGCCGAGCCTTTCGTCAATCTCCTTGCAGACACGGCTCACCAACACAGGATAACCCGATGTGTATTTATAAATCTCCTCCGAAATTTCCTTGATGTCGAAGCCAATATGATAATCATTTTCATAATCGACAAGCATCGTGCTGATTTCCTGAGGGTTGAAAGTCATATCGAGATAATAGTCAGCGGCAACATTCCACGGGGAATTATATTGATGCTCCTCTTCGGGACGGATTTTGAGTTTGAGATTCTTGACATCATAGACGCCCGCAAGAATCACCGACCAAAATGTATAAGCAAAATCACCGTTTTGTTCGCGTTTGAGATACAGATTTCTAAGCATACTCAGAAACCTAAGGAACACCTCGTTGTTGCTTGCCTTGTCAACTTCGTCAATCATCAAGACAACTTTTTTTTCTACCAAATGGCAATATTCGGTAATTTTTTGAGAAAGGATGTCAAAATTAAAGTTTTGCAACGACTTTGCATTTTCCCAAAAAGAAACGCTTGTTGCATCTTTTATATCATTGCAAGCAAGTATCAACTTGGTACAGAAATACCTGCCAAACGCATCGTCATCAACCCAATTTTCCTGAGAATACAACTCGAAACTTGACGGTATCACCAAATATCTGTCAGACATATTCCTCAGAATCCAATTCAACGCCGATGTCTTGCCAAATTGACGCGCACGAGTGATGGTGAAGTATTTTCTTTTGTCTATCAGACCTTCAAAAACCTTCATCTTTGCCGTAACGTCCACCATATAGTGACGCTTAGGGTCGCATATAACCGATGTATTAAATTCTTTTGCCATTGTCTTAAAAGATTTTCAGTGCAAATATAATATAAATTCTCGAAAAAAAACTTTCTCCCCCCCATTTTTTTCCCAAAAATCCACCCACCGCGCAAATTTGTCCACCTCTTTTCAGGCTGTGAACGTTAATTTTGTGTTATCAAAAAATTAAAATCACAAGATATGAAAAGATTCAATAACACATTATTAATGGCAGCGGCGGCGGTGGCGGTGCTTGACGGATGCGGCGGCGAACCGCTCAAACCGACGGACGCGCCTAACCCGTGGGCTGACAATTACGCCAACGTCGCCACTATCGACAGTATGGCGCATTGGGCGGCGTACAACGTCCACGACCCGTGCATCAGGAAGTTTGGCGACACTTATTATTGTTACAGCACCGACGCAGCGTGGTGGCCGCCAAGACCAAAGGACGCAAAGCCCGATGCCAACCGTCCCCGCCCCAAGATGGGCAATATCCCGATGAGGAAGTCCAACGACTTGGTACATTGGGAGTTTGCGGGATTTGCATTCGACAGCATCCCCGCCGAGGCGTGGAATCACGTGTATCCCATCAGCGGCAACAAAACCTCTCGCGGACTTTGGGCACCGTTCGTATATCAGGAGGGCGACACTTATAGAATGTATTACTGCCTGTCCACCTTCGGCGAAAAAGTTTCGTACATCGGATTGGCGGAATCAAAAGACCCGTTAAAAGGTTGGCAGCCAAAAGGTTGCGTCGTAAAGACCGACAGCACTTCCGTGATGAACGCCATCGACCCAACAATCATCGAAAACCACGAAACCCACCAACTGTGGATGATATACGGCTCGTTCTTCGGCGGCATCTTCGCCGTGGAACTCGACCGCAAGACCGGTCTGACACTCAAAGAAGGCGACCAAGGTCATCTCGTGGCGCATCGTGCTAATTATCAAGTAGATAATATGGAAGCACCGGAAGTCATCTACAATCCCGACACCAAGAAATACTACCTCTTTGTAAGTTATGGCCCGCTTGTTACTACTTATAATGTGCGAGTTTCGGTAGCCGACAAGCCCGAAGGCCCTTACAAGGACTATCTCGGAGTGGACCCACGCGGCGAGGTGAACACTTTCCCCGTATTGACCGCTCCGTATCGCTTTGAAAATCACGGAGGTTGGCAGGGAATGGCGCATTGCACTTGTTTCGACGACGGCAACGGCAACTATTATCTCGCCTCGCAGGGACGATTGCAGAGCGAGCCGGGAATGATGGATTTGTGCATACGCAGGATGGACTTCCGTGAGGACGGTTGGCCGATGGTTTCGCCGGAGCGTTATGCGGGTGAGACTCAGCAACGACTCTCACAATCAGAGATTTACGGCGATTTCGAGGTAATCCGCATCGTTGACAACTACGTGGAGAAGGAACTCGCCGACGGACAGAGCAACGTGCTGATGGACGAGGAGGTCAATAAGTCGGAGCGCGTCGCATTGGACGGCAACAATGTCAGCGACTTCAAGAACGGCGTCTTCACCCTCACGTTGAAAAACAACAAGATTTCCGGCGTAAAATCTTACATCGGACACGATTGGGAAAACCAAAAACAAACTGTCCTCTTCACAGGCATTGATAATCAAGGGTTTGCAATATGGGGCAAAAAAATCAATTAACCAAAAATTTACATTAAATCCACTTATTGCGGCGATTTGTCCACCTTGTTAACATTTGGTTAACCTAATTTAGCGGTCAGAAAACACGGCAACAGTAGGTAGAGACGTTGCGCGCAACGTCTCTACCCACAAAAACGAATAAATAATAAACACAAATTTTAATACTTAAAAACCTTTAAGGTATGAAAAAGAAAATCTTAATCTTCGCAGGAATGTTGGCACTAACGCCGGCGGCGTCCTTCGCTAATCGGAGCGAGGCGATGCCCACAGCGATTGCCGCTCCCTACGACAACATCACCGTCAAGGGTACGGTGGTGGACGAGACAGGCAGCCCAATACCGGGCGTGTCCATCTACGTAAAAGGCACTACCAACGGCACTATCTCCGACATCGACGGCAACTTCTCCCTCAGTTGCCCCTCGGATGCCACTCTCGTATTCTC
>CAMJWL010000242.1 GCA_946409405.1 uncultured Bacteroidales bacterium
TGTACTGAACGTTTGTAGAATAGTCTTCGTGCATCTCGCTGCAAGCGTATATCACCAAGTAGCCGCCCTTTGACATCGGGTAGGCGTAGTAGTAATCGCGGATGTCGGATGTCTCGGTGCTATGGTCTTCTTCAAATTGATAGACTTGTTTGTCGGGGTTCTTGGGAAGTTTGGCGAGGCATGATGGCGCATCTATGATGGATTCTGCGACGGGCGCATCGGTGGTTGCTGTGTTTGCCGAGGGCGCGTCGGCGTTGGTGTTGCCGCCTTGGGGCTGATTGTTGTTTCCTCCGCCGCAGGATGCGATTACGAGGGCGAGGAGGGGGATGAGGATTTTTTTCATTGTTGATGGTGTTTTATTGTTTTTTTACGAAACGTTCGCCGTCCCAGGTGTAGGTGGGCACTGGGTCGTCGTTGTATGGGTCGAGCATCACTTTGTCCATGTTGTAGTGGGCGTTGTCGCAGTCCCAGGGGTGAAGCCTTACCGTGAGGGTTTCGGGCGGCATGAATTCGTAGCAGATGAAGTCGTTCGGATTTTTGTCAAACAGTTCCGACTTGAATTTGGCTATGTCAGACTTGTAGTTTTTTGCCTTGTCGGGGTTGAGCATTTCTTCCAATTTGGGCAGCGGCAATACGTCGTTGACATCGGTGAGGTTGCCGTCCTTGTATTTGCTTGTCCAAAAACGGTACTCTGACGCGCAGCCCGGTCCGCTAAATTCTGACACGAATGTGATAAGGTAGCCGCCGTCTTTGAGCGGATAACAAGCCAAACCTTCGCTCGCGCCGCAGCCTTCGCACTCGCTTTCTGGGTAGCCGTAGCACTTCAACGGGGTGTCTTCGTACCAGTCGATGTTTTTGGTTGAAGGAAATTGCTTTTTGAAAACTTCTTTGGCGACGTTGTTGTCGGCGGATGCTGATTGGGTGCTGCCGCTGCGGAGTACAAACTTGTCGTTGTACCATTCAAATACTGTTTCGTCGCCGCCGCTTGTCATAAAGACAATCTTGTGTCCCATGTGGCCGTATGCGTTCTCCTCGTCGAAGTGCGAATCGTAGCCTTCTTTGCTGTATGGTTTCAATTCGTCTTGGAGGCGGATTTTGGAGAGTTTGCCGTCCTTGTAACTGTACTCGGTGATTTCGTGTTCAGACAGATTGTATGTGCCCGATTGTGTTTCGCAGGCGAGTTTGTAGATGTCGAGTACAATGTACTCTCCGCCGCCCTTTTCGTAACTGTGGAGCGAGCGGGTACGGGTGCAGTGTCCGTCGTTGACACTTATTGAATACTCCGCCACGACGCCTTGGTATGAGAGTTCTTTTTGTCCCTTTGCGTCGTCGGGCTTGCGGTCTATCCATTTCCACACTTCCTGGAGGTCGCAGTTGTTGCGGATGAGTTTTGTCTCCTCCACGTTGGTATATTTGATGTCTGAGTAGAGGTCTTTGTAGGATAGGTCGTTGGCGGTGCGCTGCTCCGATTCCCAGTCTATCTCCAAGCCTTTGCCAAAGATGTCGGCGAGTTTGGGGAGTTGGGAGTATTGGACGTTGCCGGTGCGGGTATGGACATGACATTCGTCAGCATCTACTACGTAGCCTTCGCCTTCGGTTCTGAATTTTTTGCCGGTGAGGTCGCACGTGAATGAATAATATGCTTCGCCTTCGTCGTCGTTTTGGTAGAAGAACACACGGAGGTCGTTGCCATCGTAGCGCGCCTTGTAGGTAGGTGTTGAGGAGCCGTCCAGTCCGAAGCAATAACGGATGATGAGTTCGCCGTTTTGGGAGATGGCGAGGGTGTCCCAATGGAAGTAGGATGCGAACTCTTCGTCGTTTTCGAGCCCGTAGCGGGCACCGAGTTTGGAAGCGTCGATGTCCTTGTGGAGGGTGTATCTGCCGCCTTTGTCGCCAAAGAAGATTTGGAGGCTTTTGGCGATAAGATGTTTTTCGTTTAATTCGTCCTGCCATTCCCTTGCGCTGATTGCCACGGAGTCGCGATTGCCGTCGCGGTTGATGTCGCCGGTGGCAAATAGTATGCAGGGGTCTTTTGGCGAGTCGGGTTCGGCGGTTGTAGCCGTGGACGTGGTGGGTTCGGCGGCGGTTGCGTTGTCGCCGCCTTGGGTCTGTGTCTGATTGTTGGAGCCTCCGCCGCAGGATGCGATTACGAGGGCGAGGAGGAGGATGATTGAGAGTCTTTTCATGGTAGATGAGTATGTTATTCTGTTATTATTTCAATTTTGTAGCGCAAATCCTGTTGGTTGTCGCGGACGTATTCCAAAATCTTGAACACCGCAAAATCAATTTTTTCGCCCACAAACTCGGTGTAAATCTCTTGGTCGGATTCTTCGAGCCTGATGCGCGGGCTGCGGGGGATTGGTACGCCGTCCTTGTCGGTGATGGTGAAGATATACATGGATGCTTCACCCGATGGTTTTTGCAAGCCTTTGGATTTCAAGTATTTGTCTTCATAATAAAATTCGGCTTTACTGCCTGAATCCATATTCTTCAACGTGAACAACGGTTGGCCTTTTTGTGCGCCGAGGAGTTCGGGAATGTCAAGGTTCATGTATTCTACGGCATCGTCCACGGTGTCTTCTACGCCTTTGTATCCCAACCTTGCCCCAAAAAATATGCTGAGTCCAATGATGACCGCAAGGCTGTACAGGATGAACTGTTTGAATTGTCGGCGCACTTTCTTTTTGGTATCGACGGCGGAATAAAACCGTTTGTCGTACCCTTCCAAATAATTGTGTACGTCGGGATATTGTAAGAGCGGGGCGGTCTGTGCCTTCGTGGATTGTATTTGACGGAAAAAATTGCCCTCGTCGTCGGCGTCGCCCAAAATCGGGATGCCGATGGCGGTCTTTTTCCATTCCTTGGCTACTTCGTCGTTGCCCATGTGCATATTAAGCACGGCAAACATCATAAGTCCCGGAAACGCCACCAATGCAAATATGATTGCCGTGATCGACATGCTCAGCACAAACGGGACGAACACTATAAGCATCGAGAATGCCAATATCTTGCCTGTGTTGTGGCGTATCATCTGCCCAAAATTGCGCGGGTAGCAGGTCTTGTATTGTTCCAAAAGGCTTTCCAATTCGGTGGAAATCTGTTGGAATCGTGTTTTGATGTCTTCCATAACGTATTGTTTTTTAATAGATTGAGTAAGAACTGATGCTGTTGATAGTGTTATATAGATTGTGGTAACGCCATCCATCGGTAACATCGAAATTCACCAAGTCTGACACAAATTCCACGTAGCCGCCTTCGCCTTTGCATAGTTTGCCGTCGAGGTAGTAGATGTCTTCGGTCTGAGCCGCGTCCATGTCGCCAAATCCGGTGTCTATTGGGTTGCCGTTTTGGTCCAAAAATATCAGGCGTAGATTGAACGCCTGCAACGAATCGGTCAATTCGCCGATGGGATTGATGCGTATGCCGCTCACTCGCAGCGCAATCTTGGCTTCGGATTCGGAGGCGCGGATGTAATGTCCGTCTAATGGCTGTATGTCGTAGGTGAGCACTGCGTTGCCCGACACCGTGATATATGGCGCGAGTTCGGAGGAGACGGGGATTTGCTCGTTGATATGGAGGGGGATTTTTTTGTCGGCAAGTCCGTAAAACTCTGGGAACGCTTCAAGTTGGTTGTTGTAGAGTTGGCGTGATGACGGCGTGATGGACAGCATCATAATCATTGCCGCAAAAATTCCCAAAATGCTTATTGTGAGCATGTTGCGGTTGTGGGTGTGGGCTTTTTTGTATTCGGCTACAAGGGCTGAATATTCGCTAAGAATGTTCTGCGCCTCGGTGTTGTTGCCGTAGAGCGTGTGTATCTGCGCGGCGTACATCTCCTCGCGGTGTATTGCCGAGTAAAACTGACGGTCTGCCAACTGCACGGGCGACTTGCCTTCTATGGTGATTTTTTGTGCCGCCCGCCAGTTGTAGAAGTAACTATTTTCGCCTACAAACGCCGCCACACACCACAGCAATGCCGATATTACGAACAATATTATTATAGGCGTGGTGCTTGTAAAGAACCAAAAACCTTTGATGGCGGGTATGAGTAGTATCATCGCGAAAAAGAAGATGAACAGTTTTTTTCTGTAACATATCACTTCCCAGACCGTAGGCTGCGGCGTGGCTTTGATTTCGTCGATGCTCTGTTGGATGTTTTCGATGAGGCGTTTGACGTTGAGGTCGGAGCCTTGCTGTTCGTGGAGGATGTGTCCGCAATGTGTGCAGACGTTGCTCACGAGGGG
>CAMJWL010000243.1 GCA_946409405.1 uncultured Bacteroidales bacterium
CATTGTGCGCTTGCTCTGCGTGGTGCCGCCCACAGACGCTATCACGATGAGCAGACAAGTGCCTATCGTGGAGCCTATTACGAGCGGGTAGGCCTGGCCTATGTCTATTAGTCCCTCCTTGGCAAACACCATGAGTATGCCCGCAAACATGCCCGTACTCTGCATGATGCACGTGCCGATGGTGCCTACGAGGAGACCGAGCAGAGGGTTGTCGGCGGAGGCGATGGCGTTGGTAAATTCGGGTATGTCCTTTAACACCGACACCGACCGTCCGAGAAACTGCATTCCAAAGAATACGAGGCCGAATCCAAAGATTGCGCTGCCGGTGTCGCGGAGGCTGTCTTTTTTGGACGATTTCATAAAAAAGCCCACTATCACCGGCACGATGGCGTATCCGGCAATGTCGAAGGCGATAATCTGGCTCGTGGCGGATGAGCCTATGCACGCACCGAGTATCACGGGTACGGTTTCCGCAAATTTCATGATGTTTGCCTCCACAAAACTCATCAGCATCACCGTGGTTGCGCCCGTGGATTGTGTGATTACGGTAACGAGCATTCCGGTGAACATCATCTTGAAGTTGCTGCTATTGAACTTCGTGATAAGTATCCTGATGTAGTCGCCGAGGCCGCTCTTGAGCGCGTTGCTCAGTACGTCCATTCCGTAGAGGAAGAATACGAGACCGCCCAAGATGCCTGTTGTAAGCGAAAACCAATCTATTGAAGAAGCCATTTTGTGTGGGTAGTTGTGTTTGCATATTAACAAAACAAAAACCTTACCTAATTAGCGCGGCGACCTTCTCAAAAAGCACTTTTTTGTCGATTGGCTTGAAGATAGTGTCGGCGCATCCAATGGCGAGAATCTTGTCTTTTTCGTCCATGATGCCAAAAGCCGTCTGAGCAATAATAGGCATCGTCTTGTCTATGGCGAGTATTTCCGCCGCCGCCTGGTAGCCGTTCATGATGGGCATCTGCATATCCATGAGAACGAGCGAGATGTCTTGCCGCTGCTTGAAAATGTCCACGCACTCTTTGCCGTTTTTGGCCCAGAGGATTTTTGCCTTGGTCTTTTCGAGCAGTTTGCTCAGGAGGATATAGTTGATTTCTGCGTCTTCGGCTATGAGTATCGTCTTGCCGGAGAGGTCTGGCGCACCGGTGCTGGGCGATATTGGTGGCATGAGGCTTGCGGGTGCTTCCTCGCCGATGAGGCGGCATGCGGCGCATACTTTCTGCCTTGCGCCACGGTAGAATATAGGCGTGAGTGTTACCGAAAATTTGAGCGTCTTGCCGTTGCGGGCGAGTATCTTCATCTGCAATGTGCGTGGCTCGCGTCCTGTGCCGTAGCCCGACTTGCAGTTTTGGAACGCCTGCACGAGTTCCACGTAAGGCTCTATGCCCGGCATGGTGTCGAAACGACGGCCTATGAAGTCGTTTCTGCGGTAGCCGGTGATCGCCTTAAACTTGCGGCTGAGGTTGGTGAGTATGTAAAACTCGTCCACCATCATCAGGAAGTCGTATGGCTTGGAGAACACCGTGGGGTATTCGTCCACGTACCTGCGCCACAGTATGCTTATAGGACGCGAGAAGGTGGGCGTGTAGGCGGGATCCACTACGTCGTGAAGCGTTACGAATATTGCCTCGCTCTCCTTAATCTTGATTTTGGAAAAACGGCATCTCAACGCTTTCTTCTCGCCGCTCGGCAGTATGATGTCCAGGAATAGTTCCTGCCGGTCGTTGATGTTGTTTTGCACGGAGAGGAACGCCCTCAGCACCATGATGCGGTGTTTTGGCGCGACACTTTCTATGAGGTGCGACTCGATGTCCTTGTATGTGCGCTGCGCTATGCGGCGCGTCTCGTTGTTTACATAGAGCAACTTACGGTCGAATATGATGAGTATCCCCGTATCAATAGACTGCACTATCTGATTGAGAATGTAGTAGTTCTCAATCATCTTTTCCTTGACGGAACGGGCGTTGTTGGTTATAGATGTGTACATGATGAATTGCCTCTTATTTTTCGATTGTAAAGTTAAAAATAATTTTTTGATTTTTTGCAATACAAATGTATGTTTTAGAAATTTTTTTGTGATAAAACCGTTATATTTGCAGTCGCAAACTAAAACACACATTATAAAATGGCAAAATTGAGAGCAATCGTCATATTGATGGCGGTGATAATGACATCAGCCACAGATTTGTGGGCGCAGTGCAATATTAGTGCGGCCTTTACGGGCTTCGGACTCGACTTCGGCAAGGGCTATAATGTGCCGATATACAAAAACACAATTTCAGATGGCAAGAACCCCATCTTTGAGCCGGGCATCAGGCTCGGCGTGGAGGTGTATGCTACGCCCGCCACGAGCCTCAAGGCGGTGCAGACTTTCCGCTACGATGTAATGGCAAAGTTGGCTATGAGTACGCAGGTGATGCTGAGGTTCAGGATTTTCAAGGTGTATAAACATTCGGTGTCGCTCGGCGTAGGCCCCACGTTCTTCTACCGCCGCTCGTGGAGCGGGGAGGATGGCTACGTGGAGGACGATGTATATGACGACGGCGCATTGCAACGCAAGATAGCGTGGCTCAGCACCGAGTTGGAGTACAATTATGTGGTGGGCAGATATACTGACGTATCGTTTGCCTTGACCCACATGAACCCGCAGGGCATTGGCTGCGCCGTCGGCATCAAATATTGGTTTACAAGAAAGAGCAACAAGTGCGGCACGTGTCCGTCGTTTGATTAAAATTGGTACGGACGCGGCAATGCCGCGTCCCCTCTATCACGAGAGCCAGCCTACACGCCGCGAAATCCAGATGCCGAGCAACGCAAATGCTATGGACGACACCACTACTACGGGCATGGCGTACATGTTTTCCTCCATGTAGTTTGGCACGTTCATGCCGAGGAAACTTGCTATCAACGTGGGTATCATCAGGATGATGGACGCGAGGGTCATCTGTTTCATCACGCGGTTGAGGTTGTTGGAGATTACGGAGGCAAATGTATCCATCATGCCGCTCTGGATGTTGGAGTATATCTGCGCCATCTCTATAGCCTGTTTGGTCTCGATGAAGGCGTCTTCTATCAAGTCCTCGTTCATTTCGCTGAACGTGGACTTTTTGCTGTTTTTAAATTTGGCGAGTACGAGTTCGTTGGATTTCAGCGATGTCTGGAAGAATACGAGGCACTTCTCCAATTTGAGGAGTCGCGAGAGTTCCTTGTTCCTAATAGAACGCTCTATCTCCTTCTCTATCAACGATGTATGTTGGTAGATTTGTCGCAGGTAATACATAAAGGAGTTTGCGCTGCGGATGAAGAGGTTGAGGGTGAAGTTTAATACGTCATATACAGGCTGGCTGGCGTTGCGATATACCGAAGGCTGCGCCACTGGCAGCACATTGTTTGGCACGTTGCAGATGGTAACGGTGTAATCGTCGCACATGAACACGCCGAGCGGGTATGTGCTGTACAGCATACTACTCTGTGGCGTTTCTACGGGTATGCGTAGGATTATCATGCTCCAATCGTCGTCCACTTCGTAACGCGGCCTCTCGTCGTTGTCGAGTATGTCCTGGATAACGTCCTGCGGCACTTTGTACTCTTCTTGAAGAATGTTGACTTCTTCGCTGTCGGGCTGCACACAATGCACCCAACATCCGCTTTCGAGTTCCTGAATTTTTTCAGTACCCAAAAAACTTCTGTACATCTGAATCATTGTCTGATACCTCCAATTGTTTAACGCCCGCCCACGTCTTTCGGAGCGGCACGATGAGGCATCTCTCCTTATTTACGGTGGGAAAGCAAGGTTAATGTGTTGGAATTATAAGGGTCTCCGTCCATATTAGATGAAAACTTAGTTAATATTGTTTTTTTGTCGGTGGCAAAGGTAATGATATTTTTTGGAAGGTGCAAATTTTTTTTGTGTCATTAGTCAAAAAAAGGGGCTGTCTGCACGGCGATTTCATTTTAACTTTTTAGCAACGAATTAAACGAATAAAACAAAACAATGTTTAATATAACTTTCTGTAAGACAATTTCGTTTTATTTGTTTAATTCGGTGTTAAATAATTAAGACAGCCCCAGTTATGGAATTTAGAAGTAATACTTTAAGCCGATGCGCGGGCTGATGCCGAGAGCCATGCCAAAGTCGTTGCTTTTGTGGTCTGGATTGTCTTTGGATTTCATGTGTGTCAGTTCGATGGCGAAGAGGCACACATGAAATCCAAAGACAATCCAGACCACAAAAG
>CAMJWL010000244.1 GCA_946409405.1 uncultured Bacteroidales bacterium
ACAAATGGAAGCCGACCACATAACGCCGTGGCATCTTGGCGGACACACTGTCAAGGAAAATTGTCAAATGCTGTGTAGGGATTGCAACAGGCGGAAATCAGGGAAATAATTTTTTTCGGGGCGTTGACAAGCAACGCCTCGAAATCGTTTTAATTTGTGGCGCACCAATTTATTTTTTTTGTTTGCAAAATCAAAAACTTACATTACCTTTGCAACTGAAAAATAAAATTGAATTATGCCCAAAGTCTTAATCTACATAACAGCCAAGATTATTTGGCAGTTCCTGTTTTATAATACTGATTATTATGAAAACAGGGCGCATGTTCATGTTGGCAAACGTGATACGGAGAATTTGTGCAAAATATGGTTAGACCCTGATATTGAACTTGCAAAACAGGGAGACTTGACTGATGCGCAAATCAAAGAAGTTATGCAAATTGCTGAAATTCATAAAGATGAACTTATGCAGCAATGGCAAGATTTCAAGGCAGGTAAAAAGATTAACATAATCAAAATTAAACTTTAACCATTATGTTCACACCCGAAGGATATTTCAACGTAACTCCGAAAATTAAATCCCTCTCGTTCCCTAAGCGTGGTTATTTTGAGGTGGATTTGGAGGATGGACGCATTATTATAATGCCTGTTTCGGCATTTCCGAGTTTAAAAAAAGTGCCGGTGAAGGAGCGTAAAAACTACTACTTCATCGGCGGAGGAGTGTCGTGGGATTCGTGTCCCGAAGTGATTCATATCGAGCAAATTCTCGGCAATTTTCAAAATTACGCGCACGAGGGGTAATCATTTTTCCTTTATCAATCCCTGCCTGTAAGCCATTATCAACTTGCGGAGGTTTTCGATTTGTACCATGAGTTCTTTGCCACGGTCGGTGTCGCGGACGAGCATACGGTGGTATTTAAACTCTTCAAGTTGGACGCGGCTGTGGATGTCCGAACCTTCTTGCACCGCCTTTTCCTTGCTCTCAAATGGCTCGTGCTGAACGAGTTGGAGTCCGTGCGAATTGTATATCAGCGTGTAGCCCGCAATGCCGGTGGTCTTGTGGTAAGGTTTGGAAAGTCCGCCGTCGATGACAAGACGCTTGCCGCCAGCCCGCATCGGAGATTCGCCATGTGTGGCGCGGACGGGGATGTGTCCATTGATGATGCGTGATTTTTCGGGGTCGAGCCCAAACTCACGCATAATGTTGTCGCAGGTGTCGGCGTTGTTGGCAAGGATGTAATAAGGGCCTTTTTCTTCTTTGATGAGTTGTTCGTCCTTGATGAAATAACGCTCGAAAGTGGTCATCTTGTCCTTGTTGTAGAGCGGCGAATCGGGACCGCACCAGAGGTACCACATGTAGTCGAGGGCTTTGGATTTTTCGTCGGTGCCTTCGGGACCGAAGTAGGCGCGGCGGATGAGTTGGTCGATGCGCTCCATGAGTGCGCGCCCCTTGTATTTTTTGCCGTCGATGTTTACTTCCGTAAAACTTCCGTCCTCGTTGAGCGGGATTGCGGCGTGGTAGAGTAGGCAATTGTTGCGGACGAGAAACAGGCTGCCGTGCTTGTAGATGCAGCGCATGTGGTTTTGGAGTTTTTCGCTGTGGGTGAATGAATGGTAGAGTTGCTGCATCAATTGCTCCTCCTCATTGCTCAATTTGTATGGGTCGGCGGGGTCTATCGTGGGGAAATTGTGGTCGCAGAGGGCGTATTCCTTGCCGTCGATGGTTATAGTACCTTTCTTATAATCAATGAGATGCAACAGTCTGCGGTCGTCCATTTTGTATTCGGGGCGACGTTGGATTATTTGTCCTTCGAGTTTGAATTGAATGATGGAAATAGCCTTGTGCATCCTCGCCATGAGTTGCATCGAACGGCTCATCCGCGAATTTTCCTCAAAATCACAGGTTTGGAACGCCTCGCAACGGTCGTTGCCGTAGGTGTCGTATGCAAAATTTGCAAGTGGCAGGAGGTTGATTGAATAGCCTTCTTCGAGGGTCTCCACGTTTGCGTATCGTATGGAAATCCTTACAACATTGGCAATTAGCGCGAGGTTGCCCGCCGCCGCGCCCATCCAAGAAATGTCGTGGTTGCCCCATTGAATGTCAAAATTATGATAGTTGGAGAGGGTCTCCATAATGTCGCACGCGCCGGGTCCACGGTCATAGACGTCGCCCACGATATGCAGTGTGTCGATGACAAGTCTATGTATGAGTTGGCAGATGGCTATGATTACTTTTTCGGAGCGTCCGATTTCTACTATTGTGTTGATGAGTTCTGCGTAATAGTTTTGTTTATCGACAGAATCCTCGTTTTCGTATAATAATTCTTCTATGACGTATGCAAATTCGGCGGGCAGGAGTTTGCGGACTTTGGAGTGAGTGTATTTGCTACTTACCACTCTCGCCACTGCAACTACCTGATACAGAGTGGTTCTGTACCAATCGTCGATGTCCTTCTCCTTGTTGCGGAGGAGTGCAAGTTTTTCGGATGGGTAATATATGAGTGAACAGAGCGCGTTTTTGTCGCTCTGCCGCATCGTCATTCCAAATATGTCGTCAACCTTGCGCCTGATGACGCCGGAAGCGTTTTTCAGGACGTGTGTGAAGGCTGTAATTTCGCCGTGGAGGTCGCTGAGGAAGTGTTCAGTGCCTTTTGGCAGGTCGAGAATCGCCTGCAAATTAATGATTTCCGTTGCGACGCTCGACACGTCGGGGAATTTTTCGGAGAGCAACTGCAAGTACCGCTCGTCCTGTATTAGTTCTTCTATGGTAGTGTTTTTCATTGTCTTTACCAACTATTTGTCGTCGTAGTGTCCGTATGCAGCGAGGACATCTACATAGACCTCAGTTTCGTATATACGGTACACCATTCGATGTTTTTTGGTGATTTCCCTACTCCAACGACCTTCGGGTTTTCCTTTCAACTGTTCGGGATGACCTGTTCCCGTTTTTGGGTGTATTTTTAATTCCTCAATAAAACGGTTGGCTTTTTCGTAAGCCTTGGGTTCGCTCTTGGCAAGTCGTTGCAAGTCCAATGCGGCTTCGGGCGACACGGTTACTTCATACATTGTATCCATTGCGTCTTAGGAATGTTGTTAGATCTTCATTAGGCAACATTTTCATACCCTTGCCTTCGGCTATCTGTTTTTCTGCACGATCCAATTTGGCGTAGAATTCCTCTTTGGTCAACAACGTCGGGTCGGTTCGTTTCTTTGATGCCAATTTTTTGACGTACTTCATCGCCTTTTCCAAAAGGGTCTCGTCGTCGGCTATTTCGCTCATTGCGCGGTAAAATTCCACATTCATCTGTAATGCTGTCATTTCCTTAAATGTTTTATGGTTATCATCGGCAAAAATATGCAAAACTTTTGAGAATACAAATTTTTTTCGCAAATATGTTTTTGCAACTTGGTTGCATTTTTTTTGTCATAATTTTGCGTCGTAATCAAAACAAAAAAACAAAAACATTATGATGACTTTCATTGAAAACTATTGGGATGCTCTCGTTGAGATGTTTGCCGAGATGGCTCCCTACTTGATTTTGGGATTTTTCTTTGCGGGATTGTTGAAGGCGTTTGTACCGCAAAGCGTTTACAGTCAACACCTTGCACCGCGCACAATGGGCAGCGTAATCAAGGCCGCCGCCCTCGGTGTGCCGCTGCCGCTGTGTTCGTGCGGCGTGATTCCAACGGCTGTGGGTCTCCGCAAGTCGGGCGCGTCGCACGGTGCGTGTGCGAGTTTCCTGATTGCAACTCCACAGACCGGCGTGGATTCCATAGCCGCAACGTATTCACTGATGGGATTGCCGTTTGCCATCATTAGACCGATAGTGGCGTTGTTTACGGCGATTTTTGGCGGCTGGCTGGTCAATAGACACGGTGCACAAGAGGCAGAACACGGTGAGGAGCATCATCATGAGCATCACGAACATGAACATCATCATCATGACGATGACGACGACGACGATTGTTGCTGCGATGATGATGGTTGTGGCTGTCATCACGAAAAAATTGACGAAAGCACGCTGTGGACCAAATTTGTCGGCTCGATGAGGTACGCCTTTGTGGAGATGTTGCAGGATGTGGGCAAGTGGCTTGTAGTTGGCTTGCTGATTGCGGCGTTGATTACGGTGGCAGTGCCGGCTGAATGGCTCGCGGCTTTGCACGATTACAAGTTGCTCAATATGTTGATTGTCTTGCTGATAGCGATTCCGATGTACACTTGCGCAACGGGAAGTATTCC
>CAMJWL010000245.1 GCA_946409405.1 uncultured Bacteroidales bacterium
GCCTTGATTGCGGCTTCGGTCTGGTCGGCGTCGAGTCCGCGTGTGTGGAGGATTTGTCCGTTGTAATTCCACGAAATGACGGTCTCCACCAAAGCGTCGGTCTTGCCGCCGGGCGGGATTGACACTTTGTAGTCGGTGAGGATTGGATGCTGCTTGCCGAGGCTTGCATATATCTTCCACAACGCCTTCATAAATGCGTCGTACTGACCGTCGCCGGGTGATGTTTCCTCGTATTCAACGCCGTGTATCGAGATGCGCAGCGTTGCCACGGGCTTCATGCCGCGCACAAGATTGAGGCTGTAATTGACAATCTGTATATGCTCGTCCTCTTGGAAAAGATTGCTCTTCAACACATCCGAAATGATGAACGGCAGGTCTTCCGTCGTGACATTCTCCTTCTTGTCACCGAGTTCGATGATACGCTTGGTAACGAGTTTGGTCTGTTCGGGCGTAAGGTGGATGCCAAGTTCTTCGAGGTTTTTGGCGATGTTTGCCTTGCCCGACATCTTGCCGAGGGCGTACTTGCGCACGCGCCCAAAACGCTCCGGCAACAAGTTGTTGACGTAGAGATTGTCCTTGTTGTCGCCGTCGGCGTGTACACCGCTGCACTGCGTGAACACCGATTCGCCCACGATGGGTTTATTGTCGGGGATGCGGATTCCCGAAAAAGTTTCCACAAGGCGGCAGATGCTGGTCAGGCGGTGCTCGTTGATGTTGTTGTCGATTTTCAGATGGTCGTTCAGGATGCCTACAACTGATGCCAAAGGTGCGTTGCCCGCCCTTTCGCCGAGGCCGTTGACTGTGGTGTGTATGCCTGTAATTCCTGCCTTGACAGCCGAATAGACGTTGGCGACCGCCATGTCATAGTCGTTGTGCGCGTGGAAGTCAAAACGCAACGACGGATATTTCTGCACGATTTCACGGCAAAAATTTTTGGTCAGATCGGGTGTCAGCACGCCGAGAGTATCCGGCAACATATAATGACGGATAGGCATATCTTGCAGATTGTCAAGCATATACATTACATAATCCTTGGAATGTATCATGCCGTTGGACCAATCTTCAAGATAAATATTTACCGACAGGCCTTTTTGCATTGCCATTTCGATGTTGCGGCGAATGTCGGCGAGGTGCTCTTCGGGTGTTTTTTTGAGTTGCATGGTCACGTGGCGCAGCGAACCTTTGGTAAGAAGGTTGAGCACGCGACCTCCTGCATTGGCAATCCAATCGATGGAGACTCCGTTATCCACAAAACCCAACACCTCCACCTTGTCGATGAGGCCGTTGTCGTCCGCCCAACGGCAGATGGATTCCACAGCCTTGCGCTCGCCGTCGCTCACTCGCGCCGACGCCACTTCTATGCGGTCCACACCAACGTCGTCAAGGAGTTGCCGCGCGATGGTGAGTTTTTCGTTGGCATTGAAACTTACTCCCGCCGTCTGTTCGCCGTCGCGCAGTGTAGTATCAAGAATTTCAAGCATTTTTAATACGTGAATTTTTCGCCGCCTTACGGCGTCTTTTTTTTAAAAACGTCAATTACCGTCAATTTTTTCGTCAATTTTCGTCAATTTTTATTTTTGAAATTGACGGTAATTGACGGATTAATTCACGGTAATTTTTGTTTAGGAAAGCCATCAGACGCCGCAAGGCGTTTGATGGCAATTGACGTTGTTAATGTTTTCTGTTTTGTTCGTATGCGACAGTTTTGTCCTGAACGGTGAGGAGGTAGTCGATGTCGTCGAGGGCGTTCATCAAGCAGTGCTTCTTGTAGCCGTTGAGGTCAAAATGCTCCTCATTGCCGGTAGCCTCGTTCTTGACGGTCTGGTTGGGAACGTCAACAGTAACGATGGTCTGCGGATCCTTGGCGATGCTGTCGAAGAGTTCCTGTTGGAATTTTTCGCTTACGATTACCGGCAATACAAAACAGTTGAGCAAGTTGTTGCGGTGGATGTCGGCGAATGACGAGGATATTACAACCCTAACGCCATAGCCTGCAATTGCCCAAGCAGCGTGTTCGCGGCTCGAACCCGAACCCCAATTCTGTCCACCCACGATAATCTCGTGAACGCCCTCGCGGGGTGCTTCCGAAAATTCGGGCTTGTTCATTACGAAATCTTTCACGGGGTTGCCCTGTGCGTCGTAACGGAGGTCGTGCATGAAGGCGTCGCCAAAAAACTTCGGATCCCTCGTGGTGCTCGCCAAGTAACGCGCCGGAATAATCAGGTCGGTGTTGCAGTTGTCGATGGCGATGGGAATGCACGTCGATTTTATGATGTTGAATTTCTGTTTCATTTTACACAAATATTCTCGTTAAAAAATTACAAAAATGTGCGCGGATCGGTGATTTTGCCGGTGATTGCGCTGGCGGCTACTACGAGCGGCGAGGCGAGCACGGTGCGTGCGCCCGGTCCCTGACGACCAACGAAGTTGCGGTTGGAGGTCGAGATGGAGAGTTTGCCGGCGGGCACTTTGTCGGGGTTCATTGCCAAGCAGGACGAGCAGGACGGCAGACGGAGTTCAAATCCGGCTTCCTCCAAAATCTTGTCGATGCCTTCGTCGATAATCTGCTGACGTACGAGCCACGAACCGGGAACGAGCCATGCAACAACGTTGGCGGCTTTTTTCTTGCCCTTGACGATGGACGCAAATGCGCGGAAATCTTCGATGCGGCCGTTGGTGCATGCGCCGAGGAAACAGTAGTCAACGGGAATGCCTTCCAATTTCTGTCCGGGTTCAAACTGCATGTATTGCAACTGCGACTTCAACTGCGCCTTTGCAGCCTCATCCAATCCGTCGTATGTGGGCACTGTGCCGTCGATGGCAATGCCTGCGCCGGGGTTGGTGCCGTAGGTGATGCGCGGCTTGATGTCGGAGGCTTGGAATGTTACTTCCTTGTCGAATACGGCGTTGTCGTCGCTCTTCAATGTCTTCCAATATGCCACAGCCTTGTCCCAATCTGCACCCTTGGGGGCGTATTCACGACCTTTGAGGTATGCAAATGTAGTCTCGTCGGGGGCGATGATGCCGGCACGCGAACCCATCTCGATTGAAAGGTTGGAGAGGGTGAGGCGGCCTTCCATGCTCATATTGCGGATAGTGCTGCCTGCGTATTCCACTGCGTAGCCTGTTGCGCCAGAAGTGGTGAGTTTTGCCATTATATAGAGAGCCACGTCTTTGGCTGTAACGCCTTTTGCGAGTTCGCCTTCCACGTTGATACGCATCGACTTAGGCTTGCTCTGCAATATGCACTGACTTGCCAATACTTCGGCAACTTCACTCGTGCCGATGCCCATTGCCAATGCGCCAACTGCGCCGTGTGTGGAGGTGTGCGAGTCGCCGCAGACGATGGTCATGCCGGGGAGCGAAAGTCCTTTTTCAGGGCCAACGACGTGGATGATGCCGTTGTCCTTTGTACCCATTGCAAAGTGGCGAATGCCAAACTCCTTGCAGTTGTTGGCGAGGGTCTCCACCTGCTTGCGGCCGATGGGGTCGTTGATAATATCCTGCTGATCCGACGGTGTGTTGTGGTCGGGCATTGCAAAGATTTGGTCGGGACGGAACGCCTTGATTCCCTTGTCGCGCAAGGTGTCAAATGCCTGAGGCGATGTTACCTCGTGGGCGTACAGACGGTCGATGTACAATTGTGTAGGGCCGTCGGGGATTACCTGCACCACGTGCGAGTCCCAAATCTTGTCAAACAGTGTGTTCATTTGATTGCTGTGATTTTTATTATTTGTATCGCTGATGATTGGTCAGCGGTATGTAACAATTATTTTTTTGCTTCTTCTTCCTCCTCCACGTTGTCCTTGTTGGTGATTACGAAATACTTGTTGACTGCATCCACGTATGCTTCCACGGTGGCGAGCACTACGTCTGTATTGGATGCAAAACCGTAACAAATCATTCCGTTTACCTCCACTTGCACGTGTACTTTGCAGGTGTCGTCGCTGCCCTTGTTGATGCTTTGGAGCGTGAGTTCGCGGAGTTCCATCTTGTACTGTGAGAGGAACTTTTTGAGGGCGTTGATTGTGGCGTCCACAGGACCATTGCCGGTGTCTGCCTTCAATTCCCTTACGACGCCGCCGGTGGATATTTGGAGCACTGACACGGGGGTTGTGTCGATGCCCGATGTTACCTGCAATTTCAATATCTTGATGTATTGCTGCTTGGTGTTGTGTCCGCTTACGAGCAAGAGGAGGTCGTCGTCGTGGATTTCCTTCTTCTTGTCGGC
>CAMJWL010000246.1 GCA_946409405.1 uncultured Bacteroidales bacterium
CAGGGCGGTATCAACGCCGCCAAAAACTATCCTAACGACGGCGACTCGGTTTACCGCCTCTTCTACGACACAATCAAAGGCGGCGACTACCGCGCACGTGAGGCCAACGTTTACCGCCTCGCAGAAGTCTCCAACTCAATCATCGACCAGTGCGTCGCTCAGGGCGTGCCTTTCGCACGTGAGTACGGCGGACTTTTGGCAAACCGCTCATTCGGCGGTGCGCTCGTATCAAGAACATTCTACGCCCGCGGTCAGACGGGACAGCAACTCCTCCTCGGCGCATATTCCGCTCTTAGCCGCCAGATTGGTCTCGGCAACGTGGAAATGCACAGCCGTACCGAAATGATGGATCTCGTTATGATAGATGGTCGCTGCCGTGGTATCGTTACCCGCGACCTCATAACGGGCGAAATCAAATCGCACTTCGCACACTGCGTTATCTTGGCTACAGGTGGTTATGGCAATGTCTATTTCCTCTCCACCAACGCCATGGGTTCCAACGGCTCGGCAGCAATGAAGGCTTACCGCAAGGGCGCGTACTTTGCAAACCCCTGTATGGTGCAGATTCACCCGACCTGTATCCCGCAGCACGGCGATTACCAGAGCAAATTGACCCTCATGTCGGAATCGCTCCGTAACGACGGCCGCATCTGGGTTCCCAAGAAGAAAGAAGATGCCGAGAAACTGCGCAAGGGTCTTATCACCGCCAACGACATTCCTGATGAGGATCGCGACTTCTACCTCGAAAACCGTTATCCGGCATTCGGCAACCTCGTGCCCCGCGACGTGGCTTCGCGTAACGCCAAGGAGCGTTGCGACGCAGGTTATGGTGTCAACAGCACCGGCAATGCAGTGTTCCTCGACTTCAAGTACGCCATCGAGCGTCTTGGCAAGGACGTCGTTGAGCAGCGTTACGGCAACCTCTTCCAGATGTACCAGAAAATCACCGACCAGGATCCTTACAAAGTTCCGATGATGATCTACCCCGCCATCCACTACACTATGGGCGGCATTTGGGTCGATTACGAACTTTCTACCACAATCCCCGGTCTCTTCGCAGCCGGCGAGGCCAACTTCTCCGACCACGGTGCCAACCGCCTCGGCGCATCCGCGCTCATGCAGGGCTTGGCAGATGGCTACTTCGTATTGCCCTACACCGTACAGGAGTACTTGGCAGACCAGTTTAACGTGCCGCGCATCAACCCCGCCGAAAACGACGCCTTCAAGAAGGCTGAGAACGACGTCAAGGACTACATCAAGAAGTTAATGTCTATCAACGGCAAGAACTCCGTTGACCACTACCACAAGGAACTCGGCAAGATTATGTGGAACAATGTCGGAATGGCGCGCACCAAGGAATCGCTCGAGACAGCCATCAAGGAAATCAAGGCTCTCCGCGAAGAATTTTGGAAGAATGTCCGCATCCCCGGCAAGGCCGACGAACTTAATGTGGAACTCGAAAAGGCCAACCGCGTTGCCGACTTCCTCGAACTCGGCGAACTCATCGCACGCGACGCACTCCACCGCAACGAATCCTGCGGCGGACACTTCCGCGAGGAGAGCCAGGAGGAAGGCGAGGCCAAGCGCGACGACGAAAACTTCATGTACGTAGGCGCATGGGAGTACAAGGGTTACAACCAGGAACCCGAACTCCACAAGGAGCCGCTCAACTACCAGTACATCAAGGTTCAGAAGCGTAATTACAAGACCGGCAAGTAACAAACAATTAAATCAGATCATAAAAATGGCAGAACATAAAGGATTAAACCTTACACTCAAGGTTTGGCGACAGGCAGATCGCCACTCCAAGGGAGCGTTTGAGACCTACGAGGTCAAGAACATCTCCACAGAGGCTTCTTTCCTTGAAATGATGGATATTCTCAACGAGCAACTCATCAACGAAGGAAAACAGCCGGTAGCATTCGACCACGACTGCCGCGAAGGCATCTGCGGTATGTGTAGCCTCTTCATCAACGGACGCGCACATGGACCAGACGACGACATCACCACCTGTCAGTTGCACATGAGGAAGTTCCACGACGGCGAGACCATCACCATCGAACCCTGGCGTTCGGGTGGCTTCCCCATCATCCGCGACCTCATGGTGGACCGTTCCGCATACGACAAGATTATGCAAGCGGGCGGTTTTGTGTCGGTATCCACCGGCGGCGTTCCCGATGCCAACGCAATTCCCATCCCCAAGGCTGACGCTGATGAGGCTATGGACGCAGCGGCTTGTATTGGTTGTGGTGCTTGCGCCGCCACCTGCAAGAACGGCTCGGCAATGTTGTTCGTATCGGCAAAGGTTTCGCAACTCGCACTCCTTCCGCAAGGCAAGGCTGAGGCTGCAAAACGAGCCAAGGCAATGGTAGCCAAGATGGACGAACTCGGCTTCGGCAACTGTACCAACACCGGTGCTTGCGAACTCGAATGTCCCAAGAACGTCTCCATCGCCCACATCGCAAGGCTCAACCGCGAGTTCTTAAAGGCTAATTTCAAGGACTAACTGAAACATAAAGTAGAGAACTAAGATTAGAGAAGAGTCGTCATTTTTTATGGCGGCTCTTTTCTATTTTCCCATCAAAACTCCATCTTGAACCTTCCATTGCCCTTCATACTCTCGTAAACATCCTTATTGAAGGTGTAATACTTCGGTGTCCTGCCCGCGTGTCTATCTGTGGAAACAATCGCCACATCCGACGACTGGCACTCTGAAATCACACCCGATTGGAGAATCTTCTTCATAAAATTACGGCGGTCAAACTTGACGCCCAAAATCGACTCGTACAATCGCTGCAAGTCAGGTATAGTGAAGTGCCTGTCCATCAGGTCAAAACCTATCGGCTCAAAATGTATCTTCTCCCGCAGCGTCTGCAACGCCTTGGCGAGTATTTCTCTATGGTCGAAGGCGAGAGAGGGCAGCGCGTTGAGCGAAAACCAACGAGCATCGGAGGCATCGTCGCCGCCCTTCACATCCGATTTTTTGACGAGCGAATAATACGTTACAGAAATCACGCGCTCACGTGGGTCGCGGTCAATAGCCGAGAAAACTCCTAATTGCTCTATTACAGATGGCTGCAACGACGTTTCTTCATGCAATTCGCGGCGGATGCATTGGTCGGTGGTCTCGTCCATGCGGAGAAAACCGCCCGGCAACGCCCACAAACCCTTGTAAGGCTCTATGCCACGACGTATCAATAGGATTTTGATGCACTGCCCGTCGAAGCCAAACACAGCGCAGTCGGTTGCCACCGCCGGATGGGGATATTCGTATTTATATTTTTGAGATGCCATTTTGATGCGGTTTTTAGCGTTAATAATACGCAAAAGTAATATTTTTTGTAGTTATTATAAAAAAAATGTTTACCTTTATCGAAAATTTTTAACGAACCCACAACACACATCATCATGCCTATCAAAGATTGGAGCGAAGACGACCGCCCACGCGAAAAACTCATCAATCACGGTGCAGAATCGTGTTCTACGGCGGAGTTGCTCGCAATACTTATGACCAACGGGACGCGCACCAAGTCTGCCGTGGAACTCGGCGAAGAGGTGCTCAAAAACTGCGAAAACAACCTCGTGATGTTTGTACGCAGCACCATGGAGGCGTACCAGGACGTTGTTGGCATAGGCCCGGCAAAAGCCTGCATCATCAAGGCGGCGGCGGAACTCGGACGGCGCATCCACATGGCGAGTCTCGGTGAAGTCATCAAATTCAACAGTCCAGAAACGGCATACGAAGTGATGCAGTTTTTGAGGTTCAAGGGTTGCGAGGAGTTTTGGGCGATATTCACCAATAATTCGGGGATGATGATACAAAAATCGCAGGTTGGCACGGGCAATGGCAGTATAGTGCCTGTGGACTTCCGCAAGCTCGCCTCGCAAGCCATCAGTTGCAACGCCACCCGCGTAATCCTCTGCCACAACCATCCCGGAGGCAGCCGTATGCCGTCGCAGGAGGACATTATGCTCACCCAAGACATCCAGAAGATGATGAACCTCATCAATGTATCTGTGATGGAGCATATTATCATCGCTGGCGATTCGTATTTCAGTTTTTTGGACAACGGTTTGTTGTAACCTGTATATCAATGTCATACTGGTCGTTCATAATTATCATGAAATTATTTTACTAAGTTCAATTACGAACTGCAATTTATTTTGCCAAGCAATTGGTAAAATAAAG
>CAMJWL010000247.1 GCA_946409405.1 uncultured Bacteroidales bacterium
TCATCAGGAATGGAACGACGTGATTGAGTTTTGCGAAAAAAATCCGCCTTACAACGACATGGGTTGTACGGGGCTTAACCTCGCCCTTGCCATGACGGGGCAGTTGCCGGAAAGGATGTTTGAATTTCCACAATACGGACAGAACGGATTGCTGTCGATGTTTGCGCGAGATATGGTTTCGTGCGGCATCACAGCCGAGGCTTGTTATTATCTCGGAATGATTAATTCGGTTTTGCGTTACAATTACGACAGTCAGGCGGCCATTGTCAACTGCAACATGAGCGGGCGTTTTACGAGGCGCATTGCGGAGGCTTATCTGCTCAATGGCAACTATGAACTCGCCCGCAAATATACCGCAATGCTCAGGCGTACAATATTTTACCGCGATTGGGCGTTGAGGGTGGAGGCGTGTTGCAACAATCCTTCCAAAATCTCCGAGCGCAAACGTTGGGCTTTGATTAAGCGTCAGCGTATGCCCAAAGACCTGCTTTTTTCCGTTACTGATATGGACGAGATGCTGATGAGCCTTTATAAGCATTGCCCCGACAACTGGATGGCACTGCAATATGCGCTGGCGTGTGATCTCCTTAACGGCAAGATGCAGCAGTTTGTGATGGCAATGTCGCAGATTCAGAATAATAATGCGCGGATTCCAAGGGCGTATCAGGAGGCTTTGGCGTATGTTTTTCTGAGCAACACCGGTTCGTTGAACAATCTGCCCGATTTTATTTCGCCGGATGTCAGAAAAGATTTGACGGAGTTTGACCGCTTGTTGATGACCAACCGCAACAATCCCCAACTCCACCAAGGTCGTCTCGCCAAGACTTTTTGGCATTATGTTGTTTTTGGCAGTAATTAGTTGGTAGGCAACGCATTGCGGCGTTGCGGGAGAAAATAATTTAAGGAATTAAAAGAATAGGTTGTTATGAACATTAAATGGATATTATTCGTTGCTTTGAGCATTATTGTTGCCTGTTCGCAAAAGCCTGTGGATGTGCATAATACGGACGCTTTGCCGCCTATTTTTCCCGACTATGCGGGCGTAACAATCCCCGTGGACATTGCGCCGCTCGATTTTAACGTGGACGGTGCTTGTTACGTTTGCGCCACGGCTAAGGGCAGCGTTGGCGGCGAGATAACGGCTGAGGGCGAATGGGCCGATTTTGACATTGACGGTTGGCATCAGTTGACGCGCCAAAACCGTGGCGGCAAGATTTCCATTGGTGTTACGGCTAAGGATTCTTCTGGCAAATGGATTGGTTATCAGCCGTTTGATGTTTTTGTAAGCGAGGATTCGTTGTCAGAATATGGCGTTACATACAGGAAAATTGCGCCCGGATACGAAACTTTTAGCAACATCGGCATTTTTCAGCGGGATATCCATAGTTTTGACGAATCGGCTATCGTCAATTACACCGCGTTGCAAGGCGAGTGCATGAATTGCCATGTGGCCAACCGTTGCGACCCAAACCGTTTTCAACTCCACATTCGCGGACAACACGCCGCCACTCTTGTTCAGATAGACGGCAAACGGAAGTTGTTGCAGACTAAGACCGATTCCACCATCGCCAACTGTATGTACGCCTATTGGCATCCGTCGGGCAGGTACTGCGCATATTCGTTAAACCTTATCAATCAGTGTTTTTGGGAGGATACCACGCGGTATATAGAGGTTTTTGACCTTGCGTCTGACGCGCTTGTGATGGATATGGAGAAGGACGAAATCATCTTGTCGCCGCTCCTGAAAACTGAGGATTTTGAGTCGTATCCGGCATTTTCGGCAGACGGCAAGACGATATATTACTGCACGTCTAAGCCCGAAATCAACAATGGCAACATCGAAAAAATGCAGTACGACCTTTGCGCTATTTCTTTTGACGAGGCTACGGGGCGCATCGGCGACCATGCCGACACCATCATCCACGCCGCTGCCATGGGCAAGAGCATCACGCATCCGCGTCCGAGTTACGATGGCAGATATATAATGTATTCCATGGCGGATTATTCGGTGTTTCCCATACATCACCCCGAAGCAGACCTTTATATAATGGACATTGCCACGGGCGAGAGCCGCGCTTTGTACGAGGTCAATTCCAAGAGGGCGGAGTCGTTTCACAACTGGTCGCGCAATTCGCGGTGGTTTTTGTTTTGCAGCCGCCGTTTCAACAATCAGAACAACTTATTATATATAGCGCATTTTGGTGCCGACGGCAAGGCTGGCAAGCCGTTTCTATTGCCGCAGCGCAATCCGCGTGAGTATTACCGCCGTTTGATACATTCGTACAATGTCCCAGACTTCACGGCGGGTAGGGTAGAACTGGACGTAAGGGCTTTTGCCGACGAAATTTTCAATGGAGACAGGATTCAGGTGGGAGTAAAAAGTTTTTAACAAAAAAATAATTTTGCAGTTTCCGATATTTTTATTAATATTGCAAAATTTTTAGCAACTCCAAACCATGGCACTATTAATCAACGAAATTTCAAGGACTTTCAACGAGTACCTGTTGATACCGGGACTTACAACCAAGGATTGTACCCCCGCTAACGTCAACTTGCAGACACCTCTCGTAAAATTCAAGAAGGGCGACAAGCCGTCGCTCATGCTCAACGTTCCGTTTACATCGGCGATAATGCAGTCGGTGTCGGATTCCAACATGGCGATTGCCCTCGCAAAAAACGGCGGCATTTCGTTCATTTACGGTTCGCAGACCATTGACGATCAGGCGGAAATGGTTCGCAAGGTGAAGAAATACAAGGCTGGGTTCGTGGTTTCAGACGCCAACCTCACCCCCGAAAACACCCTTGCAGACGTAGTGGCGTTGAAGGCCAAGACCGGCTATTCCACCATTGGCATCACAGACGACGGCACGTCCAATGGCAAGCTTCTCGGCATTGTAACGAGCCGCGACTACCGCCCCACACGTGATCCCCAAGACCGCAAAGTCAAGGAATTTATGACACCCTTTGAGAAACTCATTGTGGGTCATTATCCATTGGATCTCAACGAGGCCAACGACATCATCTGGAACAACAAGATTAACGCCCTGCCTATCATCGACGACGAGCAGCATCTCAAGTTTTTCGTTTTCCGCAAAGATTACGATTCGCACAAGACCTATCCTCTCGAACTTTTGGACGACGACAAGTCGCTCCGAGTTGGCGCGGGCATCAACACTCGCGACTACATGGAGCGCATCCCCAAACTTGTGGAGGCGGGAGTGGACGTTGTTTGCATGGATTCGTCCGATGGTTTTTCGGAGTGGCAGAAGGAGACCATCAGATGGGTGCGCGACAATTACGGCGAATCGCTTAAAATTGGCGCGGGCAACGTGGTGGACGCCGAGGGTTTCAACTACCTTGCCGAGTCGGGCGCAGACTTTGTAAAAGTGGGCATCGGCGGCGGCAGCATCTGCATCACACGCGAGCAGAAAGGCATTGGACGCGGACAGGCTACGGCTATTATTGATGTTGCCAAAGCGCGCGACGAGTATTTTGAGCGCACCGGCGTGTATATTCCGATATGTTCTGACGGTGGACTCGTGCAAGACTACCACATGGTTCTCGCCTTGGCTATGGGTGCAGATTTTCTGATGATGGGACGCTACTTTGCGCGTTTCGACGAGTCGCCCACCAAGAAGGTGATGATTAATGGTTCGTATATGAAGGAGTATTGGGGCGAAGGCTCCAACCGCGCCCGCAACTGGCAGCGTTACGACATGGGCGGCGAGGCGTCGATGAAGTTTGAGGAAGGTGTGGATTCATACGTTCCCTACGCCGGCAAACTCAAGGACAATCTCCAAGTAACCATCGACAAAATCAAATCTACCATGTGTTCGTGTGGCGTTACGAGTCTCACCGACCTCAAGCAAAACGCAAAAATCACCCTCGTTTCCTCTACTGGAATCATCGAAGGTGGCGCACATGACGTGATTTTGAAGGAACAGAAGCAATAAATTTGCAAAAATTGACCTTTGTAACAATCTTAATTACAATCAATTGAATTTTTTTTTGAAAAAAGTTTCAAAAAGATTTGGAGGATATACAAAAAAGTTTGTAATTTTGCATTGTTGTTTCGGACAAAAAAGCCCGACAACATGATGAAAAAATCATCGACGCTATTTGAGACGAAATTTAAAAATTGACAGCAAGCACAAGGCGTAGAACA
>CAMJWL010000248.1 GCA_946409405.1 uncultured Bacteroidales bacterium
CCATCCCATGCAAGCCTTACGAGAAAAATACCGACGGGCTTATCACCATTGGCGGCGATGTGGATTTGAGGTTCGATGTGTTGGACGAATTTCATGTAATCCCCGAATCCCACGACGTGCTGTACCGCATGAGGGTTTCGGGTGTGGATCTCGTGTCAACAGGTAAAATCGCCGCGCAGCCCGATTCGTGCATTTTTGAGGGTGCGCTCATTGGCAAGGACGACCAGATAGTGGGGCGCGAGTTTTCCCCGTTCAGGATTCTCATCCGCCATAGTAACGACAATTACCACAAGATAATGGACAAAGGCAAGGGGCATGTATGGGTGGAAATGCAGGCGGCGAAGTCCACCTACTCTGCCAAAAGGCTCAAAGAGGTAGCCGACAGTGCGTCTTATTTTCTAATCTATTAACAATCAAGGTATTATGGAATCACTCAAAACACAATTTCAGGCAGACCTTACTGCAATAGAGGGACTTTTGGCGCAGTTGAAGAACTCGTATCCACAAAATATAGGGACGCCTTTCCGTCGGTGCTTGCCATATTTCCTGATGTTGCTTAGCATTTGTATGATAATTGATGCGTTTAGCGGCGACGAGGTCATTTCCAAATTGCCGTGCTGCATATCCCCCGTGCTGTTGTTTTTTGCAATAGTGCTTTGGAACAAGATGTATGGTGGTCCCGGTAGTTCGAGCCAGGACACCTCGTTTAACGCCGACGAACTGCACGAGAAAATCTCCTACGTAGAAACCAAATACGCCGAATATCCCGACGTGAATAGTTTTGTACAACAGTTTAAAGCCGCCGTTGCCTTCGAACAAAAATGCAAGCGCAAAATCTCATTGATTTTTTGGCTGTGTTTCTGCGGATTTTTTGTGTTGTATGGTGTCAATATTTATTATGACTTTTCCAAATCGTCTGACAAAGGGCTGCGTAATATAAGCACCAGCGACAATTATTACCGTGTACTTAATTTGGAGGACAAAGTTCCGTTCCTGCAAATCAAGCCTTTGAAGACAGACATCGCCGATGGAATCCGTTTGGAATCGGATCACATCGACGTATATCTGCATTATTATTGGGGCGAAGAAATTGTAGTTGAAAAGGATACGAGCCACGACCGTCGTGCGTTGAGGATTCTCACGCCAAAAATTGCGGGCAGCAAATTCAGCGACAAGTACCGCATCACCATTACCGACGAGACTGGCAAGCCCATCAGTGGCTGCCCCGACTTTGTGTTTGTAGAGGAGGACGATAGGCAGATAATCTGTTCGAGCGATTTCTCGTTCTACGCCTACTCCAATAAATACCAATTTCAAGCCCTCTACACTCTCAAATATCTACAAGACCACCAAGAACATCTAAGATTCTTGGTGGAGAAACTTAATTAGGCCACGCCAAAAAACTCCTCGAAAAGTCCAACGGTCTTTGCCACGCCGTCTTCGATTTCGGCGATTTTGATGTATTCGTCGGCGGTGTGGGAGCGGTTGGAGTCGCCGGGACCCATTTTGAGACTTGCATACGGCATCACGGCGCGGTCGGATGTGGTTGGCGACCCAAACAATTTGAAACCTTTTGCGGCGGCAAGTTTTATGAACGGGTGATTCTCGTCGATGTGCGATGATTTGAGTTTGAAACTCCTCGGTTTCACTTCCGTGTCCTTGTTGGGGATGTTTTGGCGGATGATGTCGAGAATTTCCTGATGCGTGTATTTTTCGGTGATGCGCACATCCACCATAAAAGTACATTCGGCGGGGATTACGTTGTGCAATGTTCCCGCGTTGACGCCTGTTACGGTGCATTTGACGTCGCCAAGCCACGGCGAAGATTTTTCAAACTTGTAGTTGCGCAGCCAGTTGATGTCGTCCATCGCCTTATAAATAGCGTTGATGCCGGTATTTCTTGCGGCGTGTCCTGTCTTGCCGTGCGCGGTGCAGTCGAGTACGAGGATGCCTTTTTCAGCAACTGAAATTTCCATACAGGTAGGCTCGCCAACTACTGCAAATTCTATCGGCGGCAGTTTGTCGAGGATGCTCATTACGCCGTTTTCGCCCGAATTTTCTTCCTCGGCGGTGGGTGCGATTATGAGGTTGTACGGCAGATTGTCGTTGTCGTAAAAATACAAGAACGTGGTAATCAGGTTGATAAGCGGGCCGCCTGCGTCGTTGCTGCCGAGACCATAAAGCACGCCGTCTTCTACATCGGGACTGTACGGGTCGCGGGTGTAAGTTTTGGCGGGCAACACTGTGTCGTGGTGCGAATTGAGGAGGATGGTCGGCTTGTTGGCGTCAAAATTTTTGCTCAACGCCCAAACATTGTTCAAGTGCCGATGCACGTCCTCAACGCCGTGGTCTTTTAAGTAGTTGACAATCAACTCCGCCGTCTTGTCCTCGTTGCGGGAAACGGACGGCGTACGGATGAGGTTTTTCAATAGTTCGATGCCCTCGGCAGTGAGGGCAGAAAGTTTCGATTGGTTCATAATTATTTGCAAATTAACGTTCCTGCGTGTTCTGCGTCAAAGAATTTCTCCACGTCGTTTGAATTGCCGATGATTACCTTGTTGACGCCTTGATTGACAGTGCGGAAGGCGTTTTCGAGTTTGGGAATCATACCCTCCGAGAAGATGCCCTTTGCGGAGAGTTCGGGATAGTTTTGGGTGTTGAGGAGCGGGATTACCGAATTGTCGTCGTTGGCATCCATCAGAACGCCCTTCTTCTCAAAACAGAAAAAGAGGTTGGTCTTCACGTGTTTAGCGAGTCCGGCGGCGAGGGTGGAAGCCACGGTGTCGGCGTTGATGTTGAGGAGTTGCGCGTTCTTGTCGGCGGCGATGGTGGCGATTACAGGTGTGTAGCCGTCTTTAACGAGGTTGATAAGCAACTGAGCGTTAACGCCTTCCGAAGTTATGTCGCCCGCAAAACCATAGTCGATGTCCTTGACGGGACGTTTAACGGCGTCCAAGAGCGTGCCGTCCACACCCGAAAGACCAACTGCGGGTCTGCCGAGCGAATTGAGCCGTGCGGCGATGGTCTTGTTGATGAGACCGGCATAGACCATTGTAACTACCTTCAATGTCTCTGCGTCGGTGATGCGCCGTCCGCCTACCATCACGGGTTCAATGCCCATACTCGTAAGTATCTGATTGGCAACCTTTCCGCCGCCGTGTACGAGTATGATGTTTTTCTTGATGCCCGACAGTTTAGCCAGGAATTTGTTGCGCTCGTCCTCGTTGTCGATGACCTTGCCGCCTATTTTTACGATGTTGATTTCTTCCATTTTTGTGATTGTTTTAGTTTGGCACAAAATTAATAAACTTTATCCAAAGTCAGTCCGAAAATTTACGGTTTCAACATTTTTTTCTTTACGGCGTCTTTGCAGAGGAAAAGGTAAGCCGTGTAAAGTTTGATGTAATCCTCCGACATATACCAAATGCCGTTGCGTCCGTATTGCGTTCCCCAAGAATTTTTCACCATATAGTATTTTTGACCGTCAGAGCCTTTTGCAATTCCGTAGATGAGCATCACGTGGTCGTAGGTAAACTGCCAATTGTCCCATTGTGCCTGACGATAAATCTGTGTAACTGATGTTCCCTTTGGCAGTTTTGCAACGCCGGTCTGTTGGTTGAAATCGCCTTCGGGGTAATAATATCCGTCGTCGCGCTGTACATAATGCCCCGAAACATCGCCGCCCCACGCCACGCAGTAGCCTTTCATAATGGCGTCGTCCAAGATGGTCATCAATCGGTCGATTGGCAGATTGAAACTCGGACGCGGACGCCATTTGTGCGGCGATTCTAACACAAAATTCTCGTAAAAAGGATGGTGCGTAAAACTCGTCAGGCTTATGTAATTGTTCCAATCGATGCCCAATGTTGCGGCAAAAGTTTTGGGCGTGTAAGTATTGCCATCGTAGGTGAAAGTTTCGGGGCATTTGCCTATATATCTGTCAATTACGCTCTGTATAGCCTCCTTCCAACCTTTTTCGGTGCGCACCCAATACGCAAGCCCCGTGGTGTCGGCGGGATAACTATGATTAGTACCTGTGCCATAGTATCTTACTAATGGTCGCAATTCTTTCATAAACTCCGTGAAATTTGCCAACGTATCGCCCACCAAACTTCCCGGCGCGGGCATTGCGTCTTCGGGACAGATGCCGTATGTTTTGA
>CAMJWL010000249.1 GCA_946409405.1 uncultured Bacteroidales bacterium
GCCAATTTGCAACAACAATCAGATTCGGGAGAATATGGTTCTTGCAGTCAACAAGAGTGACACAATAGGTGAGAATATCGACCCAAACGACCCTGAACTTCAATGGGACGTTTTCAGGAACGAACCCACCAAGAAATTGAAAGCCGCAATCAAGACCAAACTTGGAGACATAGTTGACAAACTCATTGATGAAAGGTTGCTTGGAACGGCGGAAGGATTTGCACAACATCAAGTTGTATTCTATTCTGCGGTTTTCAACTACAATTTGCAGGATTTTATCCGCGCAATATCCAAAGCGGGCAAACGCGGTTGGATTTGGCCTGCAACGGTAGGTTTTGAACAGGCAGGACGTTGGAGCGATGCAAAAGTAATTGCAAACTAAAATTACGGAAAGATGACAACAGAAGAACGAGAACAATACAACAAACTATCAGAACTAGACCGAGAAGAATATGACCTTATAAAGAAGAAACATCCTAATTGGTCACATTCGCAAATTATAACTAAACTCGGAGTGTCTGTTGAAATAGGCAAAAGATTAGAAAAAGGCGAAGATGTTAATCCTGATGACCCAAGTATACTTGCAGAAATACTCAAAGGCGCAAAAGATTTTCTCATCGGAGTTGGAATTTTCATCGCAGACGTGTTTGCTGCAATAGATGAGGGATTGAAGTATATCGGCAACAAACTGAAAGATTTTTGGGATTGGCTTTGGGACTAAGTACACAGCAAAGTATAACAATAAACATATACGCTTATGAACAATCAGAAATACGCAGAAATGAAAGCGAAGCACCCCGATTGGAGTGACGAGCAGATTTGGACAGCCATCAGTTTTGATATGGAGGCTGACAACGTAATCGAGAAAGAGGGTGAGGACATTGATATGAACGACCCGAACATAATGACAGAAATCATTAACGGTGCAAGACGTTGGTTGGAGGAGGTACTTCCTCAGATTTTCGAGAAAGTCAAGAAATTCTTCGACGAACTTATCACCACACTTGCAACGTGGATTTCTAAGGGTTTGAAATATATCATTGACCTCATCAGCAAACTGTTTTAGTCAATGAGCAGTTTCACCGGCAGTCGCCTCGCAAAAAGTAGCGGGAAAGAGAATCGTCTCTTTTTCGCTGAAATGCACCAATTGGTTGCAAAGCGAGACTATTGACTTTATGTTGAGCGATGCGCAGAACAATCAGCCTTGGTACTATCGGCAGCAGACAATCAAAGCAGGTGGCGTTTTTACGTTTAACTTCGACACTTGTGGTTGGCAGTGGTATCAAGGCGATTTTTTTGCATCTTAAATTTCACGCTGCGCACCATTGCCCAACTCTCCGCCTTTTTCGGTGAGCCGTTGGTGTGGGCGGAGTGATTATAGTTTCGCCATTGTTTGCACAAATCTTTTCTCCCATTGCTACAATTCCGACAATCTATTGTACAATATCGACTTTTGTGACCTGAGAATTTGCGACATACCATTTAATTTCATACCTTTGCATTTACAAAATCGACATTAAAAATGAAAAGACAACTTCTTACCTTGTTAATTGTTATGCTGTCGGCGATTCAGACATTTGCCGACGGACTTTTTTGCATTGTTAAGGACGGCAGGGCGGCTCAGATTGTGGTGTCCGATAGCGATTGGAAGGGCGTAATACGTGCCGCCAACGACCTCGGCGACGACATTAGAAAGGTGTCGGGCGTGGCGTCAAAAGTTATAAACAATTATGACTTCTCTGACGGCAATGCGCCTGTGATTATCGCCGGAACTATTGGCAAAAGCACTGTAATTGACCGACTTGTAAAACAGAAAAAAATCGACGTCAGCAAGGTGCGCGGACAGTGGGAGTCGTATCTGATTGACATCGTGGACGGCAACCTCATTATCGCGGGCAGCGACAAGCGCGGCACTATCTACGGCATTTACGAAATCAGCCAACGCATTGGAGTATCGCCGTGGTATTGGTGGGCAGATGTCCCCGTAAAACATTGTGATGAAGTATATTACGACGGCGGACGTATTGTGCAGCCGTCGCCCAAAGTCAAGTACCGTGGCATTTTTATCAACGACGAGTGGCCTTCGTTTGGCGGATGGTGTACCAACAATTTTGGCGGAGTCAATTCCAAGGCATACGCCAAGATGTTTGAATTGCTCTTGCGCCTCAAAGCCAACTACTTATGGCCGGCAATGTGGGCGACGGCTTTCAACGAAGACGACCCCGAAAGTCCGCGTCTTGCCGACGAATATGGTATTGTGATGGGCACCTCGCACCACGAACCAATGATGCGCAGCCATCAGGAATATCTCCGCCGCAAGGACAAAATCGGCGCGTGGGACTTCTCCACCAACAAGGATAACATAGAACAATTTTTCCGCGAGGGAATGTTGCGCAACAAGAATTACGACAATATTGTTACAATCGGAATGCGTGGCGACGGCGATGTGGCAATGGGCAAGGGCGACGATGCCGAAAATATCAACACTTTGCGCAAAGTCGTTGACGCTCAGCGAAAAATCATCAAGGACATTTACGGCAAACCCGATGCCGTGCCGCAGTTGTGGGCTATTTTTACCGAGGTGCAGCGTTATTACGACGCGGGAATGACTGTGCCCGACGATGTTACATTGCTTTTTTGCGACAACAATTGGGGCTACATCCGCCGCAAGGGACGCGATTTTGAACGCAAACGCAAGGGTGGCTTAGGGCTATATTATCACATAGATATGAACGGTGGCCCGTGGAACGACCGTTGGATTAATACCACCACTATTCCAAAACTACGCGAACAACTGCACCTTGCATACGCGAGCGGCATCGACAGGATTTGGATTATCAACGTTGGCGACCTCAAACCCAAGGAAGTGCCTATTGATTTCATTATGCATTATGCTTGGAATCCCGACGCCATCAACCCCGGCGACGAACAGGCTTATTTAGAGGAGTTTACAAAGAGTGTCTTCGGCGAAGATTTTGCCGCCGAGACCGCCGACATCATTGCAAAATACACCAAATACAACCTTTGGCGCAAACCCGAAGTGCAGTATCCGGGCATTTTTAATTATGAAGAAATGCTCAAAACCGGCAGTCTTTGGCAGCAACTTGTGGTGCGCTGCGAGGCGTTGAAGGAGCGGATTCCTGCCGAAATGCAGGACGCTTTCTTCCAATTGGTTTATTATCCGGCAGTTGCGGGTGCGGGAGTGGCTCAGATTTATAATTGCGCAACCATCGGCGACAGCCTTACAATCAATTACTTGATGGAAAAGGACAAGCGTCTTTCTGATTATTACAACAATCAACTTGCGGGCGGCAAATGGCGCGGCATTATGCAAGACAACCATATTGGCTACACAAAATGGTCGATTCCTGACAATAATGTCAATCCTATGACGCACGGTTTCAAGGTGTTCAATAGTCTCAGTCCCTCGTCCGACAGCAAGGAATATTCGATTCCGTCGTACAAATACATGCGCAAGGACGACGGTTGGATTTTTCTTCCCGACCTTGGTCGCGGTGAGGGTTGTATGGGCGCAAAGGACGTGATGGCAGAAAACAGCGATGCAAAAATGGAATATGAAATCGACATCGTGCAAAACGGCAGAATAGCCATCGGCATCCTTCCCACGCAGGACATCTATCCTGAGCGAGGTTTGCGCATCGGTGTACAGATTGACAATCAGACAGTTCGGGTAATTGATGCTCGTCAAGGTTTCAACGACATATTCCAAGAATACACGCCGCAAAATATCGCCCGTTCTAAGGTTTTGAAACCGTTGCCGCCGACTAACCACTTATTGCTCAGCGGTTATAAGAACGGCAGGCGACTACCACGCCGCGACGAAGTTTTCGACAATATGCGTTGGTTGGAGGTTGGTTTCGATGGCATTTCGGCAGGCAAGCACACGTTAAAAATCATTATGATTGACCCCGAAATCGTTGTGGAACAGATAGTTGTCAATCCCGATGATACGAGGTACAGTTATTTTGGAAAAGGTGGATTGTAAAGTTTGATGAAAACTTTCCTCAGGCGAATTTCCTAATATCGTCAACAATCCAATTTGGCAAATTATTTCCTTGATTCAAAAATCTTTGTTAGTTCGGGTATGAAGCGGATTCAGGAAGTTTACAGCAAGGATATTTTCACCTTTAT
>CAMJWL010000250.1 GCA_946409405.1 uncultured Bacteroidales bacterium
TATGCAAATTTGACACCGAAATACACTTTACAAAGTTAATTATCTGCAATTTTTGACATCAGTGCTAATAATCAGGCAATTACAAAATCAAAATGTTAATTAATTAAAAAAAAAGCCCAAAACACTTGGCGAGTTGAAATTTCTTATTAAATTTGGAACGAAAACAATGCCGCAAAAATGCACACTGACAAATTGTCTGACAGCGTATAACGGCGTGATTTTTGCAAGTTATTAATAAAAAAACATTACAAAACTAAATCGTAAAAATACCTTAAAAAAAGACATTATGGACAAAGTCTTAATGGAGTTCATCGACAAGTTGCGCTCCGCAATCAAGAAGCGCACTTATGTCAAACTGTTGCTAACCAAGCGAGTACTCGGCAACCAAGACCTCAACAAGATTGTGGTAAGGTACGTGGAACTCAACGGCAAGCCTCACTTGCAGTTCGTATATAAGTACGACCGCAACGACGACACCAAGAACTTCCCCTTGGAGGACGGCATCACGCAACTCCAAAGCATCATCGGCAACAACTTCCTCGACAACATCCTCTACACCACCAAGGAGGACTTGAATCTGAGATACAACAGCAACGGCGGCAAAATTGTTAAAACCAAGCCTACCTTCACCGAGGCTGCCGACGGCTCGCACGACGAGGCCAAGAAACGCCTCCTCGACACCAAGAAGGGCGTTTACTTCAAGTCGCTCGGCATCACCGACAACAAGGGCGACATCATCCCGAGCATGAACGCCAAGTACAAACAGGTGGAGAAGTTTGTGGAGATTATCGACTCCCTGGCAGACAGCGTAAAAGACTGCTCGCCGGTAAAAATTGCCGACGTGGGCTGCGGCAAGGGCTACTTCACTTTTGCCACCTACGACTACCTGACCAACAACCGCGAACTCGCCGTTGACATGAAAGGCGTTGAGACGCAGGACAACCTCGTGAAATTCTGCAACAACATCGCCCAGAAATCGTCGTTTGGCGGCTTGGAGTTCGTACAGAGCAACATCAACGACTTCCATCCCGGCGACCTCGACATGCTCATCGCACTCCACGCCTGCGACACCGCTACCGACGACGCCATCTACCTCGGCATACAATCGGGCGCAAAACTCATCGTGGTATCGCCCTGCTGCCACAGGCAGATACGTTCGCAGATGAAGATTACAGAGAGCAACGTACTCGAACCCGCACTCAAATACGGCGTTGTGATGGAGCGCATGGCTGAGTTGCTTACTGACTCTCTGCGCGTATTGATACTCAACAAGAACGGCTACAAGACCAAGTTGTTTGAGTTCATTGAGCCTGAGTTCACCTCCAAAAACAACATCATCACCGCCGAGAAGGGCGAGATGCCGAGTGCAGAGGAACAGGCTAAGATTCAGGCGCAGATTGATGCCATCAAAAACAAATTTGGCATCAAGTACCACTACCTCGAGAAACTCATCGAGAACCCCGCCGACCAGAGTTGGCGTATTCTCAACGCACAGTGCGCCAAGAGCAACTAATTTGAATTTCTTTTGACAACGAATTAAACGAATCAGGGCGCGTGGCGTCCAATATTCGTTTGATTCGTTGTTTTAATTTTACAAAAAACCGACACATTATGTTATTAGGAATCATTGGAGGACAGGAACTTATCATAATCCTGATAATCGCCCTGTTGATATTTGGCGGCAAGAAGATACCCGAACTGATGCGCGGCCTCGGCAAGGGCGTCAAGGAATACAAGAACGCGCTCAACAGCGTTGACGACGACAAACAGGAGGGCAAGGACTCCACCACCTCCCCCACCCCGTCAGCCACCACCGGCGACACTCAAAAATAATCCCGATGGACACCAACACAGGCACTTTTTGGGATCATCTCGACGTACTCAGGATGGCATTGATACGGTCGCTCGTGGCAATAATTACGGCGGCTACGGCAATGTTCCTGATGAAAGAATTTCTATTCGACACCGTGATATTTGGTCCCACACGCGACGATTTCCCGACGTTCAGCCTGTTTAGGAGGATAACGGCCTGGCTATCAGACGAGTCGGCGAGCGTTGCGATGGAGCCAATCAAAATAATCAATACAAGACTCTCTGCTCAACTTCTGACGCACCTGAGCGTGTCGTTTTGGGCGGGAGTGATTATATGTGTGCCATACATCACGGGCGAAATCTGGCATTTTATCAGCCCGGCATTATACCGCAACGAAAAACGCAGCGTCATCAAGGCTTTGATATTCAGCGGATTGCTGTTTTATTTAGGAGCGTTGACGGCGTATTATCTGATACTGCCACTGTCGGTAAATTTTCTCGGCAACTATCAGGTGGCGGACGACATCGAAAATCTCATCGCCCTCGATTCGTACATCGACACACTCATAACGCTCTGTATATCAACGGGTATCAGTTTTGAATTGCCAATAATAACATTTTTCTTGGTCAAGGCGGGCATCCTATCGCACGAGTTTATGAAGACACACCGCAAACACGCCTTCTTAATAGTGCTCGTAATCGCCGCCATGATAACCCCAAGCACCGACATTTTCACAATGTTTGTAACGGCACTGCCCCTGCAATTAGTCTATGAACTAAGCGTATTTGTAGCCCGCCGCGCCGACGCCAAACCCGGTAATAGCAACGAATGGCTCGAACCTGTAAGCGACGAGGTGTATGGAAAATTGAAGTGACGTGCGTAATCAACGCATTGTCCTGTACCCTTGTGGCGTTGTGCCGGTGAATTGTTTGAAAAGCCGGTTGAAATATGAATGGTCGTTGTAGCCAAACATTTTTGCAATGGCTTTGATGGAATAGTCGGTGGTGATGAGGGCGAGTTGAGCCTTGTCGATCTTGCGCTTGGTGATGTAGGCATTTGGAGTGTCGCCGGTTTCGCGCTTGAAAACACGTATAAAATGGTCTTTTGACATACAGGCTTTCCCGGCAAGAGTTTCGATGTCGATACGGCTGTCGAGATGTCGGCGGATATAGTTGATAGTCTGATTGATACGGCTGTCGGCAACGTCCTCTTTCGGTACTGCGAATTTGAAAAACCGCGACATCAAAATATACAAAATCCCTCGTGATTCCATCTTGTTGTGGAGCGGACTTTGATGATAGAGGCGGACGTTGCTGACGAGTGTGTGATGATTGTCGTATGCCACAGGGTTTGATTCGGGCAGTTTCAAAAACGGGTTCAATTCGCAAAGGCGGCGGATTAGGTTGAGGTCGGATTCCGAAGCCTCCACCTCCACGGGAAAATTATATTCGTCGAGGATGCCCGCGCCGGTTTGGTCTTCGTAAATGTGAATGTAATAATGCGCAAATTTCGATTTGCACACGCAGTTGTGGCGGGCAAATGCGGGAATGAGATACAGGTGTCCGGGTGTAAGTGTGTAATTGTCAACACCTATGCAAACCTCAGCCTCGCCGTCGGTAACATAGTAGAGCCGGGCGAATGGGCTACGGACGTTTTTCCAATTCCAATCGCTGTCGTGCTGCGCAAACCCCACGTTGAGGGGCAGAAATTGAATTTTAGATATTGATATCGACATAATTCATAAGCAATTGTTTCGGCAAATATAACGCTTTTTTGGCTGATTGCATAACAAAAACGATAAACTATTGTACAATATCGACTTTTATAGCCTGAAATTTGGAATGTAGCGTTTTATTTGGTTTCTTTGCGTTGACAAAATCGATTAGCGTTATGAAAAGACTTATTTTATCAATAGCAATTTCGGCATCGGCGTTGATGGCTGATGCGCAGAGCGTTGCACCGTGCGGACCCGTGCCAAGCAACAACCAAATCCAATGGCAGGATATGGAGATGTATGCCTTTATTCATTATTCCTTAAATACTTACACCGACCAAGAGTGGGGATTTGGCAACGAGTCTCTCGAACTTTTCAACCCCTCTGACCTCGACTGCCGACAATGGGCTAAGGTGTGCCGTCAATCGGGTATGAAGGGCATTATTTTCACCGCCAAACACCACTGCGGATTCTGTATGTGGCCGTCCAAATTTACTGATTATTCCGTAAAAAACACCCCGTGGAAGGGCGGCAAGGGCGATGTCGTGAGGGAACTTGCCGAGGCGTGCAAGGCGGAGGGATTGAAATTTGCCGTCTATC
>CAMJWL010000251.1 GCA_946409405.1 uncultured Bacteroidales bacterium
GCAAAAAAATTTTGTGATGGACAACTCCATCCGATTTTCGCCGATGCAAAGGTATAAAGAATTTTGAAAAAAGTCGTCCATTTTTTTTTTTTGTACAGTGCGCTTTACGTTAAATTTGGAAGTGTTTGTGGGTCAAAATGTTAGAAGTCAAAAATTTTAGCAACATTTTTTTTGAAGGGGAGAAAAATCTTAAATCTTTATTGTGTCTCCTGTCTTAAATACGTTAAAATGTGCGCCCAAACCATTGGCGAGCATATTGCAGGCTTCGTTGCCGGTGCAATGTCCTGTGTATAAGCGCATTTGGGGATATTTTTTTATTATTGTTGACGACAACTTTTCTATATTGTCGCCCTCGCCGTCCAATAAGTGCAATCCGCCAATAAAAGCGGCTATATTGTTGGTTTTCATTATGTTGCAACATTCGTCGGCGATATTCAAAAGTCCGTTGTGGGAGCAGGGGGAGATTATTGTAAGGCGACCGTCATGATTGATACACAGCGAGATTTCGTCGGAGGCAGGGTAGGGGAGAGCCTCACTATTTGATATTAGATAGAGATAACGATTGCCGAGGGGACGGGGATGGATAGTAGTTTTGTTTTTGACAATAATAATGTTGTTGTCTATCGGATAGTTGTCGTCAATGAAAATAAACCTGTCAAAATTTTTGCGGATAATATCTTGGTCGGGCGACAGCGAGTGCCATTTGCCGCCACGGTTGCTTTGATAATCGAAATTTTGTATGGCTGAATGTGCTATTATTTTTGCGTTTTTGTTGATTGTTACAAAACGTTCTAAGCCGCCAGTGTGGTCTTTGTGTCCGTGCGAAAGTATTAGATAATCAATGTTTTGCATATCAATCCCCAATGCACTTGCATTATCAAAAGCCCTGCCCGACAATCCCGTATCTACGAGGATGCGGCGGTTTTCGTTGGTTGTTGCCAACGCCGAAAAACCATGCTCCGATACGAGTACAGGATTGTCGGAAGGGCGATTGTCTATGAGGATCGAAACTTTCAATTTTTAACTTTTAATTTTCTTTTACCATCCTCCTGAGCCGCCACTGTGCGACGTACCCGAAGAGCCTCTGCCGCCGCCCGACGAACTGCTGGGCGGGATGTATGTTTTGGTGGTGTGGGTGGAAACAAAGGTGTCGCGCTTGATGGTCAGGTGGAAGGAGTTTGGCACTTCGTAGTTGGTGGCGAGTTCTGCCTTCTCGATTCTGCATTTGCGGCGGGCGCGGATTGACGTGATGCCAAGACCTATCAGCAATGCTATGCCAAAACCAATCAGAAATTCTGGTCGTTGCCAGTCGGGGGTGTCGCGCTCGTAGAGAAAGTCGTTTTCAAACTCGTTGAGGCACGCCACAACGCCGCCAGCATAGTCGTTGCGGCGGAAAAATGGCTGCAAGATATCCACTTCGTATTTTGAAAGGTTTTTTCCCGCCACGTGCATGTCTGCGGGAACGCCTGTGTCAAATATTGCAAAACGGTGCGTCGCCAAGTTTATTACAAAACAAATGCCGTCATGCGCATCGCCGCAGCCGAAGTCGTTGTAATCGTAAAAATCCCTGCAAAAGTCTTCGTTGTCGTAGTCGTACCAAGAAGATTCGCTGATGAATACTATCGCAGCGTCAAGTTTGTTTTCTTGTATCAAGGCATTGATGCGGCGGCGGATGGTCTCTATGTCGTTGTCCGAACAGATGCCCGCATAGTCATATACCTTGTATTCGGTCTTGACGTATGGGGTGCGGAGGGCACCTTCTATGGCACGTTGCCGCTGGTCGCCGTCCTGGGCCATGCGGTTGAGGATGTCCTGCTTGTGGATTTGCGGGTTTTCCGAGGTGCGCTTCTCGCTTTGCAGCCAATCCTGCGCCGAGGTGCAGAGCGGGAGGAGGAGCGCAAGTATTATTGTGTATATAATTCGTGTCATGGCTCTTACATTATGATAAATTTTACAAACAAGTATGCTATCGCACAGCAGATAGCCGACGCAAACAGGAACGCCCTAAACCATTTGCCCTTGTCGATAGGCACGTCGCCCACGAGTTTGCCGGTCTGTCCGTTCATGGCGAAGATGTACGGCTTGCCCTTCCAGAATGTATTGAGCATATATACCGGCAGCATCACGTATTCCACGGCAGAGATGTGTTCCTTGATGTTTTGCTGCTCGCCGATGAGTGCACCATTTACGGAGGCGTGGAGGTGGGACGAGATGGTGTTGCGCATTCGTCCGGCGGCGCGTTCCCGGTCTTCTTCGGCGGTAACGTCGTATTTTTCGGCGAGGAAGTTGGAGAGGTAGGCGTAGTTGAACGGCACAAGTCCTTTCAAATCAAATGGTTCGATAGAGTCCATGGTGTCGTCGTCAAATTTTTTGGAACCGTCGGCGGGTATGCCAGTAAAAGCCACGTCGCCTGCCCTTTCCACGTCGTAAATATCTGTCTTGGTGTAGCGGTAATTGCCCGATTTCCACGACGTTACATTATGCAACGTGCCTCTTATGTGTCCCTGCGCCGAACCCGAATACAGCCAAAACGGTATATATACGCCGGTGATTTTTTCGATGTTTGATTCGCGGGTGAAGTCGTTGGGTACAAAATTCTCCTGGTGCATCAGGTTTTTGAAGGCGTTGATTGCGTCATCCTTGGTCTTGGCAAACGGTATCACCCTCGACGGGCGAAACTCGCCTTCCACCCGGCTTTTGAGTATCGACGTGCTGCCGCAGTACACGCAGAAGGTGGCGGCGGTGTTTTCGTCTGCCACCATCTCCGCGCCGCAGTTTTTGCAGCGGTAGAGGTCGAGGTTTGGTTGAGGTTCGTAGGAGCCGTCGTTGGTGATAATTGGCGGCTGCCCTGGTACGTAGTCGTCAGCCGGGGGCGGCGAAGGCTGCGTTTGGGTCTTTTGTTTGTTGATGTCGATATCCTTGTCGGAGTCCTGCGTCATCTGCATCACTTGGATGGCGTCATAGACGCTGCCACACGCCTCGCACTTCCATTTTTTGATGGAGGCATCGTATGGCAGGGGGGAGCCGCAGCCCGGACATTTCAAGACGGTTGTATCCATGTTTTGAGTTTTTAATGTTGTGTTTATTTGATGCAGCAAAATTAGTGCAATTTTTGTGAGTGCCAAATTTTTTTTAACTTTGTGGCATACGTTTTTTTATTTTTTCGACATGAAAACATACAAAATCACTGTTGCCTACGACGGCACCAAATATAATGGCTGGCAGATTCAGCGGTCGTCAGATGCCACTATTCAGGGCAAGATTTCGTCGGTTTTGACGAAGATGGCGGGCGGCACCGTGGAAGTGCATGGCAGCGGGCGCACCGACGCGGGTGTACACGCATTGGGTCAGGTGGCGAGTTTTTCGTTGGAGGGCAACTATCCTCGCGCACAAATCCTCGCGTACCTCAACCTTTATCTACCCGACGACATTGCGGTAAAGGATATAGCGGAGGTTGACAACAGGTTTCATGCGCGGCTTTCGTGTAGGCGCAAGACTTACCGCTACCGCATACACACGAGCATCATCCCCGATGTTTTCCGCAGAAAATATGTCTATACTTATCACGACAACCCTCTTAATGTAAGCATGATGCGCAAGGCTGCGGCGTTGCTTGTTGGCACGCACGACTTCAAGGCGTTCTGTGGCAATCCGCATTTTAAGAAGTCGTCTGTGAGAACTATTTATGGCATCGATATCACCGATGATTCTTACGGCATCACTATTGATTTTACCGGCGACGGTTTTCTTCAAAACATGGTGCGCATACTTGCAGGGACGTTGATAGAGGTTGGCAACGGCAATATCGCGGCGTCTTCCATGCCTGAGATTTTGGAATCGAAGGACAGGCAGCGGGCGGGATTCACCGCGCCGGCGATGGGGCTTACTCTGGTGAGTGTGGAGTATTGAAAAAGGCTACAATAAAAAAATCCCCGGTGCAAAAAATCTTGCGATTATTGCGCCGGGGAAATTTTGTTTTAATAGGTTCTCAATGCTGAGAGCAGCCTACTACTTCGCGTACATAGCAACGATGGCTTCGTAGAGTTCCTGCTTGCCGGAGGTCTGCTTGGGTTCGCCAACCTTCTTGCCGTATTCGTAAAC
>CAMJWL010000252.1 GCA_946409405.1 uncultured Bacteroidales bacterium
TGGTAATCAGCACCAACGGCGGCCTGTGGCGTTACATCATTGGCGACACGGTGGAATTTACGTCTGTTCGCCCCTACAAAATCCGCATCACAGGTCGCACTAAGCATTTTATCAACGCTTTTGGCGAGGAGTTGGTGGAGGACAATGCCTCCCGCGCCATCCGCGCCGCCTGCAACGCCACCGGCGCCGACATCCGCGATTACACCGCCGCCCCGGTCTATATGCAGACCAACAAGCGCGGTTGTCATCAGTGGCTGATAGAGTTTAATGTGCAGCCCAACGACCTCAAAGCGTTTGCAAGCACTCTCGATTTTGAACTCCGCCGCCTGAACTCCGATTACGACGCTAAGCGTTACAAGGATCTCTCGCTCACCGCCCCCGAAATCACCCTCGCCCGCGAAAACCTCTTCGAGGATTGGCTCCGCAGCAAGGGCCGCGTCGGCGGTCAAAACAAAATTCCCCGTTTGGAAAACAACAGGACGATAATCGAGGAGATGTTGGAGATGAATAAATAACGTTCCCCATTATGGCAAATCATTGTTTCATAATTCGTTGGATGACGGTATGCGTGTTGTTTTTTATGTTGACGACAACGTTGGCATCCGCCCAAATCTGCGACGATTATGATTACCTCAGAGTCCCGACGTTGTTGTTCACCGATGCCCACGCCAAACGCACCGACACCGCGCACCACAAATTCGCGGCACGGTTTTATTGCCATACGTTTTTCAAAAACAACGAATATTTCGGCGATTTTGTGAAGGGATATACGTTGACTGGGTATCATTTGCAGCCCGAATTTTCGTACAGTCCAAACCGCAAACTCAAAGTGCAGGCTCTGTGGGACGTTTTGAAATACCACGGTTACGACAAATTTTCCAAAAACAAACCATATTTCCGCATTGTTTTTCAGCCGACAGAAAGTTTCAGGCTGATTTGTGGTTATCTTGATGGCAATGTGCGGCACGGATTGATAGAACCTATCTACGACCCGGAGCGCTACCTCACTGCCGAGATGGAAAACGGATTGCAAATCAACCTATTGCGCCCGCATTACGACGGCGAATTGTGGTTGAATTGGGAAAAAATGATACTTTGGGGCGACCCGTGGCAGGAGCGTCTTGTGGTGGGGCATTTGTCAAAATTCCACATCGCTGACAAATATCGTTTTAAGGCGGACGTTTTGGGCGAATTTCTCGTGGCTCACCGTGGAGGGCAGATAGATTCATGCGACGGACAGGTGCAGAGCCTTTCTAACGCCGCCGTCGGTATGGATTTGCATTGGATTGGACATGGTGGCGGATGTTTCCGTCAACTGAGCGTCAGGGCGATGGCTGTTGGTTATCACGCCATCGACGAAACTCCCGACCTGCCGTGGACTGATGGTTGCGGCACGTTTGTAAAAGCGCATTTGAGGTTGGCGGATTTTGGATTGACGCTTGGACATTGGTTTGGCTATCAGTTCGTTAACTTCCGTGGCGACCTTCTCTACACGGGTTGGGCAATCGACCCGACAAACAATCGCGCACACCGTTATATGACGTTTTTCGGCGGGTATTATTCCAAGCGTTATTTTGACGACACCTTCGTACTCCGCACCGGCGTTGACGCTTGGTACGACCTCGCAACGGGCAACCTCGAATACGCCTATATGTTGAGTATGGCGGTGAATTTTGTGAAGGCGTTCAAATAATTATTCTAAACCTAAACACTTGAAAACTATGCAGATAAAACTTCTCCCTTGGTCGTTGGACTTGAAAGACAATCTCGTAACAATGTGCAACACAGTTGACCGCAGTTACCTGTCGGATCGTTTGCCTAACCCTTACACGGTGTCGGATGCCGTGTCGTGGCTTGGCTACATTCAGGATTCCGAAAAAAATGGTACGGGAATTTTTCGTGCCATAGAAGTTGATGGTAATGTTGCCGGGTCGATTTCGGTGGAGCGCAAGGGCGATGTTTACAGGATAGATGGCGAATTGGGCTATTATCTCCTTACAAAATATTGGAACAAGGGCATTATGACCCGCGTCATCGGCGATTTTGTCCCGATGGCATTTGCCGCCCTCAACCTCCGCCGCATCTCCGCCAATGTCTTCGCGCCCAATATCCCTTCCGCCAAAGTTTTGGAACACAACGGTTTCCTGCACGAAGGCACGCTGCGGAATGGCGCGATTAAGAATGGGAAGGTGATGGATGTGATGGTTTTTGGAAAATGTATGGCCTCTCTATAAAAAAAACTTGGTGGAAATTCGGCGTAACATCCCGAATCTCCACCAAGTAAAACATTGACAATTATTTAGTTAAGTTAGTTGATTAAGAAAACCTTCTCTTTGCCCTTGTAGGTGCATTTGATGGTTGCACGTCCGTCAACGATTTTGCTTACTGAGATTTTTACGTCGGGATTGTTGGAAGTGGCCTTCAAGACAGATTTGTCAGTCATCGGGCCATATACCTGATAGTGGTTGCACTCAAAGTAACCGTTCAGGTTGGTGAAATATACCGGCGTGTTGGGGATTGTAAGCACGTTGCCGTCGGCGGTGATTGTTACCTGCGGCACTTGCGGCACGTCAATCTGTGCGCTGCCCTTGGTGAATCCGATGCCGTGCAGGTCAAAGAGTCCGTAAGGAGTCTGTGGCAGACGCTCCCACGGATTGCGGGGCTTGGGTGCTTCCAAGTCGGGACCCTCTACAACGAGATAGATGGCATGCTTACCGCTAAGGCCTTCTACCTGAGGAATTTTTGCACTGTAAACCTTCGGCGATTTGGGTGCGTCGGCGGGGATGTCGATAACGGCGATTTCCTTGCCGTTCCAAGTGCTGTTGGCGTAGGGGCCGTCGAGCATTACGTGGATTTTGAACGCACCGTGCTGCTGCGACGAGAGATTGAGGTTGATGGTTGCGCCGTCGCCCTGTTTGGTTCCGTTGAAAGCCTTAACGCCCTTGGTATCAGCCGTCAAGCCGCCAAAACCAAAGTATTTGAAACCAACGACACCCTTGTTGGTGATGCCCATGAGATCCATCGAATTGTTCCAAACGTCGTGGTTGTCGCGCATCCATTCGTTGCCGTTCATGTAGCAAGCGAGGCCGGCAGAGTAGTATTGGTAAGGCGGAAGACCAAAGATTTGGAAACCTTCGCTTGTTACCTCCGCGCCGGTGTATTCTGTGCCGTCAGAAGCCTTGGCTGTCCATTCGTTGTTGGCGGCGTAGGGGTCGTAGGCGGTGATTTTTACCATGCCACCGTCTGCCACTTTCTTCTTGTCCCAAGTAATCTTGACAGGCGCAACCATGGGCTGACGCGCATAGCCAAAACCACGGGGCGGACGGTGATAGAATACGTACCACTGACCGTTGATTTCCTGAATAGAACCGTGTGTATTGTGTCCCGCGTTGGTGGTGGTAAGGTGAGTGCCGTCTTCATTGGGAACTACGCCACGCGAATCCACCAATACGCCGCCCGACCTCCAAGGTCCAAGCGGAGTGTCGCCAAATGCATATCTCAGTGCCGAATTGGTGGCGCCAAGTCCGTACTCTTGTCCGCTATATCCTGAGAACACCATCACGTACTTGTTGCCTACCTGACGGATGGACGATGCCTCGAAAAAGTTGAAGTCCAACGGGTTCTGACCCTTGTAAAGAGCCTTGTATTCCGAACCCGGTTTGTCGAGCAATTTGCCGTCGCGGCTGCTTGCAGGAATGAACGGGTCTATCAAATCCGTGCCTGGACGCTTGGAGTACATCGTGTTTTGGTCCAACTCACAGGCTGTGGAATGTTGGAAACCGTAGAACACGTATGCGCGGAATCCTTTCTTGAAGTCCTTGTCCTTCTTGTCGGTGATGTTTTCGATGAAGACAGACGGGTCGAAGTCTATCAGCGAGCCATCCACACAAGCCTTGCCGTCGGCGGTGAGGTTGATGGGCGTGAATGGACCGTCGGGACGGTCGCTCTTGCAGACCATTGGCACGCGCCTCCAACCACGCGAGTGCGGGTAGAGGTAATAGGTGCGTTTGCCGGTTTCGCGGTCGTTGACTTCCACGAGGTCGGGCGCAAACATTGTGTCCCAATGTCCGTCGATAAAAT
>CAMJWL010000253.1 GCA_946409405.1 uncultured Bacteroidales bacterium
TTACGGGACTTGAAGCCTATCAGGATTACACCGCCAACGGCAATGGCGACGCGCAGGGCTTTATGATGCGGTCGCTGATGGATAGTGCCCATACGCCCGCGCACTATCTCATTGGGGCAGGCGTGGTGATGGTGCTCGCCCTCATATTCTCGAAAAAGGCGCAGAATGTGGTGAAAACGTCGGTGGACCTTTCGCGTCAGGACGGGGGCGACGAGATGTTCGGCTCGAGCGGCGTGGCACGGACGTTGGTGCGCACATCGAGAAGCATAGCAAACAGTCTGTCGATGATGGTCCCTCCGAGTGTGTCGCGCTGGATTGACTCGCGTTTCAACGCCGATGCGGCAGTGTTGAAGCAAGGAGCCGCATTCGATGAAATCCGAGCCGCTGTCAATCTGGTGCTTGCCGGTGCATTGGTGGCATTGGGTACGTCGCTCAAACTGCCGCTGTCCACCACCTACGTTACCTTCATGGTGGCAATGGGAACGTCGCTTGCCGACCGTGCATGGGGTAGAGAGAGCGCAGTGTTCCGCATTACGGGTGTATTGTCTGTAATCGGTGGTTGGTTCATTACGGCTGGCGTGGCATTCATGTTGTGTTTTATTGTAAGTGTCGGTTTGTTTTACGGGTCATTTATAGCAATGACGGTGGCCATCGCGCTTGCCATCTTCCTGCTTGTTCGTAGTCATCTGAAATATCGAAAGGATACGATGGAAGATGAGGCAGACAAACTATTTACAAGGATAGTACGTTGCGACGACAAGCAAGAATGTTGGATATTGCTACGAGAATATCTAACCCTGACTATCAATGAAAATGTCCGTATGGTAACAGATGATTACGAGACATTGACCACGTCCTTTTTCTGTGAGGATTACCGCCGTCTTAAACACGTTACAATAGATGTGGACCATCAGCGCAAGGAACTGAAACGCCAGCGACGCAAGCAGATAATCGCCTTGCGACGGTTGGATTCGATAGTGAGCGTGGAAAAAAGCACGTGGTATTTCCTTATCGTCAATTCCCTCTCTCAGATGTACTATTGTCTCAAGCGCATGGGAGAGTCGTGCAGGGAGCATGTCGGCAACAATTTCATTCCCGTGCCAAGTGAGTATGCCAATGAGTTTCTTGTCTTGCGAAATGAGATTGTGCGTCTGTACCTTCGGTTTTTCGACAGTGAGACGGCATTCCAGATACGCAATGATGCGGCAGTACTTCAATCTTCACTTTCCGATTACCGCACACGCATCATTCACGACATCCAGACCAAGCAACTCAACATCGAAGCCATGACCGTATTCCTGAGCGTAGTCCAAGAGTCCCAAGAACTTCTCGGTGCTCTTCGTCATCTGATGAGGGGTGAGGGCAAGATGGAGGATTGATTTGCGTTGTAGAGTTTTATTACTTACATTCCCCAAATCATAATTTTTGTGCCTTGATATTCGCCCTGACGGTGGAAAATCTTTTTGCTCCACGGCTTTTTGGATGAACGGTCAAAAACGATGAAATGTCCTTCGCTGACGTTGCCTGCCTTGTCCATATACTCGAAAGTCTGTTTAAGACCGTCGGCGATGGTCTTTTTCATAGAATTGCGGAGAATTTTCAATTCTAAGACAACACGCTGGTATGGACCGCCGTAAGTGTCGGTAAGTGGTTTGCGGATAAGCAAATCTGTGCGTCCGCGCCCCAAACCGTATTCGCGGTCGATGTATCCGCCACCGTTGACTATCCTCTGTAAAAACGCCTGTAAAAGCAATTGAGGACCCGCTTCTGCATAATCAAATTTACCAATCCACGAATCGGCGTTTTGACGGAAAAACTGTTGAAAATCAAGCAACAATTTTTCCATATTAAGAGAATTGTCGGGATTGAGATACCACGCCGGTTCTTGAACTATAAAATATTGTGTAGTCCAAGTAAGTTCTCGCGGAATCACTTCGCGGTAAATATCGTTAGCAATTCTGACAGGTTTGTTGGGGGCAATCAGTCCTAAATCTACGCAATACTGCAAATCGTCGGTCGGAAACAGGCTTTCGTCGGCATCCTCGTTAGTTGCCAAAAGCGGCTGGATTATGCGCCTTACACGCGGCTCTTTGAGTTTGTCAATAAGTGCGTCGATGTGCGTGTCGCGGCGGTAAATGATATTTTCCTGAGCCTTGTAAATCATTTCAGGAATGATTTTTATGCTGCGGTCGCGGTTTTCCGCCATTTTAAATGTAACCTCGTAGGCAAGTGCGTTGACAAGCCATGGCTGCCCTTCGGTTGCCTTCCAAATCATTGGAAAACATTCTTCTTCGAAAACTTGACCCGTTGCATCAGTATGCTGTTGATAGAGTTCGCGAATTTCCTCTTTTGAGAAGTTGCCCATACGTAAAGATTCTGCTTTGATATTGAAAGCCGAGCCGCCGGTAATGATTTCTTGATTGGAAAGCGTTATCCTATAATCCCTTACGTCTCTTACGCCGCACAGAATCACCGATTGGGGAAACATCGCGGGACGTTGGTCGTACCCAGCCCTCAATTGTCTCAACACTGATACCAATGAATCGCCGACCAATGCGTCAATCTCATCAAGAAACAGGATGAAAGGCTTGTCGAATTTTTGCGACAGAAAACCTAAAAACGTGGTAAGACGGCTACTTTTGTTGATTTGTTTGAATTGTTCTTCATAGAGTTTGGATAATTCATACCCGCCCAACATATTGTCAATCCTGCGTGCAATGGTAATGCAGGTATTGGCAATCACGCCCTCTACATCATTTCTGTCAGATTGTCCGCCTTCGATATTGGCATAGACGCAAAAATATTTGCCGCTTGCGTTGAGATAGTCCCTCAAAGCAAGGAGCATAGAAGTCTTGCCCGTCTGCCTCGGAGCGTGAAGCACAAAGTATTTTCTTTGGGCAATAAACGATTCAATCTCCGGTAAGTTGATGCGTCTTAGCGGATTAAGTGTATATTGTATGTCGGGTTGGTTGGGGCCCGCCGTGTTAAAAAATTTTTCCATAATGGCAAATCTATCAATTTTGCACAAAGATAAAGAATATTTTTGATAATTCAGTTGTTTTTCGTAAATTTGGGCATTAGTGTAATCAATCACCAAACTATGATATATCCTTCTGTTGGACAATATACCGAGGCAATAAAGTTGGCGGAGCAATGCGGCATCGATACCGAACTGTTACAAATACTTCCTCACCACATCCACCAATCCTCCAACAAGGTAGAACGGCAAGTTTATAAGCCTGAAAGTCTTGCCGTTGAGAGAGTTTTTTACCTCGTCAACAGAGAACGCACCAGGCCAAACTCGAATAGCCAAATTGTTGGGCGACTGCGACATAAACGAGTGCAACGATTTTAGCGATGAATTATGCCCCATCTTGACTTCTATTGGTATTATCTGCGAATCAATTTGATAGATGAAGTCTACTTCGGCAGGCGATTGCGCCTTGTTGCGAGCCCAAAAATTGCGGCGTTGACCTACTTTGTTGTTAAGTGTTAGGAGTTCCTGAGCCACAATCTGTTCGCCAATGCGTCCGCGCCAAACGTCGAGTATGTTTTTTGCGCTTATAATTTCGCTTCTTACACCGGCGGCATAGTTTACAAGTCCTGTATCAAGCCAAAGAAGTTTTGGAGTACGGTTAATTTGAGGCATTACAGGCACTTGCACCGATTCTGTTGGGTAAGCGAGTTCGAGAAGCATTGCTTTTTCCAACAGTTTAAAGGCTTGGCTCACTTCGCCGCTTTTATAGCCCGAATCCATAAAATTTCCGAGTGTGATGGTTTCGCCCGCCGCCCGCCATCCGGCTTCCAAAATGAAACGGACGGTTTCGAGTATTTTATTTTGGCGGACGTACTTTTCTGTGTCTTCGCGGTACGCCTGCAAAAGAGTGTCGTAGATATCGTCCATTGCCAGAACGTCGTGCTGTTGACTGTAACGCTGCACCACTTCGGGCATTCCGCCTACAATCGTGTATTGATTCAAAAGCGAAATCAATTCGTTGTGCAT
>CAMJWL010000254.1 GCA_946409405.1 uncultured Bacteroidales bacterium
GGTAAACCGAGTCGCCGTCGTTAGGATAGTTTTTGGCGGCGTTGATACCGCCCTGAGCGGCGATGGAGTGGGCGCGGCGGGGCGAATCCTGATAGCAGAACGCCTTCACTTTAAAGCCCATTTCGGCAAGGCTCGCAGCGGCAGCACCGCCGGCAAGACCCGTTCCTACCACAATAATATCGATTTTCCTCTTGTTGGCGGGGTTGACGAGGTGCTGGTGTTCCTTATAATTGGTCCACTTGTCCTTCAAGTCGCCCTCGGGAATTTTGGAATCCAAAGTTGCCATAATTCTTTATTTGAATAACTGATTGTTTGTTACTGAAAGTTAATTACTTGCCCTGAGGAGCGTTTTGACAGGGCTTGTCACAGGGCTTGTCGCAGGGCTGACCAGGCTGGCCAGGGAAACCAGGATGACCGGGCTTGCCGCACTGTGCCTGATGGTCGCACTGGGGGCAAACACATTCGATGCAGGGATGACCGTCGGGGCCGCAGGAGCAACTGTTGTGGCAGCAGTCGCACTTAACACCGCCGCAGGCAGCGTAGATGACGATGAAGGCAAAGCCGGCGCAGATGATGGTGCTAAACCACTTGGAGATGCACTTCAAGCGCGGAATCCACTTGTCGTTGCTGAGGCCAACGGTGTGGAACGCCGACCAAAAGCCGTGGTTCAAGTGGAACCAAAGGGCTGCAAACCATACTAAGTAAATGATTGTCCACAAGATGCTTAGACTACTCTCGTTAAAGAGATAGTTGATCCAATACGCACCGTTGCTGGCGGTCTTGGCGAGTTCCTCGCAACCGGCGAGTTCGGCAAGCATCATCTTTGCCCAAAAATGAGCGAAGTGCGCTGCAAGGCCGCAGAAAACGATGAGGCCGAGCGCAAGCATATTCTTGGACGAGAATTCCACGTCCTTGGGCAGGTTCTGACTGTCGTAACGGTCAGTACCGCGCGCCTTGCGGTTCTGGATTGTAAGGATGAACGCATAGGCGATGTGCAGCAGGAAACCCGCCGCCAATACCACCGTTCCCGCCACCGCATACCAATTGGAGCCTAAGAAGGCGCATACTTGGTTGTAACCTTCCGCGCTGAACACCACCACAAGGTTCATACAGAAGTGGAACAACAGAAACAGTATCAGAAAAAGGCCCGACACACTCATCAAGACCTTCTTGCCGATAGAACTTTTAAAAAATCCTTTCATAGCAGATTGTTTGTTGTTTTTATTCTAATTATTTTTAATGTTAATTTCAAACTGCAAAGTTAAAATATTATATTAGATTTGGAAGTGTTTGGAGCATAATTTTTTTACGAATTTTTAATTTTTTGCCAACTTCCTGATTTATAATGGTTATACGGATGCCAATTGAAAAATGTTTCGGTTCAGGACGGCTTTTTTACAACAAATCGAGGCGTTTTGCTGTTATAATGGTGTAGTATAAACTCTTTTTTTCAAACGATTATGAAACATTTGTTTTACATATTGGCGATTTTTTTGCTGCCGCTCACGGTTACGGCGCAGCAGACAGGCATCCGTATCGGCGACATCATCCCCGACATCAGCGGCGAGGGACCCGACATGGAGAAGTATCACATCCAAGACCTTCGCGGCAAGGTGGTGTTGGTAGATTTTTGGGCGTCGTGGTGTCCGCCGTGCCGCGCAGAGAATCCCGAACTTGTCAAGTGTTACGAGACTTACAAGGACGCGCACTTCACCATGGGCGACGGCTTTGAGATTTTCAGCATTTCGCTCGACTCCCGCAAAAACGATTGGGTGAAGGCGATTAATCGCGACAATCTTTCGTGGAAGCATCACATTTGCGATTATAAAGGTTGGTACTCGCCGATTTGCGACGAGTTTGGCATTGAACAAATCCCGAGCAACTTCCTCATCGACCTCAATGGAAAAATCTTGGCAACAGACTTGAGAGGCGACGCACTTGAAGTAACACTTAAAGCATTGTTGATAAAGGAATAAAAGGTATTTTGAATAATTTTGAGAAAAATTTTGTAAAATTTCCCGCCGTCAGGCGGCTGTGTTGTTGCCTTACGGCAAGAAATTGTACAAAATTTATAAGAAAATTTTACAAAATTGCTAATAACAATGAAGGGCTGCGGCGCATCGCCACAGCCCTTCATCCATCTATAAACAAATCTCTAAAACCTTAAACATCATTTAAACACGATTGTATAAAACAAAAACCGTGCTAATTGTAAAAATAATGTTGCAAAAAATTAAGCGGATGTTTTATTCTTCCACTTCCCGAAACTCCACATACTCCCCATAATCGCCGATTGCCTTTTTGCCTGGCTTGACAAGCGTGGAGTCGGCCTTTTCGATGATGACAGGGCCTTCTTCGTAGCGGCGGTTTTGTTGACGCTCGTATTCGCGCTGCTGAAATTGTTGGTATTGCTGATACTGATTGCGTTGCTGCCAACGGGCGTCGTTGATGGTGGCAGACTGCTCGTCGTCGCCGCCGCCACCAAACAACTCGCCAAACAGCAATCGGTTGATCAACCATACTGTCAACACAAATATTATGAGGATGAAAAGTATCATTTGCCGTCTGCTATTTCATAATAATGACGATTTCTGTACGTCGGTTCTGTTTCTTGTTGGCCTCGGTGGTGTTAGTAACTGCGGGTTGGTACATTCCGCGACCCGACGCCGTGTATGCCGTGCCGGGCAGCGAACAAGACGCAGCAATTGCCGATACTACCGCAGCCGCTTTGCGTGCGCTTTGGTCGAGAAGAGCCTTGGCGGTGCCATTGTTGTCGGTATTGACCACTACATTAATGCGACACCCCTCGTTTAACGTGAACACAGCAGACAATTTGTTGAGCAACGTAGTTCCTTTTGTACTGATGTCGGCACCAGCGGCGGTCTTAAAGAGGTAGTCGTTTGAGATGGTAACTATCACGCCCGGACCTGCTATCTGTGCCTTTGCGTCGCTTTGATTGATGCCAGTGAGTACCTTGTTGATAGTCATAAGCAACGTTTCGAGTTCGTGCTGATGACCTGCGTCGAGGGTGCGGATGCTGTCCTGGGCATCCGATTGAAGTGCGAGGATGTTCATCAAACTGTCGGCGGTGCGGGTCTTGCGGGCGAGTTTTTCGCGCTCGGCGTTAAACTCCGCTATGGAATTCAGCAAGTTTTGGTTCAGTGTAGCCTTGTCGCCCGCCAACTTGCGGTTTTCGCGGATAAGGCTGTCGAGAGAGATGTCTTTGCGCGAATTGCTGGTTTTAAGCGTGTTGGTGGCTTGGTTGAAACCTTCAACTGTCTTGTTGAACACGCGGTTGAGACTGTCCAGCGAACGGCGACCGTTGGCTACTGCGGTGTTGTAACGGTTTTTGCTCACAACACACGAACTCATCAGCATCGAGAGTCCGAGTGTGGCTAATATCGTAAATACCAATCCTCTTTTCATCTATTGTACAAGTTATTTGAGTTAGATAAAACGTTAGTTTTAAACGCAAAATTAAAAATTTTTGTTGGAATATTTGCAATATTTTCGCAAAAAAATTAATTTTGGGCATTAAATTAAAAAAATTTACCATGAAAAAATTGTTTTTGACCATATTGGCGACTTCCGCAATTGCCGCCGCAACCAACGCACAGATAGCCGTAGAGGGCATTATAACCGATTCTGCCACTGGCGACGTGCTGCCTTTTGTAAACATCGCCGTGTCTGGCACCACTGTCGGCACCATCAGCGACATGAACGGCGAATTTCGCCTCAACGTCCCCGCCGGAATGGAGGGCAAACAGTTGGCGTTTTCGTCCGTAGGCTATTCGCCGCTGTCGAAGGCATTGCCCACATCGCCAGACGAGAGGATGGAAGTGTCGCTAAATCCCGTCGATTACAAAATCAACGAGGTGGTCATCACCGACAAGAGTCAGGCGGGTCGCCGTATATTAAAAGATGTGGTGGAGAAGGCCGCCGTCAACTACATCAGCCGCGATTTTTCGTATGACGGCACTTACGTAGCCGAGGGTATA
>CAMJWL010000255.1 GCA_946409405.1 uncultured Bacteroidales bacterium
GCAGTAACCAATACTCCCGGTCTCGGCGCGGCGCAACAGGCGTTGAAGGAGATGACCGGCGAGGTAAATTCCACTATGGCAATGGGTTACGCTGTGGCTTATCCGCTCGGCGTTATCGGCATTATATTGAGTATGATTGTGGTGAAGTTGATTTTCAAGGTTGACTTCAAGAAGGAAAACGACGCCATCGACGCGCTCGTTGTAGAGGACGCCAACGCCGCAACAGCCATTTCCCTCGAAGTGGAAAACCCCGCAATCGCCGGCAAGACTATCCGCGAGATTAAGAAATTGTTTCCAGATAGGGATTTTGTGGTTTCGCGCCATTGGTCGTCGGACACCAATGTCATCACCCTTGCAACTCCCGAAACCGTGCTGCATCTGCACGACAAACTTTTTGTGATTCTCACCGCATCCGACACCGAGACTATCACCGCGCAGTTTGGCAAGGAGATTCCGATGGAGCGTCAGCAATGGGTAAGGCAAAACAGTCAGTTTATCAACCGCCGCATCGTGGTTACAAAGCCGGAGGTCAACGGCAAGAGGCTCGGCAGTCTTGCTTTGCGCAGGATTTACGGCTGCAATATCACGAGGGTCAATCGTTCGGGCGTAGATTTGTTGGCATCGAGGGAATTGAGGTTGCAACTTGGCGATACTGTTTCGGTGGTAGGCACTGAGGCTTCCATCGCTGGCGTTGAGGACAAACTCGGCAATTCGATGCGCCGTCTTTACCATCCTAATTTGACTACTATTTTCATCGGCATTGCCGTCGGTGTGTTGTTTGGAAGTATTCCGATTGCAATTCCCGGCGTTCCGCAGCCTTTCAAACTCGGTCTTGCTGGCGGCCCGCTTATCATCGCGATTTTGTTGGCTAAATTTGGTCCTAAATTGGGTTTTGCAACTTACACCACGCAGTCTGCCAATCTGATGCTTAGCGAGATAGGCATTTCGCTGTTCTTGGCTTGCGTGGGCATCAAGGCGGGCGACGGTTTCGTGGAGACAGTTACCAACGGCGGTTTGGCGTGGGTAGGATATGGTTTTATCATTACATTCATCCCGCTGCTGATAATGGGTTTTGTGGGCAGAAAGTTATGCAAGGTCAATTACTTTACGCTCACGGGCATCATCGCGGGCAGCCATACCGACCCGCCCGCATTGGCATACGCAAGTAGCCTTACTGCCAAGGACGCTCCGGCGGTGGGATATGCCACAGTGTATCCGCTCACGATGTTTTTCAGGGTGCTGATAGCGGAATTGATGGTGCTGCTGTTTTAAGGGATTATTTCTCCGCCTCCTCAATCCTCCACATCATGTACCTTTTCAGCAAAAACGTGACGAAATATGGGAATGTATAAAACTTCCCGTTGAAGCCGATGTTTTTGTAACAGAGTTTGATACCGTATTTGATTGAGGGATATTTGTCGCTGTTAATCAGTGAGTTGAGTGAGGCGGTGGAATTGTCGGCAGCCTTGACTTCCACGGGGATTACCGATGAAGAGTCGCGCACAAAGAAATCCATCACCACCGTTCCTTTTTCGTTTTTGTAATAATAAAGAGGATAACCGGCTTTTGTGAGCATGTCGCCTACAACGTTCTCATATACAGCACCTTTGTAAGTGTTGAAATTTTTGTTTGCGCGCAAATCTGTCTGCGATTCGTCGTCCAACGAGGCAATCAGAAGACCTGTGTCACGGAAATAGAGTTTGTAGTTTTGAGGATTGTAATTGCCCTTGAACGGAAGTTCCGGCAAATCGAGGCAATAGCATACATTCACAATGCCCGCGTCGTTGAGCCAATCCACTACGCCTATGTATTCGCGGTTGCGTGCGCCGTGGGCAATTTTGGATATTTGAAATTTCTTGTTCTCTTTCGCCAAAAATGCGGGTATGTTTTCATAGATGTTTTTCACTTTTGCCTTGTCGAGACCTACGGCATATTTTGTAATATCTTCTTCGTAAGCCCTGAGCAATGCCCGTTGATAGTCCAACAGACCCGAAAAATTGTTTTGCGTTACAAACATTTTGACGATTTGCGGCATACCGCCAACGAGCATATAATCCTTGAAATTTTGCATCATAACGTCCATCTCTGTCTGCGTAAATGGCTCCAAACGTTTCATGTTTTCAAACAAGGAGTCGATTTGGCTTTGCTTGTAACCTTTTGCCCACAGAAATTCCTCAAAATCAAGCGAATACATTTCGTAGTCGGTTTTGTAGCCTACCGAAACTGATTCAATTTCTTGATAATTGATGCCCATCAGAGAGCCGGAGCATATCACGTCGTATTTATGTTCCAATGCAAAGAATTTCAGGCATGTAGCGCAGTTGGGACAAGCCTGCAATTCGTCGAAAAATATCAAAGTTTCGTTTTCGACAAAGTTTAACTTGGGATTCACCATCGAAATCTGTTTGATGATGTTTTCAACAGAGAAACCCGATGCAAAAATGCCTTTAAATTCAGGCGAAGTTACAAAATTGATTTCGACGAAATTCTTGTAGTTTTTGGCGAATTGTTCTATAGAAAAAGTCTTCCCAATTTGCCGTGCGCCCTTCACAATCAGGGGCAGACGGTTGGGATTTTTTTTCCATTCCACGAGGTAATCGTCTATTTTTCTTTTAAGTAGCAGTGCCATAGTGATTTAATGTTTTGTTGTCACAAAATTCCGCCTCAAAGATAGCAAAAAATCACAAAATTCCATCATTTTTGCCCTAAAAAATCACAAAATTCCACTATTTTCGACCGGTTTTATCACAAAATTCCACCTGCCATTCTGCCGCCAATAACTTAATTGTCTTCATTGATAGATATTTTTTTCTCATTCAAAAAAACTTTTTTAACTTTGCGGTGTAATAAATACAATCTTTTTTTAACACACATTATAGTAAGATATGAAAAGACAGATTTTAACGTTGTCCCTCATGGCTTGCATGGCGGCGGGTGCTGTGGCGCAGCCGGCGGGGGGCAAGAAAATCAGCAACGAACTGATTGGCATTTTCTTCGAGGACATCAGCGAATCCGCCGACGGCGGTCTCTGCGCCGAACTTGTACAGAACGGCTCGTTTGAATACAGCCCCATCGAACGCGATGGCTGGGGTGCCGGCACGGCGTGGAAATTTGCGCGTCCGGGTCATTCGCTCGGATACATGGAGGTTCGTCAGCAAAACCCCATCCACCCCAACAATCCCAACTACATGCACATCTTGGCTGAGCGTGTGAAGGAGTTCTACGACTACAAGGGCTGGAAGGGCGTTGGCTTGCAAAACGACGGTTTCAACGGCATCCGCGTCAAGAAGGGCGCGAAGTACGACTTCTCGGTGTTCCTCCGCAATACCGACGGCAAGGACAAGGACTTCCGCATCGTTCTCTCTGCGCCCGCTCAAGGTTGGGGACAAGACCCCAAGGCGATTGGCGAGGCTACAATCAAGGTAAGCGGCAACAACTGGAAAAAATACACCTGCACCATCGAGGTTAGCGAAAACTGCGACAAGGCGTCGTTGATGGTGTTGTCGTTGACCCAGGGCGAGTACGACATCGACAATGTGTCGCTCTATCCCCAGGAGACTTTCAAGGGACACGGTATGCGCACCGACTTGGCTCAGGCGTTGGCAGACTTGCACCCCAAGTTTATGCGTTTTCCGGGTGGCTGCGTGGCTCACGGCGGTGGCGACGGTTTCTGGAACACTTACCGCTGGAAAAACACCGTTGGACCTAAGGAACAGCGTAAGGGCAACAAGAACACATGGGGCTACCATCAGTCGATGGCTATCGGCTATTTTGAGTACTTCCAATTCTGCGAGGATTTGGGTATGGAGCCGGTGCCGATTCTTCCGTGCGGCGTAAGCTGCCAGGGTACCAACGGCGGCTGGAATATGTGGCCTACACAGGCTCAGGACGCTTGCCCGATG
>CAMJWL010000256.1 GCA_946409405.1 uncultured Bacteroidales bacterium
GAAAACAGGTTTCCTTCCTCTGCGGGTGGCAAGGGCTTTGGGCCGCTGGCTGAGTCCGCGCACGAGGTTGTGAAGTGTTGTGGCGTCCTTGTTGAAGTCGAGACGGCAGTCTTCTTTGAAGATTTTTGGCGCGTGTTTCAATACTGTGCCGGGTTTGATGAGGCTTTCTTGCTCGATGGGCTTCATGTCGTTGGCGATTAGGCGGTCAACGGTTTCTACTACGAGCGCACTGCCAGTTTCCATGAGTTTGTCGTGGACGGTGCCGCAGTTGTCGGCATCGAGGATAGGCACTTCGCGTTGCAGCATTATGCGTCCCGTGTCGATGTCCTTGTCGATAAAGAAGGTGGTAACGCCGGTCATCTTTTCGCCGTTGATAACAGCCCAATTAATCGGCGCAGCACCGCGATATTGCGGCAACAGGGCGGCATGGAGGTTAAAAGTCCCCAATTTTGGCATCGCCCAAACGATTTCTGGCAGCATTCTGAACGCCACAACTATCTGCAAATCAGCGTTGAAGGCTTTCAGTTGCTCCACGAAGGCGGGGTCTTTGAGTTTCTCGGGTTGCAGGACGGGGATATTGTTCTCCACCGCAAATTCCTTGACGGGCGTAGGGATTATCTTCCTGCCGCGTCCCTGCGGTTTGTCTGCGCCGGTAACTACCGCAACGATGTTGAAACCATTGTCTATCAACGCCTTCAACGGTGCAACGGCAAAGTCGGGCGTACCCATGTATATTATTCGGAGGTCTTGACGTGTCATATATTATAAAGTGTGTTTTGTTTCAAGTGCAAAGGTACAAAAAAAGATATAGTTGGAAAAATCCAGCGGCATAATAATTTGGCATAAAATTCGTTTTTTTATTTGTGAATGTCTTATTATGACCATTAATTTTTAACATAAACAAACATAATCATTTAAAGGACATGAAAAAAATCTGTTTACTTCTCGCCTGCCTTGCGTTGATTTTTGCGAGCGGCATGGCAACCGCGCAGAAGACCTATTACGTATCCGCATCTGGCAGCGGTCGTGCCGACGGTCTCAGCGCGTCAACTCCCAAAAAGGACATCCAGGCTGTCCTCAATCTCATCAAGGAAAACAACGAGAATGGCGCGACCATCAAGGTTGCGGAGGGCAACTATCTCGGCTACATGAACCAAGGATATATCGAAATTAGCAATTGGGTAACTCTCGAAGGCGGTTACAGCAGCGATTTTTCGAAGCGCGACCCGTTGAAGTACATCACCAAAATCGAGACCGACCAAAGCAACAGGGGAACCAACGGCAGCAAGGCGTTCATCACGGTGAGCAAACTCGACGCCGTTACCAACGACAAGAAGCCCCTCGGCACTCTCACCATCGACGGCTTTATGCTCAACATGGGTTTTGAGAACAATTACAAGAAGAACGACCCCAACGACCCCGCTTGTGGCTGTCCGTCAGACAAGTTTGAGACCGGACGTATGCTCGACCCCGATCAGCAGACTCAGCACCAACTCTTCCATTCTGACGGTGCAATTGCCGGCAATGTCAACATCAAGAACTGCATGTTCCTCAACGGCAACAACTTCGGCATCCAATTTAACTCCCGCTGTGGCGAGATTGAAATCTCCAACTGTGTCTTTGTCTCCAACCGTTATTCTGCCGTGCGCATCGACGGATGGGACAAGAACGGCGAGGCGTCGCACGTCAACTTCCACCACAACACCGTTGCCTTCACATGGTGCCGCACCAAGGAAATGGGCGACATGGGCTACGGCTACGAGTTTATGACCAAGGTAAACAGCGACCTCCATCACAACATTTTCCTTTGCAACAATTACTCCGCCATCGCCCGCACTCACGTCCTGAGTGGACCCGATGCTGTTATCGAGGCAAAGCGCAAGACCAACGCCTACGACAATGTATTCTTTATGAACAGGGCTGATTTGCAGTTGCCTTCGGGCGGCGGCATGTGGAACAATGTGATGTGCGCTCAGTTTGAGGACATTGACGAGAAGACGCTCCCCAAGGTAGAGGGCAACTTTGAGTTGAAGGCTGACGACCCGTTTGTCAAGTCCATCGACCCCGATTATCTTGACGCATTCGCGCATCTCAAAGTGGTTAGCAGCAGCAGTTTCGACCGCAATTCCGCCGCCAACCAGTACCGCAGCGCACACGGCGTTAATATGCAGGGTACATCCTACACGCGCCCCTCTATGTACGGCAACCGTTACAAGTTTGACGAAGCCCTCAAGTTCTTCGGAGCAAAGAGCGGCTACGGCGCACAGAGGCCGTAATTAACGTACTCTATTTAACATAATTTTGTTTTTCAACGCCGCAGATGCGATTATTTTCATAGAATCGCTCTGCGGCGTTTTCTTTGTCATGCGGTCGGTGTATTTAATATTATGTTAAGTAACGTCTGAGTCTTGTCCGACATAAAAAGTGGGATGTTCAGGAGGTTGCCGTTGAGGTTTAGGTTTTTCATACTATAACGTATGCGGATTCGCGGGTTGTATTTCTTTTGGTATTCGATGAGGCTTTTGCCTACGGTGTTGGTGTCGGCTTTTACTTCTATCGGGATTATCTCGTTGCCAATGTTTAGAATGAAGTCTATTTCCGCAGTGTTTCCGCTTGTCCAATACCGCAGAGTTTTTTCGTATTGGGCAACAAGGCTTTGCAATATGTAGTTTTCGGCGAGTGCGCCTTTAAATTCGGCGAAGCCCGGGGCTTCTGATGTATAGACCGATGTATCCATCTCGGCGAGCATACGGAGGATGCCTTGGTCGAGACAGTAGATTTTGAAAGACGAGAGGTCGTCGCATGCTTTGATTGGCAGCGCGATTTTATTGACAGAGTTCACCCTATAAATAAGACCTGCGCGTTCTATCCAAATGAGAGCGTCTTCGTATTCGCGGGCTCTTGCGCCTGTGCGGACGAGTTGATAGACAAACTTTTTGTTTTCTTTTGCCAATTGGCTCGGCATCGATTTCCATATAAGGTCGATTTTGTTGGCGGTGGCGGGCGACGTATGTTTTACAAAATCGCTCGAATAATCTTTCAAAATGTTGGATAATATCTTGTCAACATTGTTGATGCCGTTGGTGATTAGTTCGTTGGCGGCTTCGGGCATTCCGCCGCAAATGCGGTATGAGGTGAAATTTTCGCTCAGTTTGTCAAAGAAAAAGTCTGGAATAGGCTCGATGCTATTGATGTCGCAATAATAGCGATAGGCATTATGATCCCTTGCCTCCAAAAACTCGCTGAAAGTGAGCGGATACATATTAAGGTGGTCCACTTTGCCTACGGGGAACGACTGACCTGAATGGTTGAGATATACGCCGAGCAACGACCCGGCGCACACTACGGCATATTGCGGCGCGTCCTCGCAAAAGTATTTCAACGACTGTAATGCGTCGCTGCACTCCTGAATTTCGTCGAAGATAACGAGCGTCTTTTGCGGTTCTATTTTGCTGCCGTGGATGTACGAAAGTTGTTCGATGAGGCGGTGCGGGTCGCGTGTGGTGGCAAATAGTTGCTTTACCGACTTGTCTTTGTCGAGGCTGAAATACGCTGTGTCGTCAAAATTGAGCCGTCCAAACTCTTTGAGCACCCACGTCTTGCCCACCTGTCGCGCTCCTGAAAGAATCAGCGGCTTGCGAGCGGGAGATTTTTTCCACGTTAAGAGGTCGTTTATGATAGTCCTTTTGAACATTTTCTGCAAGTTTTTTAAAGGTTCAAGTGTCAAAAATGTGATTTTTCTCACATTTCTCATATCAAAAATGTGAGAAATATCACACTTCCCATACTTGACGGCAAAAATATGGATTTTGATTGAGATTTGCAACAGTTGTCACAAAAAAACTAATGACTAAGTTCAATTACGAACTGCAATTTATTTTGTCAAGCAATTGGTAAAAT
>CAMJWL010000257.1 GCA_946409405.1 uncultured Bacteroidales bacterium
CATCGACGAGAACCCCAAGTACAAGAAGGGCAAAATCCTCGAGCGCATGGTAGAACCCGAGCGCGTAATCATGTTCCGCGTTCCGTGGGTTGACGACAAGGGCGAAATCCAGATCAACCGTGGTTTCCGCATCCAGATGAACAGCGCAATCGGCCCCTACAAAGGCGGCCTCCGTTTGCACCCCACTGTTAACCTCGGTATCCTGAAGTTCCTGGCTTTCGAGCAGGTATTCAAAAACTCCCTCACAACCCTCCCCATGGGCGGCGGCAAAGGCGGTTCGGACTTCGATCCCAAAGGCAAGTCAGACAATGAAGTAATGCGTTTCTGCCAGAGCTTTATGACAGAACTCTCTAAGCATATTGGCGCAGACACCGACGTTCCCGCTGGCGACATAGGCACAGGCGGCCGCGAAATCGGTTACCTCTTTGGTCAATACAAGAGGTTGCGCAACGAATTTACCGGCGTTCTTACCGGCAAAGGTCTCGGCTGGGGTGGCTCGCTCATCCGTCCTGAGGCAACAGGCTACGGCGTAGTATATTTCGCACAGGAAATGCTCGCTACAAAGAACGACAAGATTGCTGGCAAGACCGTCTGCATCTCTGGTTCGGGCAACGTTGCTCAGTACGCAGTGGAGAAGTGCCTCCAACTCGGCGCAAAGGTTGTTACCATGTCCGACTCCAACGGTACAGTATATGACAAGGACGGTATCACCGCTGAGAAACTCGCGTGGATTATGGACTTGAAGAATGTTCGTCGTGGTCGTATCAAGGAATATGCCGACAACTTCCCCGGCGTAGAGTACCTCGAAGGTCAACGTCCTTGGAACATCAAATGCGACATCGCAATGCCCTGCGCTACTCAGAACGAAGTTAACGAGGAGAATGCAAAGGCTCTCATCGCCAACGGCTGTATGTGCGTATGCGAAGGTGCCAACATGCCTTCGCTCCCCGAAGCAATTGAGGTGTTCCAGAACGCCAAGATTCTCTACTCTCCCGGCAAGGCTTCTAACGCTGGCGGTGTATCGGTTTCGGGCCTCGAAATGTCGCAAAACTCCGAGCGTCTCTCTTGGACTCGTGAGGAAGTTGATGCAAAACTTCACCAGATTATGATCAACATCCACAAGACCTGCGTTAAGTACGGTACTGAGGAAGGCGGCTACATCAACTACGTGAAGGGCGCAAACATCGGCGGCTTCGTGAAGGTGGCAGACGCAATGCTCGCTCAGGGTCTCGTGTAATCAAAGACAGTACACATCCATCATAAGACAAGCATAGTTTTTACTAATGACCGAGAATTTTCTGACATTCTCGGTCATTTTTTTTTATATTTTTTCCTCAATTACCAAAAAATACCTAATTTTGCGCATTAAATTATAAATCAAAATTATGGAAGTTATCAAGACAGAAATTGAAGGCGTGGTGATCATTGAGCCGAAGGTGTTCAAGGACGCACGCGGATACTTCTTCGAATCGTTTTCGCAGAGGGACTTTGAGGCGCAGGTCGGCAAGGTTAATTTTGTGCAGGACAATGAGTCGATGTCGTCATACGGCGTGATGAGGGGTCTGCATTTTCAACGTCCGCCGTTCACACAGGCAAAACTCGTAAGGTGCGTCAAGGGCGCGGTGTTGGATGTAGCAGTTGACATCCGCAAGGGCAGCCCCACATACGGCAAGCACGTCGCAGTGGAATTGACGGAAGACAATCACCGCCAATTCTTTATCCCTCACGGATTTGCACACGGTTTTGCGGTATTGAGCGAGACGGCAGTGTTCCAATACAAATGCGACAATTTTTACGCGCCACAGGCAGACGGCGGAATCTCCATCCTCGACGCCTCTCTTGGCATCGATTGGCGCATCCCCACCGACAAGGCCATCCTCAGCGAAAAGGACACCAAGCACCCGCTGTTGAAGGATTTTGAAACACCTTTTACAATTAATTAAAAATATGAACATTCTTGTTACCGGCGCCAACGGTCAACTTGGCAACGAGATGCGGATTGTTGCAAAGGGCAGCAACGACCACTATGTTTTTACAGATGTCAACCAAGTAGAGGGACAGGAAACTGTTTACTTGGATATTACTGACATCGATGCCATCCGTAAGTCGGTGGTTGACAATAATATAGATATAATTGTCAACTGTGCCGCCTACACCAACGTGGACGCTGCCGAGAGCAACGAGCCGTTGGCGGAAAAACTTAACGCCCTCGCACCCAAAAACTTGGCAACCGTTATGGCGGAGCGCAAAGGTCTGTTGGTGCACATCAGCACCGACTATGTGTTTGGTCAGGAGCCTTACAACACGCCCTGCCGCGAGGATCAAAAAGGCACTCCGACAGGCATTTACGGTTTGACAAAACTCCACGGCGAACAAAATATCATTGCGTCTGGCTGCAACTACCTGATTATCAGGACTGCGTGGCTGTATTCGGAGTTTGGAAAGAATTTCTGCAAGACAATGTTGAACCTCACCGCCACAAAGCCGCAGTTGAAGGTTGTGTTTGACCAAGTTGGCACGCCGACCTACGCTCTCGACCTTGCAAACGCCATTTATGATATTGTAAACGGCAGGAAATTCGAGGGCAATTCGGGCATTTACCATTACTCCAACGAGGGTGTTTGCTCGTGGTTCGACTTCACCAAAATGATTGCCGAATACAGCGGACAGACCGCTTGCGACGTTCAGCCGTGCCATTCGGACGAGTTCCCGTCGCCGGTCAAGAGGCCTGCGTTCTCGGTTTTGGACAAGACCAAAATCAAGCAGACTTTCGGCGTGAAAGTGCCATATTGGACCGATTCGCTCAAAAAATGTATCAACAATCTCAAAAATTCATAATATGAAAAACATCGTCATCACGGGCGGCGCGGGTTTCATCGGAAGCCACGTAGTGCGCCTTTTCGTTAACAAATACCCTGATTATAAGATAATTAACCTCGACAAACTCACCTACGCGGGCAACCTCGCCAACCTCAAAGACATCGAGGACAAGCCCAACTACAAGTTTGTCAGGATGGACATCTGCGACTTTGATGCGTTCTACAAGTTGATGCAGGACGAGCAAATCGACGGCATCATCCACCTCGCCGCCGAGAGCCACGTTGACCGCTCAATCAAAGACCCGTTCACCTTCGCCAAGACCAACGTGATGGGCACTCTGTCGCTCTTGCAGGCTGCAAAACTGTATTGGGAGTCGCTGCCGGAGAAATTCGAGGGCAAGAGGTTCTACCACATTTCCACCGACGAGGTTTATGGCGCGTTGGAGATGACCAACCCCGAAGGCATCAAGCCGCCGTTCACCACCAAGGCGTCGAGCGGCAAGCACCATTTGGCTTACGGCGAAAAGTTTTTCACGGAAGATTTGAAGTATCAGCCCCATTCACCGTATTCGGCTTCCAAGGCGTCGAGCGACCACTTTGTGAGGGCGTTCCACGACACTTACGGCTTGCCGACCATCGTAACGAATTGCAGCAACAACTACGGTCCGTATCAGTTCCCGGAGAAGTTGATTCCGCTGTTTATCAACAACATCCGTCATCGCCGTCCGTTGCCTGTGTATGGCAAGGGCGAGAACGTGCGCGATTGGCTCTATGTAGAGGATCACGCAAGGGCAATTGATGTTATTTTCCACAATGGCAAAATCGCTGATACTTACAACATTGGCGGCTTCAACGAGTGGAAAAACATCGACATCATCAAGGTTCTCATCAATACCGTTGACCGTCTTCTCGGTCGCAAGGAGGGCGAGGATATGAACCTCATCACCTACGTTACCGACCGCGCCGGACACGATTTGAGGTACGCTATTGATTCGTCAAAGTTGCAACGCGAACTCGGTTGGGAGCCGTCGTTGCAGTTTGAGGAAGGCATCGAAAAGACCGT
>CAMJWL010000258.1 GCA_946409405.1 uncultured Bacteroidales bacterium
GATTGACGGCTTTTACGGCTTTGATTTGGCTTTGCAATATCGCCGATTTGATAATGTCGACGGCAATTGATATTTCTTCGGTAGTATTTTCCATAAAGTTGCCCGTCGCCGTGTATATAGGGCAGCGATGCAAGGGCAAAGGTAAGGATTTTTTTGGAAAGGGGAAAGGGTGGGGGAGATATTTTTATGAAAACTGAAACAGTCTGTTTCAGTTTTCATTTGGAAGTTTAATCCCCGGCGCGGAAGTCAAATGCCAACAATCCTATGTATCTTTTCCGCAACGGCGAACTGCAAGAATACAAGTCGGTGAAGAATCCTATTGGCAACTATGCGTTTTTCCGCGATTTTTCGTCGGTGGAAATCGACGTGCAGACGGGCGATTGGATCTATATGTTTTCCGACGGTTATGCCGACCAATTTGGAGGCGAAGAAAACCGCAAACTCAACTACAAACGTTTCCGCGCCCTTATGACCGAAATGTCGCTTCTCAACAGCGAACAACAGATGCTCCGTTTAGGCAAATTTCTCGACGAATGGCGCGGTGACACCCCACAATTAGACGATGTGATGGTGGCGGGGTATAGGGTGAGGTAGCGTTGTTAAAACCTCATCGACATTGTTCAATACACTTTTTCACCCTAATCCCCCGTTCTGAAATCAAATGCTGTAAGTCCTATGGATGCCCAAGTTTTGGTGCGGCGGTAGGTGCCGGAGCGGTGCTCTTCGCGGTGGACGGTGAATGAGAGTCCGTGGGGAAGGTTGCGCAGGCTGTACTCCTTGAAGTTGACCCGCGCCGAGCCGGTGATGTTGCCGTTGGCGTCGGTGGTGATTACGGAGTGCGCTCCTTCCTGCTTGCCCGCCCAAGGCTGGAATCCTGTGCCGTCTTTATCGTTTTTGGCACAGGCGATAACCTTGCCTATGTAGGGGATGCTCTCGGCCTGCGAGAGGGCATAGTTCTTGATGCGGTTGGTGATGCTGCGTTGTTCGGCAGTACGCTCGTCGGCGAGGGTGGGGTAGCCGGTGGTGGTGGTCTGTCCGTTGGAGAGGTTCCATTTCTTGTTGGTGCCGGTGATGGTGTTGCCCTCGTTGGTGATGGAGATGTCGCCGTTGGATTCGCGGCGGAGACCTATGCGGCCGAGCGCACCGAGTTGGACACCGAATTCTATCCACGGCTTCTCCTTTTCGCCGTAGTTTTTGAGTTGGCAGTTGCCCTCGTTGTATCCGTCGTTGCCGAAAGCCTGACGCTGCTCTGCGGGCTTGGGCGGGTCTGGGGGCAGTTGTGCCAATTTGCTTGCCCAATATGCAGCCTCTTGGTATGGCTTTTCAACATATATTTCCCAATTTTTTTGTATGAGAGAGCCGTGATACCAAGCCTCGCGGTAGTTGACATCGAGTTGGGCAAGGTTGACGGCGCGGAGGCAGTTGTTTTCAAAAAACTCCTGAACGGCGTATTTGTCGCAGTATGCGCCCATTGCTATCATCTTTTGCCACCATTCTTCGAGAGTTGGTTTAATTGCAAGGTTGTAATAATCTTTATTCAAGTGCATTATGTCGATGTGGAAAGTCTGCACCTTGCCGCGCACGAAAGTTTCGCCCGCACTGAGTCTTGCCACTGCCGCGTTGTATTCGCATTGTGCCTCCTGACGTTCTGTTTCGGCTTTCTCCAAACATTTAGCCAATCGTTCTGCTATTTCTTTCAATTGTTCAAGAAACGCATCTTCGTCTAATTTGTGGTTGGCTTCCTTTTTGTCTATTCGGTTTTGATATTCGGCGTATGATTTGGGATAGTTGACGGGATTGCCCTTGCCGCCTTCGTACCAAAAGCCCTGATAGTATTGCAGCATAATCTCGTAGTAGCACTCCCACATTTTCAAGCACCAAAACTGGCGTGCGTCGGGATAGTATACCACCTGTCCGTCTTCGGCAACGATGCTGTTCATCTCGCGGTACATATTAATCTGGGGAAGTTGAAGGTTGAGGTTGATGCCTTCTTCTGATTTGAGTATCTGCTCGGTGCGGTCGAGTTCGGTTTGAACGTCCTGCATACCCATAGTCTCGTAGTAGCAGATGGCGTAGCGGTCGTCGTCCATTATCTTTTTGTTGCGCTCGTCGATACGCTCTATGGCGTCGGAGATTTTATGGTCGGACTTGCTGAGGTACGACTCGTGGAGTTCCCAAATCTCGGCGTTGTTAACGGGCCATTTGAACTCCTTCATATTGGGAATCACGTCCTGACCGTTGGACACACCGCCCGCTTTGGTGGCTCTGGCAAGGCTTTCGAGGTTCTCTTGGGTGAAAATCTTGTTGACAACGTTCATATAGGGGTAGGAGGGATTCTTTGCCACCTTGCGCTGCTCCAATCTGAGGTTGTACATCAACGAGAAAAACTGTTTGGCGGTGATTTCGTTGAAGTATGTCTCCGCGCTTTTGAAGAGGGTTCGGGCTGCTTCGTAAACCTTGCCCTCTTTGAGGTTGATGCCTGTGAGAATCTGGTATGCCTCGCCAAAGTCGGGTTCCAAAAGCGCAGCCTGTTCGGCATAACGGCGTGCGTTGGTGAGGTCGCCCTTTTCGAGGAAGTATTCTGCAATGTTTACCTGTATAACGGCATTCTGCTCGTCGAACGAGAGGGCGGTCATAAATAGGTCTTTTGCGTTTTCGGATTCGCCCTTGTAAGCCATCAGAAGTCCGGCGTTGTTGTAGTTGAGGGCGGATGGACGCACCACGCAAAGGGCGAGGCCGTATTCGATGAGTTTTCCGTTTACGAGGTTGAGTTGGAGGGCTGTCATCACGTCGGAGGCGGCTGTTTCGAGGTATTTGTCGATCTGCTCGGGCGTCTTGCCTTCAAACTCCTTTTCCAAAAATTGCAACTGCTGTGTTATGCCTTTGTCGGTGACTTCGAGCGAAGTATCAAACAGTCCGTCGGTCTTGGGCTTGGAGAAATGACTTACATAAACAGGTGAAGTAACATATTTTATGTCGGTGATTTTCGGGTCTTTATAAGGCGTCGGGTCGGCATAGTCGGTGCTTTGTGACGGGTCTTTGTATCTCTGCTGACATCGAGGAGGCTGGGCTTGCGGAGCGGCTGGCTGCTGTGTCTGATTGCCGCCAACGTTGTTCATCTTGCCGAGAGCCATATTGATAACGTCGTCTACCGTCATACCTTCGGGAAGGTCGTCCGGGTCTATTTCGGCACGCATCTGTTCTACAATCTGCTGCTGCAAGTTGCCGCCCACGGAGAAAGTGCCTGCCTGCTGTCCCACCTTCCATTCGGGCGTGAGGCACATTATCATATTGTCGGGAATCCGTTTGTTGAGTTCGCTGATGTTAATAACAGGCATTTCCGCTATGCCGAAGTCAATAGCCGCTATCTTGGTGGAGTTGTAGAAAAACCTCACCTTGCCGCCTTTGGCTGTGCGGTACTCGTCGAAATAGAAATCCTTGCCGTTGAGTTTGCAGGTGGCCTGCTTGGAGAATGTCAAACGGCCTAAGTCGAACTGCTGACCGCCTTGTGGCATAGCACGGAAGGTCTTGTTTTTGGTGTCGAGCATAAACGTGCCTTTTGCCGAGGTCAGGGTGTAGGCTTCGGCATCTTCGTTGAGGGTGCAGGTAACGCCGTCCTTTACCGCCGTGGCGAGGTTGACTTTTATCCTTTTTCCGTTGTCGTCTTCGTCGGACGGCATATCAAAACGGAGATAGAATTTTCCTGATGAGATCACATCTGCCGCCTCTTTTGAGACGTAGGTGTTTTGAGCCGATGCGGCGAAAGGCATCAATAGCATTGCCGTAGCAATAATGCGGGTTGTTATTCTGTGCATAGGGGTGGGGTGTTTTAAAA
>CAMJWL010000259.1 GCA_946409405.1 uncultured Bacteroidales bacterium
AATTTCAACTGTCAAAAAACACGAAAGACATATCCATTGTTTTTCGTGTTTTTTTTATTTGTTTATTTTGCATATCAAAAATAAAAATCTACATTTGCAAAAACAAAATCAGGATTGCAATGGGACAGTTTATCGACAGAGAAAATTATGGGTTCAGATGCGCCATCAACAGCAATTTCGTTGACAAATCGGGATTGTTGAATATTCTTAACAGGAATTTGGACTCTGAAAACAAGTTTATTTGCGTATCCCGCCCACGACGTTTTGGCAAGTCGGTGGCGGCAGAGATGGTATATGCCTATTACGACAGGAAATCCGATTCAAGAAATCTATTTGATGGTTTGGAAATTATCCAATCGCCTGATTATGAAAAACATCTCAACAAGTATCCGACGATTTTCATCGATTGGAACGAATTTGCCAACGTACCCGACAAAGACAAACTAAAAGAAGCGCAGCAAAGTATCATCGCCGACTTGAAAAAAACGTATGACATTTTGGAGGAAAAAAATTCACTCAGCAAAGCCCTCGCCGAAATCAACCAAAAGACCGGCGACCGCTTTATCCTGATTATCGACGAATGGGATATGCTTGTAAGGGATGTTACCAAGGAAATTCAGGACGAATATGTGGATTTCCTGCGCTCGATGTTCAAGACTACCACAGCCAAAAGAACGTTTCTTCTCGTCTATATGACGGGCATATTGCCAATTATCAAGATTAAGACACAATCTGCATTAAACAATTTTGTGGAATGTAGCATCATAGATCCTGCCGATACAGCGAAGTATTATGGTTTTACGGAGAACGAGGTCAAAATCCTCTGCGAAAAACATAATATGGACCTTGAACTGATGAAACACGCCTACGACGGCTACATCATTGGCGAAGAAAGGTCGATGTTCAATCCCTATTCAGTGAAACAGTCGATATTAAGACACAATTACAACAGTTTTTGGTCAAAAACTGCATCGTTTATGGCGATAGAAAGTTACCTAAATATCGATGCAGACCAAGTGCGCACCAAAATTCTAAGGATGATGAATGGCGAGGAAGTTGTAATAGAACCGGCAAGTTTCCGCAACGATATGAAAAATATCGAAACAAGCGACGATGTTTTCACGCTGTTGGCACATCTTGGATATTTGTCTTATAATCCTGAAACTCAAACAGTAAGGATTCCAAACACAGAAGTTGGTGCGGAGTTCAAAAACGCTGTGAGGGCGGCGGGTTGGAAAGAAATGTCAAAGGCTGTGGGGCAGTCGCTCCAACTTTTGGAAGATACCATCAACCTACACAAAGAACAGGTAGCACGCGCCTTCGACGACTACCATTTTGAAGCGTCGTCCATTTTGGAATTCAACGACGAAAACTCTATGCGCTGTGCCATCACGTTGGCTTATTATGCCGCCAAACCGTTTTACAAGATTTTCCACGAACTGCCCACAGGCAAAGGTTTTGCCGATATGGTTTTCATACCGCTGCCCAAGTCGCCGCGCCCCGCAATCGTCATCGAACTCAAATACGACAAGACCGCCGACACAGCCATCTCCCAAATCAAGCGCAAAAACTACCCCAAAAGCCTTCAAGGTTTTTCCAAGCGCATCGTGCTATGCGGCATCAATTACAACAAGAAAACAGCAAAGCACGAGGTGGAAATGGAAGTGATTGAGGGGGAGGGATAGGCGATAATTATCGCCGCCAATCGTTAAAAAGTGTTATAATCTGCGGAATCGCGTTTTTTTTGACAGATTCCGCAGATTATAATTTGGATTTAAAGAAAAATACGGTATATTTGCGGTATTAAAAAATATCGCTATGCTTATAGGAAGAAACAAAGAAAAAGCCATCTTGCAGGAGGCTCTCGACAAGGAAGAATCGCAGTTTATAGCCGTGTACGGACGGCGTAGAGTGGGCAAAACCTACTTAATACGAGAAAGTTACGGCTATCAGTTTTACTTTCAGTTTACGGGGGCGGCGCGGACTTCGTTCAAACAACAGTTGGCGAGGTTTGCGCTCGCATTGCAGGAACAGGGTTTGAAGGATGCGCCAACGGAAATTAAGTCGTGGATGGAGGCGTTTAGTTTGCTAAAACGCCTTATCAATCAGAAAGATGGCGGCAAAAAAGTGATTTTTTTGGACGAACTCCCGTGGCTCGACACGCCAAGGTCGGGATTTTTGTCCGAATTGGAAGTCTTTTGGAACGGTTGGGCGTCGGCGCGTAAGGACATCGTGCTTGTAGTGTGCGGCAGCGCGACTTCGTGGATGGTCAACAAAATCATAAAAAACAAGGGCGGACTTCACAACCGCCTTACTGAGCGCATCGCATTAAAGCCATTTACGCTAAAACTTTGCAAGGAGTTGACAATTAGCAACGGCGTGGAACTCTCGCAACGACAAATAATCGAAGCATATATGATTTTTGGCGGCGTGCCGTATTATTGGAGTCTTCTCAAAAAAGGGGCAAGTCTCGCGCAAGAAGTTGACAGATTGATATTTAGCGACGGCGGCGAGATGTATGACGAGTTTAGTATGCTTTACGCATCGCTGTTCAAAAAACCCGAACCTTATATAAAGGTGATTTCGCTTTTGGCAGACAAAAACTACGGAATGACACGTCAGGAACTCATTTCGGCGGGCGGGTTCAACGACAACGGCGCATTCACCGACATATTGTCAGACCTCGAATGGTGCGGTTTTATCCGCTCGTATCAAAACACCGGCAAACAAGTAAAAGACGTTGTATATCAATTGGTTGACAATTACACAGTATTTTATTATACTTTTGTAAAAGACCATCGCCGAACCCAAAACTATTGGCAAACGATGCAGGGCAAGTCGAAATATAATGCTTGGTGTGGACTCGCCTTTGAGCGCGTCTGCCTGTGGCACACCGAACAGATAAAGGCTAAACTCGGCATCAGCGGCGTTGTTACCACCGAAAACGCTTGGCGCAATACCGCCAAAGACGATGTTCCGGGCGCACAAATCGACCTTCTTATCAACCGAGGCGATGGCATCACCGACATTTGCGAAATCAAATTCAGCAACGAGGAATACGCCATCACATCAGAATATATGGAGAAATTATTACAGAAAAAATCAGTGTATCAGACTGTTACAAAAACGCAAAACGCTGTACACTTGGTGATGATTACAACATTTGGACTTGCGAAAAATGCACATTACGGCGAAATACAAAATGAGGTTACGGCTGAGGATTTGTTCAAATAATGAAATTATAATCTGCGGAATCTATCAAAAAAAAACACGATTCCGCAGAATATAACACATTTTAACATTCTACTTATTCCCCGAACCATTCATAAAACGCTCGTTTTTAAGGTATTGGATGCGTTCTTTGACGCGGACGCAAGCAACGCTGTCATCGCTGAGGGCGAGAAACTTGTCGAGGTATATTAGATGTTTCATATTATTGAATATTTTGATTATTAACTACTTATCCTTCACACAGCCGTCCTCTCTCGAAGAACCCTCTTGTCCTCCACACAAACAACGCCAAGCCTATGACGTGCATCGCCGAGACAGTCCAAAACGCAGCCCTGTAACCGACGAGTTCGGCAATGACACCGCCCACAAGCACGCCAACGCCAAGACCCGCGTCCCACGACACAAAAATAGTGCTGTTGGCGGTGCCGCGTTGATTGCTCGACGCCATCTGAACCATCATATTTTGGAAGGCGGGCCACAGATGACCGTTGCCAAGTCCAATCAACAACGCCGAAAAATAATATCCATATTCATTTTTGACGGCAACAAACACCGTGTAGCCAATCGTGGAAAGGATGATGCCCTCCAATGCGTTTTTGG
>CAMJWL010000260.1 GCA_946409405.1 uncultured Bacteroidales bacterium
ACTTTTTCGTCCTGCATTATGTATTTGAAGACGGTGTCATATATGGGATTAACTACTTGTGCCATATCATTAAACGTTTTTACTGATTTTGGGACAAAGATAGTTGATTATTTGTAAAACGGCAAGTCTGTATCAAAATTTTTTGTAATAAAATTCAAGATTCGCTCAAATTTATTTACATTTGCAGTAGAATTTAATAGAATAAACCTTACCCAATGAACAATCCGTTTTTTTACGAGCCTGACGCGCTGTGTATCAAGGCTTTCGAGGAATTGAAGGCGCACATTATCAACGACGAGCCGCCGGGACTTCGCGCCGAACTCGACAAAGGCAAGATGCTTGGCGTACTTGTCGTGGAGGACGGCGACGGATGCCTCAAAAACTTGTTTGCATTTTCGGGTCAACTGAATGGCGGTTTTAATACGGATTATTTTGTGCCGGCGGTATTTGATTACCTCGACGAAAACGGATATTTCAAGACCCACGAGCGGATGATTTCTAATATCAATGCTGAAATCATCGCTCTCGAAAATGATTGCAACTATTTGGACGACAAGGATTTGCTTATCACTGAAAAAACGTTCAATGAACAGGCACTTGCAAGTTACCGCGAGTTTATGAAGTCGGAAAAGCAACGCCGCGCACTTCGTCGTGCCGCCGAGGATTTCACCAAGGAAGAAGACGAAATTTTGATAAAAGAATCCCAATTTCAAAAAGCAGAATACAAACGTATGTGCCGTGCCGCCGAAGCGAAACTCGCTGAAATTAAGGCGCGTATCACGCAGCACGATGCGCGTTTGGAATCCCTGAAACGTCAGCGCAAACAGGATTCGGAAAACCTACAAAATTGGTTGTTTTCCAATTTTGTGTTCTCCAATTATCTTGGCGATAAGAAAAATTTGCTTGACATTTTCCGCGATTACAATGGCAAACTCCCGCCCTCAGGCAGCGGCGAATGTTGTGCGCCAAAATTGTTGCAATATGCTTACAATCACAATCTTAAACCTATTTCAATAGCGGAATTTTGGTGGGGCGAATCGCCGAAACAAGAAATCCGACATCATCTCCATCATTATCCTGCCTGCGACAGCAAGTGCAAGCCGATACTCGATTTTATGCTGCGCGGTCTCAATTATCCGCCAAATCCGTTCTACATCACTAACGAAACGATTGACAATCAACCACTTGAATATGTATATATGGACGATTACATCATCGTAATCAACAAGCCGGCGGGTATGCTCAGCGTCCACGGCAAATCTGACCGACCGGCGGCGGAAGACATTGTAAGACAACGGTTTGGCAAATCGTATTTTTGCCATCGGCTCGATATGGATACGTCAGGATTGTTGATGTTTGCGCGCAACAAGGTGGTCTTCAATGAATTGCGCCGACAGTTTGAGGAGCGCGAAATCCACAAAACATACGTTGCGATAGTTTGTGGCGTTGTCAACACAAAAAAAGGCACAATCTCCCTGCCCCTGATGCCCGACCCAAACGACCATCCACGCCAAATAGTTGATTTTCAGAATGGTAAAGAGGCAGTTACAGATTATGAAGTAATTAGCATCCACAACAACGAAACCAAACTCCGCCTATATCCGCACACCGGCCGCACCCATCAACTCCGTGTGCATTGCGCTCATTATAAAGGACTTAACTCACCAATCAAGGGCGACCGTCTCTACGGCCACTCCCCCGCCCCACGGCTCTATCTCCACGCCGAAAGCATCACTTTCACGCATCCCGTCAGCGGCGAGAAGATGACGTTAAAGGCATTTTGTGAAATGTAAAATTTTTCGTAATTTAGCCACGAAAAATTGTCGAAGATGAAACTCATACCTTTATATATTTTGCTCCTGTTTTCGGCGGCATCGTGCGCGTGTTTGAAGCCCAACGATTCCTTTGTGCAGTACGAGGAAATCGTGTTGGAGGACACGTTGAAACCCGAAGCCGAACCCGCCGAGCCGTCGCCGTTGTCAAAGAGCGAGGGGCTTGACCTCGTGCACCGCATCGAATGTCCCGAACCGTCGGAAGATACGCGCAACAATCTGATTATCAGCAAATGCGACGACACTTACGGCACAAATTATTTCATAGAATGGGACTGCGAAAAACGCGCTCAACGTTGGACGGCATATCAAATGTATGCCGGAAATGCCGTCAAAAATGTCCGCCGCAGTGGCGACGACGCCTGGCACGAGGACGACCAAATCCCCCAAAAATACCGCACCACTTACGCCGACCATTATCAAAACGGATATGACAGAGGCCATATGATTGCCTCCGCCGACCGATTGGAGAGCCGCGAGATGAACCGCCAGACTTTTTGCTATTCCAACGTCCATCCGCAACTCAACGTGCTCAACGCCGGTGTTTGGATGGAGATGGAAGAAAAGTTAAGACGCTGGAATACAGATGCTTTCCGCGACACATTGTACGTCGTAAAAGGCGGCACGATAGACAACGAGGCGCAGATATTGGAGCGCACCAAGGCTGGCATTATCGTCCCAAAATACTTTTATATGGCGATTCTGTGCGTCAAGGACGGCAGGTACAAGGCGATGGCGTTTTGGATTGAGCACCGCAAAAGTTACTCCGCTGACGACCACAAACTCCGCAACCACGTGTTTACAATCGACCAATTGGAGACTTTTACGGGCATAGATTTTTTCTGCAACCTGCCCGACTTCATCGAAGACGGCGTAGAAGGCGACGTCACCCTCTCCGATTGGAAATTGTAGCACAATTTTTGCATCAAAAAGTAATGAAAAAAAATGTGTTGCAGACTGCGAAAAAATTTTGCAATGTCGCAAAGTGTTTCTAAATTTGCAACGAAAATCACATTTTACCGATGGCATCAATCTTATATAAAAACGACTCGCTTGCGAGGAAACTTGGTATGGGCGTGGATTCGGCGCGTAGCCTTGCCGTCAATCATTGGGCGGAGGGTCGCTGCGGCTCCATTAGTCTCAATGTGACCTCGTCGTTCCCCGGCAACATCAGCGACTGGCGGTCGATAAGCGGCGAGTATGACATCGGTCAGGCGTTCCCGAAGGTGCAGGACAATATGATTTTCATCACTGCCAACCACATTTCGATGGCTGATTTTGTGCGCACGCCTATGGACTGCGGCAGCATCGTCAGGATACTCGAAAACGGCGACAGATACGATTTTATCGCCGACAAAGTGGTGAAGATTTCGTCGGAATTTATCATCCATTTGAACGCCTACAACCTCTTTAACACTCAGAAAAATCCCCCGCTCTCCATTGTACACGCCTACCCGATGAAGGTGGAAGTTGCTATGAGAAAGTTGGATTTTGATTCGGCGCGTTTTATGGAGATGGCGCACGAATTTTCGCCCGACCAGATGTGGACTTTCAAGAAGGGCATCGAAACCGTTGAATACGGCACACCAGAATACACCGTCAATGTCGCCAAGGCACTCTCGGAGCGCAAACTCGTCATCGTGCCCCGCCACGGCATTTTCTCTTTCGGTCTCGATCCGATAGCCGCCGTTGATAAGATTGCGGCAGTGAATTATTTTGCAAGTTTTATGATTTAATCTCCTTTACCTGACTACATTCCACCATTTCAATCCCTTTGAAGACCACCAACAGACAGTGCAGTGTGGTTCCTTTGGATTTTTTGACAACGAAGTCAGCCTTGGAATAACGCTCCAATTGGAGGATTCCGGCGGCAATTTTGTTTTGGATTTCGGTCTGGGTGGCGTCTGATTTCACGTATTTGAACTCAATCAAATAACTATGGGTCAAATCGTGATAAATGTCCGTCCTCGGCTCCAAAT
>CAMJWL010000261.1 GCA_946409405.1 uncultured Bacteroidales bacterium
GTAATCCGCTCCTTGTCGAGCCTATTGAAATCGCTTTCAACGGCGCAGGGGATGAGGCCAGCCATATCCGCAAAACCGGGGCTGATGGTATAATGATTGTCGCCGGTCTCAAAATACTCTTGCGGGCGGTGCTTGGAACGCGGGAAGATAACGATACGGTAATTCCCGTCCTCCACCGCAATGCCAACGTTGGCTTCCGGCGAATCGGAGTTGCATTGTTGCTGAATATCGCGCAGGATTTGCGTCAAATATTGGATGGCGAGGTCTTTTGTATGGGTGTTAATCAGATACATATACCTCGTGCCGTCGTAAATGATGCCGTAGCCGTTGCTGAAAGGGTCTGCGCCGTGCGACTCATAAAGTTTTTCTTGCATCAGTGCGTCCCATTGGCAAAATACGGGCAGTTCCTTGGTTTCGCAAGCCTGAAAATGACGGTGGAATGGTGCCGACGCGCCGCTGTTTCTCGAATTGTAAAACACCGTGAACCCTGGCAAATCTTCCGCCATCTGTACCATCTTGGATTCTTCGCCGATGATTTCCTGTGGCACGTGGCTTTTGTCAACGATTGTGAAATGTTTACGGAAAATAGGGTAGGGGTTTACGAGGATGTTGTATTGCTCGTCGTATTCCAATGCTATCTGCCCCGGGAACCTGTGCGCCTCGCATAGGAAACAGTTGTCGGGTGTTACCTTCTTCTTGGTGTCGGCGGTCGCAGAACCGATGCGGCACGGATTGTACTGCAACACGTAATGGAACGTGCCAAAATCAATGGTGCGCGTCCTTACGCTCTCCAAGCCCGAAAACACTTTTGTATAATGTTCGCTCGCCGCAAACTGCCGCTGCAACAAGTGGTCAACGTCGTATTTCATAATCATCAATTTCTGTTTAATAAGCGATGACACCGCTGCCGAAAAGTTCGTCGCCGTCGTACCACGCGGCGAATTGTCCGGGGGTGATGCTTTTTTGCGGTTCGTCAAAGAGGATGTAGAGGCCTTCCGGCTCGCGGATGAGTTCGGCTTTTTGTAATGGCTGACGGTAACGGATGCGCACCTTGCAACGTTTCCTTTCGCCGGGCTGCAAAGCGAGGTCGGGGCGGGTGTTGTGGATTTCGTTTTCGTTGATAAACAATGCTTTGCGGAACAATCCCGGATGCTCGTCGCCCATACCTATATAAATAGTATTGGTATTGATGTCGGTGGCGAGAACGTAAATCGGTTTTTCGTGTCCGCCAACATTGAGACCTTTCCGCTGACCTATCGTATAATATTGTGCGCCAATGTGTTTGCCAATGATGAAGCCGTCAGCCTCTGTATAAACATACGGCTTGCTGAGTGCGCGGAAGTCGGATGGGTCGTCGTGTCGGCGGCGGTAGATGAAGGCATCGTCGGTTACTTCTACAATGTTGCCTTCCTTGGATTTGAGTTTTTGTTGGAGAAACACTGGCAAATCTACCTTGCCCACAAAACAAATTCCCTGCGAATCCTTGCGCTTGGCACACGCCAAATTTTGTTCGGCGGCTATGCGGCGCACTTCGGGTTTTATGATGTCGCCGACAGGAAACAGCACGTTTTTCAATTGTGCCTGGCTCATCTGACAGAGAAAATAACTCTGGTCTTTGTTGGGGTCGCTGCCCGCAAGAAGACGCGAATATGTGTTGCCGTCGCGCCCTATTACCTCGTCGCGTCTGCAATAATGCCCCGTTGCAACGTAGTCTGCGCCGAGTTCCTGGGCATAACGGTTGAATATTTCAAACTTTATCTCTCTGTTGCACAGCACGTCGGGATTGGGCGTGCGGCCTTTGGCGTATTCGTCGAACATATAATCCACCACGTGGCTCATATATCGCTCGCTCGAATCCACAATGTGCAGCGGTATGTCCAACTGCCGCGCCACCATCTTGGCTACCATCTGATCCTCCTCCCAGGCACACTCGCCGGAGAGTGTCACGGACGAATTTTTCCAATTGATCATAAACAATGCGTGTACGTCGTAGCCCTGTTGTTTCAAGAGATACGCGCCCACGGCACTGTCAACGCCGCCCGAAAGTCCTATTACAACTTTTTTACACATAATTATTTACTACAAATTTATATGGTTCCTCCTCCTCCGGCACTACGTCGAAGATGTTTTGGCGGAACGAGAAGTCGAGGTCGTCCCGGTAGTTGATGTATTCGTTGTAACGGCTCCGCAGCACCAGCGAATGGCGCAGCGCATATTTTTTCAAATCCTGTTTGGCGGTGCGGTACAACATTCTGCACATCGGCACTACGTCCTCCCAATATCGGTATTTGTTGGATTTCAGCAACTTGTCTGCCACCATGCCGGCAAACAATGTGTCTTCCACGGCGGGTTTGTTATGACATCCCGAACATACCAACTGTACGTCGCAGTCTTCCTCCAACAGTCTGTTTATCAAAGCCTTGCCGTTGAGAAAACAGCCCGCGTAAATTTTTTGGTCGTTGTCCATGAGGGAGCGCATGTAAGTGCCGTTGGTGGTAACAAATCCCAATTTCCGTCCACCGATGTTTTGGTGCGTCATTGCCACGGGCGAGTTGTTAAAATTGAACCCCTCGATGAACGCGCCGCCTTTTTCGCCCACAAGTTTGTAGGAGTAATCGTTGCCCCTCGCTTGGAGCGCGGCATCTACATCGGCAAAAGTCTCCGCATAGACAGCACCGTTGGCGAGCGCGGTGGTCATCGTGGACGTAAACCGCAGCACGTCTATCAGCACTATGGTATGCCCGCTTTTTTTCTGAAACGGGTACAGGGCGGGGGAGAGCACTATGTCAATGTTTTTTGTCACGTCGTAAGATTTCGCAAAGTTCCACTTCGTAGATTATGTTGGCGTATGACACGCTGTCGGGTCCCACATAACTTGATCCGTAGGCGTATGACGACGGGATGTAAAACCTCGATTTGCCGCCTTCCTTCATTGTTACCATGCCGAGTTGAACGCCGTAGATTGGTGCGCCGTCGTCGCTGGATGAGCCGAGTGTAGAGGGCAGGAAGTAGATTACAGCCTTGTCGCCCTTGTTTTGCTGCACTATTTTGTCGGGGCTTTCGATGGTCGCCATTTTGTACTTGACCGCCACTGTGTCGCCGGGGTTGCATTGTTCGCCGGTGCCTTCGGTAATCACCTGATAAAATACCTTGTTGCTTTCCTGCGCTTGGATACCGTTGGCGGAGAGGTAATTTTTGATGGCTTTGGTGTCGTCTTCCAATTGTGTAGTGGTCTTCTTGCACGACGGCACTACTGCTACGATTGCCACGATTATCAGTAATAATTTGCTCAGTTTCATTTTTGTATGTGTTTTTTTTGACGGGGCAAAGGTAGCAATTTTTTTGCACATAATAAAAGTAGCAATTGAAATTTTACTCCTCCTATTCCTCCATAAGACTGAGACTAAACTCGTACTCCTTCCCCTGACTGTTGGTGAATGTGCCGTGCAGGTATTCTCCTGTCCATTTGGTGGTGTGCGTGCCGGAGAATGTGCCGGATTGAGTTCCTTTGGGTGTGTATTCTTTGAGGACGTAGCGTTCGAGGGCGATGTCGAGGTCTTCGCTTTCTTCGAGTACGAGTTTGAACTTCGTTTTGGGTCGCTCGTTGTAGTAATAATATCCAATGGAATCGCCTTCGAATCCGGACTGCAAATCGATTTCCATCGTTACGTCAAAATCGCCAATCTTGCCCGTGAACTTCTGCGCCGAGGCAATGCTGACTGCCGTTAATACGGTCATTATCAACAAAATAAATCTTTTCATAATCGTAAATG
>CAMJWL010000262.1 GCA_946409405.1 uncultured Bacteroidales bacterium
TACTGCGATGCAATGTGGGAGAGTAGGTAATCGCCTAATTTTTCAAAAATGAAGACGGCTGTGATGAATTTCACGGCCGTTTTTTTTTGTAACGGGTGGCTCGCCTTTGCGCCGAATTTTTTTTTTGTTTTGTCGGATTAAAGTGTTATTTTTGTCGTCAAAATAATAAACAAAGATGATGACAACAAAAGACATTGGACAGATAGGTGAGGATGCCGCCGTAAATTATCTGGTGAGTCAGGGCTATGTAATTCTCGACCGTAATTGGCGTTGCGGACATCTGGAACTTGATATAGTGGCACTCGATGGCGAGTTTCTTGCAATTATAGAAGTGAAAACTCGCGAGGTCAATTCGCTTTTGTCGCCCTCGGAGGCCATTACAAAATCAAAACAGAGCAATCTTATAAGTGCTGCAAATGGTTATATCCGCAAAAACAGGCGGCATGAGGAGGTGCGTTTTGACATCGTTTCGGTCATTCATCATAATGGCGACGTGCAAAATGTGGAACTCATTAAATATGCTTTTTATCCGTCGGTGAGGGCGAGATAATTTTTTTTCAGAAAATATGGCTCGATATTCAAAAATTATCTATCTTTGTTGCGATATAGTAATTAATGTTTAACCATTTTTAATCCTCTGATATTATGCTCGTCAAGACATACGCAAGTGCAGTTCATGGCATCGACGCGATTACTGTAACGGTGGAGATTGACGTTTCTGACGGACTCAATTTTTACATGGTGGGGCTTCCCGACAGCGCGGTTAAAGAGAGTCAGCAGCGTATTGAGACCGCATTGAGAACATCGGGCTATCGTTTGCCAGGCAAGAGGATTGTGGTAAACCTTGCGCCCGCCGACCTCAAAAAAGAGGGTTCTGCATACGACCTTGCAATAGCAATTGGCATCCTTGGCGCGTCGGGGCAAATCAACAGCGATAAAATTGGCGATTACGTCATTCTTGGCGAACTTTCACTTGACGGCTCCATCAATCCCGTAAAAGGTGCGTTACCTATTGCTATCCAAGTACTTCACGAAAAATTTAAGGGCATCATACTTCCTGCGCAAAACGCTCGCGAGGCGGCTGTGGTGAATAATATTGAGGTATATGGCGTTCACAATATCAAGGAGGTAATCGCTCTTTTTAATGGCGAACCCACCGTAGAACCCACTGTAATAGACACCCGCAAAGAGTTTTTCTCTGATTATAATGCAATAGACCTCGATTTTGCAGACGTTAAGGGGCAACAAAACGTAAAACGCGCCCTCGAAATCGCTGCGGCGGGCGGACATAATGTGATAATGATAGGCCCTCCCGGCAGCGGCAAGACGATGCTTTCCAAGAGGATTCCGTCTATTTTGCCGCCGTTTTCGCTGCGCGAGTCGTTGGAAACCACCAAGATACATTCTGTGGCGGGTACGTTGCCAGCGGGGTCGGCGTTGATGACAAGGCGACCTTTCCGCGCACCTCACCACACGATTTCTGACGTTGCTCTCGTGGGTGGCGGCACATATCCTCAGCCTGGCGAAATTTCGTTGGCGCACAATGGGGTGTTGTTTTTGGACGAATTGCCGGAATTTAAGCGTCAGGTTTTGGAGGTTTTGCGGCAGCCGTTGGAGGATAGGACGATAACGATTTCAAGGGCGCGCAGCACTGTTAATTTCCCCGCAGGTTTTATGCTCGTGGCATCCATGAACCCTTGTCCGTGCGGCTATTATAATCACCCCGAAAAAGAGTGTACTTGCGGCCCCGGAGTTGTAAGAAAATACCTTAGCCGTATTTCTGGCCCGTTGCTCGACCGCATAGACTTGCACGTGGAAGTTGTGCCGGTGCCGTTTAAAGATTTGTCTATGCAGAAGCGCGGCGAATCAAGTGCCGAAATCCGCGAGCGTGTTATCAAGGCGCGTGAAATCCAGCAAAAGCGTTTTGCCGATTCTCAGGTAATCCACTGCAACGCGCAGATGTCGAGTGGCAAAATCCATACTTATTGCGTCCTTGACGATGCGGGGATGGCTCTCATCAAAAAAGCGATGGAAAAACTTGGACTTTCTGCCCGCGCCTACGACCGTATTTTGAAGGTTGCCCGTACAATAGCAGACCTTGCCGGTAGCGAGGCAATACTCCCAATGCACGTTGCCGAAGCGATTACTTACCGTAGTCTCGACCGAGACAGTTGGGGAATGGGGTAATGGATATTTGTCTATGAAACCGCGTGTGGAGGGGCTGAGGAAGTAGTTATCTTTTCTTCCCAAAAAAATCTTTCAACAGCCTTGCGCACTCTTCCTCCATCACGCCGCCCACTACCACCGTCTTGGGGTGCAACAGCGACAGCGACCGTGAAGATATGCAATTTTCGATGATTTTGTAGCCGCGTTTAGTATCGTGAGCACCATAGACGATGCGTCCAATCTGTGCCCACGCAAGCGCACCCGCACACATCACGCACGGTTCGAGGGTAACATAAAGCGTTGCCTCGGGCAGATATTTGCCGCCCTGCGCACTCGCCATCGTAAGAGCCTGCATCTCGGCGTGGGCGGTAACGTCGTTGAGCCGTTGCGTCATATTGTGCGCCCTTGCAACAATCTTGTCGTTAACCACAACCACCGCCCCAACGGGAATTTCGTCTTCCTCAAACGCAACCTCCGCCTCACGCAATGCCGCCCGCATATAATAATTGTCGTCCATTTTCAATAATTGAAGTAAATTGAATTACCGATCTGCCACGGTGTACATGCCACGGCATTTGGCGGAGATGGCGAAGTCGTTGGCACTCATGCCGGTTCGGATGATTGCCGTGGCAACTCCCGCCTCGCATTGTACCACCGACGGGGTGAGCATCTGCGCTGTGCCTGTTACCGAAAACTCCACGCCGTCGCTGCATGTTACCACGGTGTTGCCGTTGCCGTCGAGAACATAGCAATGCACCATTACAATGTCGTTGGCACCGATGTGAGTGCCGCTTTCGTCGAGTACAAGTTTGAGACGGACGGGCGTGTCGGGCGTGGAAACCACACACTCGGCTTTGGGCGCGTCGTCCTTGTCGTAGCCAAACGCTTTGAGTGTGCCGGGCTTGGTGCAGTTGACATCAAAGAAAAAACTCGGATACGGCAGGTTGACAGACGACGGCGACATTTCGGGCGACCTGCGTCCCACCGAAATACCGTCCACAAACAATTCCACCTGATGACAGTTGCTATAAACCCTTACGCCCTTGCTCTGTCCGGGCAGCCAATACGACGCGATAAAACACACCGGATCTGCAAAAGACTGCAACTCCTCTTCGTCGATTTCGCGCTGCGACTTGCAAAAATAATACGAAAACTTGGGCATCCTGTTGGCACTCATCACGCCGGTACAGCCATTGTCGTCGTCGAACATCGTGCATACCGTGCCAGACCAATATCGCGGCATAATGTTGTTGTATTCCGATGCGAAACCCTGCGCCTGTGCCACGAGTTCGTGTTCAGAACTGTCGATGCCAGCCGGTACGGAACATCCATATTCACAGAGGTTTACATTGCCAAGCGACGCGGGAATAATGCAGGGATGATTGCTGCGGGCGTGGCTGTATGAATCCTCGTTTGGCTCGGCTACAAGGATTCCGTAATTGTCGCAGGCGGCGAGAAACTGTTCGGACAGCATATAGCCCGTAGGAATTACGAGGTCAAAACCGCCACGCTTTATCTTGTATGCGTCGCGCCAGTTGGCATTGCCGCCCACAGCCACGCCCACAAGCGGATAGCCCG
>CAMJWL010000263.1 GCA_946409405.1 uncultured Bacteroidales bacterium
CGCAAGGTAATAGTTAAGGTTGGTGCCCAACTGTCCCAAAACAAAACCTTTGACAAATGCCTCGCCTGTTTTTTCAAAGTCGCGGTTGTCGGAAGTCTCTTTCATACAACTTGTTATGTAACGCATAAAGGGCTCGTGCTCACCGTTCCAAGCCAAGCTCCTTCCAAGTTCTGACACAACGTTTTCATCGGTTCTCCACGCCAAAATCTTGTCGTATGAATTTTTCATATAATCCAAATACTGTTGACGGACAGTGACGTTGGGGATTTTCAAGAGTGGTGTACCCATCTCGAATTTATCCACCGACAGCAATCCCATATAGAACATCAGACTGACAAGCACGTCATAATTTTCGAGGTCTTTCAATGCAAACTCGTCCTTGACCTCGGCGTAAATCCTGCCGTCGCTGGTGATTCGCTGAATGAGCGATGTCTTCTGTCCGAACTGTTTTTCGATGCGGATGAGTTTCGCCATTTTGTTGTAGTCGGTGATAATGTTGCTGTCCACCATCTTTATGGGAAGTTGCCCGCGACGGTTGATGTAGTTGACCAAGAAAAACAACGCCATATCCGAGTTGTACATACGGTCGTCGGCAACAGAATCTGTGCAGAAACAGTTGTTGTCGTACCACGGCTTGGTGATTGCTATCAGTTCGTCAACACTGTGGTTGAAAACTCCCGTCGCATCGCGGTAATATTCAAGCATTTGGCGGAACTCCGATTCTGTAAAACCCACCATCGAGTTGAACAAATAGTTTGTTGAGATGTTCATTCCGATGTTGTAGCCGCTTGTTACATCGCTGAGTGTCAGGGGAGTAACGCCTGTAATCATAATGCGCGATACTGCGGCGTTGTTGTCGGTGGTGGCGGCCTTCAAGTTGTTGAAAAACAAGCGGAAAAAGCCGTCGCCGTGTGTCAGTGTGTTATAGTTGTTTTCGTTGTCGGCGAGCATCGTGTTTGCAAAGTTGTCGTACTCGTCGATAAGGACGTAAATGTGATGACCTGCAAGTTGAACTGTGTCGGAGAGGATTGTGTATGCAGTGTTTGACTCTTTTTGACTTCCTATTAACGCAGCAGTGCCTTCGGGCAGCAAATCCTTGTATTTGATGCAAAACTTTGTAAGTCCCTGCAACACAAGGTCATTAAACGATGTGTTGACTTTTTCGGGGTCGGGGTCAACAGCCGAAAAATTGAACTTTAAAATCAGATACGAGTTGTGGTTTATTGTGGGATTCTTGCCTATTGCAAGGTCGCCAAAAAGAGCATCGAAACTGTCTTTGTAGGCGATGTCGTAATATGCAGCCAACATATTGAGCAAAAGGCTTTTGCCAAACCTCCTCGGACGCAGGAACATTTGGTAGTCGTATTTCTCCAACGCAGGGATAAACATTGTCTTATCCACATAGTATTTGTTTGCTCTGCGGATAGTTTCAAAGTCGGAATTGCCGTATGGCAAAAGTCTAATTGGTGCTGATGTATCCATAATGCTTCAATTTTTCAGCCCCAAAGATAATAAATTTTTGTAAAGACGGCAAATAAATTTTTGTCATCCAAACAATTTCTGCACCTCATTGTAGGTGTAAACCTTCTCCAAAGCGTCATTGATGTCCATCGGAAGTGCCATTGCGGTAATGCCTTGCGATTGGATTGTGGACATTGCGCCCGTGCCGATTTTGGATGCCACAATGTATTGACAATCTTTGAATTGCGCCACGTTTTTTTGCATTGCAGCCACGGAATGTTGTCCTTCCTGACAGACGGGATTGACGCTGCGTTTTTCTACAAAAATCCATTCATCTACCAAATATTGGTAAATGTAGAAATCGCACGCTCTACCAAAGTGAGTATCAACGGTATAGCCGTCGGTAGAAGCCACAGCAACCCTGAAAATCGTCTTGTTATGCGTGGGAGAATGTGTCATTGGCGGCAAAAACTTGGTTGTAAACTTCTTTTGAAAATTCTGACTTTCCGGGTACGCCCACAGCGTCGGCACGGCAACGGTTGCAATGACGGAAAACTCCAATGAATTTTTCGGCATCTTTGCGTGCCTGTTCGATTTGAAAACAGTACGGTGCTTTTTCGTCTTTGAGTTCAAAAGTTGGAATTAGCGGAATAATGTTGTAAATCGTTGCGCCAAGTTTAGAAACGGTCTCTGCGATTTTGCCAATGTGATTGCCATTGATGCGCGGCACAAGCACGGTGTTTACCTTTACTGTTATGCCACTTGCAGCCACTTTGCGAATGCCTTCCAACTGATTGGCAATCAAGATTTTTGCCCCTTCGAGAGCGTCGTATTTTTTGCCGTGATAGATTACAAATTTGTTGAGTTGCGCCTCTATTTCGGGGTCGACGGCGTTGACTGTTACGGTAAGCGAATCTATCTTTGCGTCAATCACCTCGTCGGCTTTTTCGTTGAGAAGCAATCCATTGGTACTCATACATTTAAGTAACTGCGGAAACTCTTTTCCAACAAGGCGGAATGTCTCTAATGCTGCATTTGTGGCGAGAGTGTCGCCCGGACCTGCAATGCCTGCTACACGTATTTGTGGGCAGAGTTTCAATGCTTTTTTGAGTACGTCGATGCTCTGTTCGGGAGTGATTACCTTAGCCGTAACGCCCGGACGGTTTTCGGTGTCGTTTAATACCCTGTGACAGAATCGGCAACCGATATTGCACGCAGGACTTACCGGCAAGTGAATACGTCCGAGGTTGTTGGCATTTGGTCCAAAGCAAGGATGATTATTTGAAAGTTCTTTATTCATTTTCTTCTGTTTGTTTAATTTATTTACCGGTGCAAAATTGCGGCAGAAGTAAATTATTTCCAAACAGAATAAAAAAAATGGTAATTATATCTAACCCGAATGGGTTTTGTAGATATAATTACCAAGAGATGTGGATAAAACTCGTTTTAAAAGAATAAACATATTTGCTACCTTGCTCCGCGCGAAATCTTGTCTAAGGCGGTTACAAGTGCGTCTATTTCGTCGCGGGTGTTGTAAACTGCAAAGGTGGGACGAACACTCATTTCATAGCCCAACGCCCTGAGAGCGGGTTGTGCGCAGTGGTGTCCGGCGCGAACGGCTATTCCCTCCTTGTCGAGCATCTGTCCCACTTCGGGAGCGGGAATGCCGGCGACATCGAGCGAAACCACGCTTACACGGTTTTTGGGATTTCCAATGAGCGTAATGCCCGGAATCCTTGCTATTTGCGTGCGGGCGTATTCGGTGAGGTCGTGCTCGTGATGTTCGATGTTGTGTATGCCCACGCTTTTTACAAAGTCTAAGGCGTAGCCCAAACCCACAGCGTCGGCAATGTTTGGCGTGCCTGCTTCAAAACGCGCCGGAGGTACGTTAAACTCGGTTTTTTCGATGGTAACATCCTTAATCATATTGCCTCCGCCTTGCCACGGAGGAAGTTTTTCGAGCCACTCTTTTTTGCCGTAAACCGCGCCAATGCCCGATGGACCGTAAATCTTGTGTCCCGAAAACACAAAGAAATCTGCATCTAAATCCTGAACGTCAATCTTGGTATGAGCAATAGATTGTGCACCGTCTAACAATACCGGAATGTTGTGAGAATGAGCAATTTGTATAATCTGTTTAACGTCGTTGATGGTTCCAAA
>CAMJWL010000264.1 GCA_946409405.1 uncultured Bacteroidales bacterium
TCGGAAATCAAAATGTTTACAATCCCGCTGCAAACAGAGCCGCAGTAAATAGGTCTGCTACAAACACCAATGGCAACGTTACCGACCTTGCCGCTGCAATAGCCAAGTGCGAACAGTCGCCGATTGTAATCACCAATGCCTTTGGCGATTACAAATTTGGAATGTCAGAAAAGGAGTTTGTGAAAGTTACCAAAGCGGCTATCAAGGCAAAGAAGGCCAAACGCAATTCCATTGGCAACGTGGAGTATGAAATGAATTTTGCCGATGGGCGCACTTACTCGCTCATTTTGGCAAATGCGGCGTTTTTCAATGACAAGTTGTGCGGCTTGGACTTCGTGTTTGAGCGTTTTGACGGTGGCATGTCTGACATCATAGTGGAGGAAATCATGCAGGGCGACCGTTTCCATGATATGGATCAGTACATCGTGCCGATGGGTTATATCTATCTTAAAGACAATCTCGAAGTAATCCTTTCGCGTGGCAGACTCTCGTACATGAACCTCTCTGTGGTCAACCAACGCGCCAAGGACAACGCCGAGCGAAACCATTTGTCGAGGGACGCATTTTGATATCGTGATGCGCTTTCTTCTCGCTACGATGGCAACTATCGCGTTGCTCATCACCTCATGCGCCCATCATGCCGGCGAAATCTGTCGCACGGATTTTGGGCGTGTGATTGTTGATAACGCCTGCGACAGCCTCGCCACCCTTCTGCACATTGCCGACAATGGCGACACTTTGTCGGTTTGGCCGTTGCATCATGCTGTGTATCACTATGATTATGGTGATACACTTTGTCGGTTTGGCCGTTGCATCATGCTGTGTATCACTATGATTATGGTGATGTTAACGGCGACAATCTGCCAGAAATAGTGGTGGGCGTTACCAAAAAGACCCACTATTGGCGCACCGAAGACAAGAGGCTTTTCATCTTCAAATTGTACGACGGTCAGTTGATACGCCCGTTGTGGCTTGGATCCCGGTTGGGCTGTCCCATTGTGTCTTTTTATGTAGAAAGGGATTCGATGCCCGCGAGGATCGTCTCCACGGAACGGTGCGGCGATTCAATTGTGAATGTGATGTACAGGATTAAGGGCTTCGGAGTTAAATTTGAGGGGTATGTGGAGAGGTGAATTATTGTTTTTTCCCCTCCGCATCCCGTTTTCTTTTCTGTTGTAGTTGCCAACTATTAAACAGATTTTGCCACAATATATAGAAACTGCAACCCACTGCCGACAGCGGTGTCAAGTACGTGTGCGCCACCCAAATGGCGAAGATGGTGTTTTTTTGACCTATCGCCTGTCCGCAACTGATGCGGTCGTCGTAGCGGGAGCCGATTTTTTTGCCCACTGTATATAATATGATGCAGATGATGAGGCTCGAAATTGCCATCAGTATGTCGATGTGGTAGTTTTCGGGGGCGGCAAGGATGGAGTTCATCATATTGGCCATCAGGATTACCACCGAGCACGCCCAAAGGTAAAACGATGCCGAGTTGTACTTGATTAACAGCGAATTGACCTTGGGCAAAAAGTGTTTTACCAATTCTGACGCCACCATCGGCAATACGAGCAATGTAAACACTTTTTTGAGGATTGTCCAAAAGCCCTCGACAAAGGTGAGACCTTCCTGCGGGTGAATCAGCGGGAAGAGGATTGGGATGATGATGGAGACGGCAATGTTGCTGATAATCGTGTAAGTAACCACGTTGGAGCCGTTGCCGCCGAGTTTGTTGACCACCACGATTGCGGAGGTAGCCGTAGGACACATTGTAACTACGAGGATGCTCTCGGCAAGTATCTTATTGTATTGACTTACAATCCAATACGCCGCCAATGCCGCCACGATAACAAACGTCAGCAACAGAAAATGCACCTTCTTGGGCTTCAACTCCCGCGCTGGCACTTTGGAAAACGATATGAACAGCATTATAAAAAGGTTGTAGGGCAGTATGGCGGCAAACTGTCCGAAGAAGTCGTGAAACACCAATCCCGTTACAATGGCAATGGGAAGTGCTTGGTTTTTAATGAATTGAAGTATTTTGTCCATGTCGTTTTTGTGGTTTGTTACTATGCGCAAAGTTGCAAAGTTTCTGTTAATTAATCATTATTTTAATAATTAATTGTTGTTATTTGTGCAAATTATTTATTTTTGCAGTCCGATAATTAGGCATCTACTATGGATATGTTGGCTACATACAAGCAATTTGTTGAGCGTCAGGGGCTTTGGGAGGCGGGCGACAAGGTGTTGCTTGCCGTTAGCGGTGGTCCCGACTCTGTGGCGATGATGGAACTCACCGCACGGCTCGGCATGGAGTTTGGCATTTCGCATGTCAACTTCGGGCTGCGCGGTTCTGAGAGCGACGACGACGAGGCTTTTGTGCGCCAACTTGCCAAAAAATACGAAGTTCCCATCTTTGTAACTCGCGTTGACACAATGCGTTATGTAAGTTTAAAGGGCATTTCGATAGAGATGGCGGCGCGTGAAATAAGGTATGCCGAGTTTGACCGCATAATGGACAATTATGGCTACAACGTGGTTGCCGTGGCTCATCACAAGGACGACGCTATCGAGACTTTTTTCTTGAATCTCCTGCGCGGGTCGGGCATACGCGGATTGACTGGCATGAGGGTTCGCAACGGTAGGATTGTGAGGCCGATGCTGTGTTTTAGCCACGCAGAGATAGAGGAGTTTCTTGCCGAAAACGACCTCAAATTTCGCACCGACAGCACCAACCGTGAAAACGAATTTGCCCGCAACAAAATCCGCAATCTCGTGATGCCTGTAATTGACGATGTGAGCGAAAACGCCCGTTCGTCCATCACCGAAAGCATTGGCTACCTCGGTATGGCAAAACGCATCTACGACGACGCGATAGACAAGGCTGTTGCCTCGGTTTTAAAACAGGATGGCGAGTCGTTCATTGCCGATATTCCCGGCATACTTGCCTTTGTGGAGCCAAAATGTCTTCTGTATGAGATACTTGTGCGTTACGATTTTGGCAAAGTGCAGTGCCGCGAGGTTTTCAGGCAGTTGAACTCAGAAAGCGGCAAGATATTTTACAGCAACACGCACCGCCTCGTCAAAGACCGCGACTCCCTGATTATCACGCACCTCAACGATGTGGAAACTCTCAACGGCAGAAAACCAATAATGCTCCGCCGTTCTGATATTGACAAGGGTGTTTTGCATACCAATGCGTGGAATCTGCGTTTGGAAGTGATTGTGCGCGACGCATTTGCGCCCGAGCGCGACCCTTTGACGGCGTATTATGACATCGATCTGCTGTGTTTCCCAATGACCGTAACGGGTTGGGAAAAGGGCGACAGTTTTGTGCCGTTTGGGAGCAATTGCCACAAGAAAATCTCCGACCTTTTCATCGACCAAAAACTCAGCCTTACCGACAAAGACCATGTGGAAATCCTCCGTTGTGGCGGCAAAATTCTTTGGGTGATAGGCATCCGCGCCAGCAATCATTACCGCGTAACGCCTACCACACGACAGATTTTGAAGATTACTGCAACTCCGATTTAGCCTGATTGCAGACCAAAAATTAAGCGTTCTTGTAGAATTTGCGGTCGAGTTTGCCGTTGAAAGTGCGTTGGATTTTCT
>CAMJWL010000265.1 GCA_946409405.1 uncultured Bacteroidales bacterium
TGATGATTACAAACGCAAACATCCAGATAGTTATATATGGGTAGATAAATCTGGGTTCAAACTGATTACAGGAAAAACGACGTCCTAACTATGCTCATAAACCTCTCCAACCACCCCTCCACCTCGTGGACAGAACCTCAACTCGCCGCCGCAGGCGGCGAAAGCCAAGTCATCGACTTGCCCTTCCCCACCGTCTCCCCCGACGGCGACGAAGCCTACATCGAACAACTCGTTAATGATTATTACAACAAAATCATTAGCATCCAAGGCATCACTGCCGTCCACATTATGGGCGAGATGACTTTTTGCTACAAACTGATAACAAAACTCAAAGCCCACAACATTCGCTGCCTCGCCTCAACCACCAAGCGCGAAACCGTGGAAGAAAACGGCGTGAAGATTTCAAAGTTTAATTTTGTAAGATTTAGGGAATACTAATTTTCGATACCGAAAATCGAAGTTTACTTCCGTTTTCCGATACCGAAAATTTAAGTTTAATTTTGTTTTCCGATACCGAAAATTCAATTTTAATTTGTATCTTTGCTACCGAAAATAAAGCATTTGAATATTATTATGCACCAAATAAAAACCTTAATCGTAAAATTCTCCCCAGAACTTGCCAAGCACGAGGTGCCGTTGTTCCGTGGGGCGGTGATTGCGGCGTCGGGCGGGTCGCAACTGTTTCATAACCATGACGGCGACAATTACCGGTACGCCTACCCTTTGATACAGTATAAGCGGATATACAAAAACCCCGCAATATTCTGCGTCGGGCTCGGCGTGGAGAGCATCGGAGATCTGTTTTCTAATGGCAACTTTCAATTCCAAATCGGCGAACGCACTGTCGATATGGAGATTGTGTCAATCAAAGCATACAAAACCAACGTCCAACTATGGCAAAACGAGTTTAAATACTACCTCGAAAATTGGTTGCCGCTCAATAGCGAAAACTACAAGAAATACGCGCAGTTGGAAACGATGGCGGAGAAGATTGCATTGCTCGAACAAATCCTCAAAGGCAACATCCTCTCGTTCCTCAAAACGATGGACATTTTCATCGAGGACGAACTCCTTTGCCACATCACCGACATATCTTCAAGTCATATCGAACATTATAAGCAACTGAAACTTATGTCGTTTAACTTGAAGTTTTCATCGAACATCTCCCTACCCTACCTCATGGGCTTGGGCAAGAATGCGAGCCTTGGGTTTGGCGTGGTAAAGGAACAACGAGAAATCTCGTAAAGACGCAATATTTTGCGTCCCTAACCTCGCCCATTCAGAAAATATTTAAACCTATACCCCTTGTAATTGCTGACGCTTTCCTGCCTGTAAGACAGCGAGATGCCGCACTCGGGGCAAATGTCGCCAAATCCTGACAAAAACGAGTGGCACGCCGGGCAAGTGTATTGTTGAGTGATGCTGCATGTTGGGTCAGGCTCGGCGGCGGGCGGGTCTTCGGGCTTGGGAAGGCAACTTCTAATCGCACCATCAATGCGGCTGATGGTCAAGGCATTGTTGACAGCAAAAATAATCCCCGCAAACACCGCCGCCCAAAACATATATGTGTCAAACCTGCCGTTGAAAAGCAGCATCCCGCCAAAAATCATAAAGATAATCGCCATCACAACGCCCTCCGACCCAAAATTGTACTTCACGCGACGGTGATGCACATCAATCCTGACCCCATACGACACCATCAGAACGCGATTCTTCACATCAAAAGCCACTTCGCTATCCGACACGCGCCGCAAGCCGCTGCCTTCGAGGGCGCGGCAAACCTTGTCGAAAAAATCGTCCTTGTCAACGGGCAGAGGGGCGATAATCTTACGATAAGAGCGACGCAAAAATAATTTTTTCATTCCGTAGTGCGCTTTTTGTGTGAAATTCGTAATTTTGTCGAAACAAATTTATAACTTTGTTTTCTGATTTCAAACAAAATTTTGCGAAAAAACAAGGATGTCGGCAATAGACCAAATAAAAGCACCCATCAAGGAAGAGATGGAGCGGTTTGCACCGTATTTCAAAGAGATGATGCGGTCGAGCAACCGTATGCTCAACTTCGTAATCAGTTACCTGCTCCGCACCAAGGGCAAGCAACTGAGGCCGATGCTCGTATTCCTGTCGTGCAAGGTGTCGGGGCGCGTTACTGACTCCACGATGGTGGCGGCGTCGCTGATAGAACTCCTTCACACCGCCACGCTGATACACGACGACGTGGTGGACGAAAGTTTCTACCGGCGCGGGTTCTTCTCGATATTTGCGCTTTGGAAGGCGAAGATTGCGGTGCTCACCGGCGATTATTTCCTCGCCAAAGGCCTCCTGCACAGCCTCGACACCAACGAGACGCAGATACTCCGCATAGTTTCGCAGGCGGTAAGGGAGATGTCGGAGGGCGAACTCGAACAACTTGAAAAAGCCAACCGCCTCAATATCAACGAAGAATCCTACTACGACATCATCCGCAAAAAGACCGGCGCATTGATTTCGGCGTGTTGCGAGGCGGGCGCGTACAGCAGCGGCGCAGACAAAGACGCCGTTGCAACTATGAAAGATTTCGGTATGCTTATCGGTATGGCGTTCCAAATCAAGGACGACCTCTTCGACTACCAAAAGACCGGCCTCATCGGCAAACCCAAATACAACGACATCCAGGAGCGCAAACTCACCCTGCCCGTAATCCACGCTGTCAGCAAGGCGACATTTGTGGAGCGCAAGTCGATAATGAGGATTTTTGGCAAGAAGTCCAAGTCGTCCGCCGACATCAACAAAATCGTGGAGTACGTGCATCAATACAACGGCGTGGAATATTCAGTCAACAAGATGGAAGAACTTAAAAATCAGGCTGTTGCCCTATTGGACAAGTTTCCAGATTCGGAGGCTAAGAAGTCGTTGATTATGCTTGCGGATTATGTAGTTAATAGGGATAAATAAAGGAATAATTACAAACCATTAAAACAATATCATTATGAAAAAACGTATTATTATGATTGCGTTTTTGGCGGTGATAACGATTGTAAGCGGGTGCGCGGCGTTGTCGGGCTTGCAGAGTTTCGCCAAGTGCAATTTTGACTTCAACAGCGTAACCGACGTTACCCTCTGTGGCATCAACGTCAACACAAAGAAAGGCATCAAGGACTTTGGAGTAGCGGATGCACTGAAACTCGCCAACGCTATCAAGAACAAATCGTTCCCACTTGCACTCAATGTCAACGTCGATGTCAAAAACCCCAACACCACCACGGCTCGCCTCGACGGGTTCGACTACATTCTGTGGATTGACGACGTTAAGATGACATCCGGCTCGATGACAAAAACGGTTTCCGTAGGTGCAAGCCAGACAGTGATGATGCCGGTAAATTTCACTGTTGACCTCCTGGACATCCTCAAATCCGAATCGAGGGACAAACTCGCAAGTTTTGGCTGCGGACTCGCCACCAACAACGCCGACGCCTCCCGCGTGAAACTTTCCATCAAACCGTATTTCACAATTGGCGGCTCGGTGATGAAATTCCCGTCGTACATCACAATTGGCGGCAACAAACTAATGCCGTCGGGAAACTAA
>CAMJWL010000266.1 GCA_946409405.1 uncultured Bacteroidales bacterium
AGAGGATTGCCGACGTACTCCACATTGTAATCGAATTGCTTGTAAAAATCTATCTCAAACGGGAAAATCGCAAACATCTTGTCAACATACTTCTTGATGGTGTATGCGCGGCGTTTTTTCCACGCCCAAATCTTCGGCGAGATATAATAATAGGTGCGCAAGCCGTGCTCCTTGGCAAAACGCGCCATCCTGAGATTAAACCCCGGATAATCCACAAGTATCACAGTGTCAGGCTTATACTCCAACATTGCCTCCTTGCAAATCTTGAAGTTTTGCTTGACCTTCCCCGCGTTGGCAATGACCTCCCAAACGCCCATATATGCCATTTCGCGGTAATGCACAAGCATCTTGCCGCCCTGAGCCTGCATCAGGTCGCCGCCAAGAAACATAAATTGGGCGTCAGGGTCATAGACCTTCAACTGCCTCATCAGATTGGAAGCGTGCAAATCGCCCGACGCCTCCCCCGCTATCAAAAAATATTTCATAATAAAAAAATGGAACGGTAATTGCAAAATGCAAAAGTGGTAACAAAAGTAACAAATAATTGTTGCATTACAAAATTAAAAAAATATCGCCATGAAAATAAGACATTTGATAGCCGGAGCATTGATGATGGTATTGCCGCAACTCGCAATGGCTCAGGCGGAAGACGAACAGCGCACCATATTCCAACGTCCCGAAGGCAAGGATTGTGTGGAAGTGGGCATGGAAGGCGGATTCACGATAGGCGGCGGCTCCGTGGATGGTCGCGCAACCTTCATAGGCGGCATTGAGGCGGGCGTCATCATCGGACACGGCGTGGAACTCGGACTCTATGGCAACGGTTTCGTTACCGAAAAGGAAGTAGATAAGCAACTCGACAACGACAAGTACCAATTTGACTGCATCACGGGCGGCGTGTTCGTAAAGCCGATTATCGCATACAGGTCGCCGGTGCATATCTCGTTCCCAATAAAATTTGGCGTGGGCGAGGTTTCGTACAGCGACGACGCATGGGCTGATTACGACGACCACCATTACCGTCATCGTTACAACCGCGAAGACCACAGCGTGGTGTGCGAAGTGGAGCCGGGCGCAAGGGTGGAGTTCAACGTTACAAAAAATTTCCACATTTCGGTTGGCGTGTCGTACAAGTTTTTGCTCGGCCACAACCTCGAATACTACGACACCAAAGCCCCGATAATCTCCTCAGACGGACTCAATTCGCTGTTCTACGGAGTTTCGTTCAGTTTTGGCAGATTCTAAAACGTACTCTTTTTTTATAACTCGACTTATATACTTGGGGTCGCTGCCGGAAGTTTTTTTTGACCGGCGGCGGCCTTTTTTGATAGAATTTTTGTTAACTTTGCCGCTGATACCTCAATAAAACCGAACAAAGATGTCAAAAAAAATATACATACTCCTCTCCCTGATGCTCCTCCTGACGGCAAGGCTTGCCGCCCAGGACATTAGCAACGTACTACAATGCATTGAGAACCACCAACTTATCACCTTACCAAATGGGTTTCGCGTCCAGATAGTAACTACCACACAATACCGCTACTGCAACGTGAGGCTCAGCGCGGACGTGTCTGCCCTGCCAGAAACTCCGCATACGGGCATCAAACAAGTAGTGGCGGCAATGACGGGCAGCACCCTCGCCGCCAACCAGGTGATGATAAAAAATATGGTGAGCCACGACAAGGCTCTCGACTCGCTCCTCAACTTTATGCACGAGGTGATGTACGGCAACAACCCCACATACGTCAACTTCGACGACTACAAGAAAAAACGCATCAAGTACCTCAAAGACAACGGCAACCCGCTCGACTACATCGCGTCCGAGATAATAGGGCAGCCCTACATCACCGCCGACGACCTCTCCAAAATCAACAAAAGCGACTACATGAACTTCCGCAGCCACTGTTTTGCGCCCGACAAATGTCTGATAACCATTGTCTCCGACACCGACGTTGATTTTGTGAAACCATTGGTGGAAAAATACTTTGCATCCACGCCCCGCTCCGCCGACAGGACAAAGGCAGAACCGCTGACTATCAAGCCGATGGATTTTGTATATGCCATCGAGGACGATTCGACGGCAACAGGGTTTGAGGCGGCGTTCATGGACTATTACCCCTGCGACAAAACCGCCAAAAACTACGCTATCAACGACCTTGTATATCACATAGTATATGATTCCATAGCCAAGGACATCGACAGGATTTCGAGTTTCAAGTACGATGTCAACACTCTCAACATGGACGGAAGCAACAATGATTTCCCAGATTTTGCCACCAGTCTTTTCCAGCATCGCAGCGAGGATTACGACGTGAGCAACGGTCTCCAAAGAGCCAAGGCACAGTTAATCAATCGTTTCCGTCAAGGCCTCCAACACCCCGACTACGCCGCCGAGATTGCGTCTAACCTCGTACTTTACAACTTCCCCAAAAATTACTTCACCAACTACGAAAACACCGTCAACATAGTTTCAGCCGCCGACGCACAAAACCACCTCAAACACATCATCCAAAACGGCAGTTGCGTATTCGTAGTGAAAGGCAGCCACCGCTCGTTGTTCTGCACACTCAACCGCATCGCCAAAGACCGTCAGATAGACTTCATGGACGGCAAGGACAAACTTGTGGCGCGCATCCCCAAAGGTTTTGGCGCATACACGATACTCAATGCCTACGTCAACAACACGGGGCTTAACAATCCGCCCAAAAACATGTCGGTAAATTTTCAGTCGCTCTATTCCCTCGCAGACTCCACTAAGTACAAGGCGTTTGGACGCATCCTCCGCAAAAATCCCAACATGTACCGCATGGACAACAACATCCGCCGCGACGATACGATAAGTCTGTTTCATTTCAAGGAAGTGTATGACGGCATCACCGCCGCCGATTCCACAATGTTGTATGGTTTTTCGGAGCCAGATTCGGCACGCACCATCGCCCTCCGGCAGAAGGCATCATTCCCGCAAGAGGCTCATTATGACGAACTTGGCATCCGTTACCGGCATTATTGCGATTACAATTTGTTTAAACAGGGACTATACCGCATAGACGTTACCGACGCGCTCGGCGCACAGTACAGCGATTTTTACGGCGCGGAAAGCGGGCTGAAAGTCAAGACGTTAAAATACGACAAGGATGGCAAAGTGGTCAAGGAAATCACCTTTGAATACGAAAAACTTGCCAAATACGTGATGCCCGTCAAGGTGGTAGAAAAATCCCCCGACCTCCGCATCGACATCACCCTGTCGGATTACAACTTCTCCACGCAATTGAAAAAACAGGATTTCACAATAATATTGGATACAGGCAAAATGCGAAAAATCAAGAAAAATTAAGGGATATGCAAAATTTCGGCAATATTTTTTGAAATTGCCGAAATTTTGCATAAATAATTACCATCTTCGTCAGCGGCAAACCAAGCCGTTGACATCGAGTGCGTTGCGCGATATTCTTTGTTTG
>CAMJWL010000267.1 GCA_946409405.1 uncultured Bacteroidales bacterium
GTTATTGTTGCCGTTGCTTACATTGCCAGAACGGCTGCTTGCTGCACCGTTTGAATTGTTGGAGTAAGTGCGGCTGCTGTAACTGCCAGTGCTGCCCTGCCTGTGTCCGTATGAATAAGGCACATTGTTGCGGTTGATACGGTCGTAGGTGCGGGCGTATGAGCGGTTGAAGTCGTCAAAATGACGGTGGCCATATCCATGGTAAGAGTGGTAGTAAGGACGGTGGTAGTAGTCGCTGTAATAATACGGCGAGTAATAGTGGTGATGGTATCCCCACCAGGAATATCCGTAATACGGGTCGCCCCAGTACGAATAGTGGTAAGGCATTCCAAAGCTAAACGACCAATAAGGCGAGTAGTAATGGTAGCCGAAACTCCAATACCAATTGCTGTACCACGGCTCCACGATGGCAACATCGTAGTAACTGCGGCAGTACGACGGACGGTGGAAACGGTAGATACGCGCCGTGTAACTGTCGTCTATGATTATCTCGTCCACCGCGCCATTGTCTGTGTAGGTCTCGGCATTGTCGTCGTATGACGAAACGTCGGTGTCGCTGTAACCCTGAGAATTGTCTGAGTTGCCCTGCTGATTATTGGCATTAGAGGTGGTGCTCTGCACGGTAACCACCTGCGGCGCAGGCCTCATGCCATACACATCGTCGATATAGACGCTTGATGTAGAGGGCGTAAGCAATACGGTGCAGGAGCCGAGGGTGGCGGCTACTACCGCGAGTGCCGCAATGCCCGTCAATGTGTTTATCAATGTTTTCATTTTAAATTCCTCCATGCATTAGTTTGTTCTACAATATTTGCAATTATATTATAACGTTACACAAAGGCGTTTTTGTATGCCTTTTGTGTAATAGATGCAAAAAATGCCTTTATTGAACACTAAATTCTGTTAAAAAAAGTTAGCCCCCGCGCAAAACTATGCGTCAATGGCTTTGAGGCTCATGTCGAGGCTCTTGATTTGGTGGGTCAACGCGCCTACGGAGATGTAATCTACGCCGGTCAAGGCATAGTCGCGGAGGGTGTCGAGGGTGATGCCGCCCGACGATTCGGTCTCGTACTTGCCGCCGATGAGTTCCACGGCGCGGCGTGTCTGTTCGAGGTCAAAATTGTCGAGCATAATCCTTCTGATGCCGCCCACAGCCATCGCCTGGCGGATTTCGTCGAGGTTGCGGGTCTCTATCTCTATGTCGAGTTTCTTGCCCTTAGCCTTGCAGTAGTCTTGCGCCGCCTTGATAGCGTTGGCAATGCCGCCGGCGAAGTCCACATGGTTGTCCTTGATGAGAATCATGTCGAAAAGTCCAATGCGGTGGTTCTCGCCGCCGCCAATCTTTACGGCTTGTTTTTCGAGGAGCCTCATGCCCGGCGTGGTCTTGCGCGTGTCGAGTACCTTGGTGTGGAGGTCGGCGATGCGGGAGGCGTAGATGTGGGTCTGCGTGGCAACGCCGCTAAGACGCTGCATGAAGTTTAGCACGAGCCTCTCCGCCTGCAAGATAGAAATCACCTTGCCGCGCACGATGAAGGCGATGTCGCCCTTCTTGACCTGTGCGCCGTCTTGGAGAAGGAGTTCTACTTTGAGCGCAGGATCCACGGCTTTGAACACTTTGAGGGCAACTTGGATGCCAGCCAATATGCCGTCCTGCTTAATAATAAGGTGTGCCGCGCCCTGCTCGTCGGCGGGAATTGTGGAGAGCGACGTGTGGTCGCCGTCGCCGAGGTCTTCGGCAATGGCTATCTTGATGAGGTCGTCCACGAGATATTCGAGATTTTCCATATTGTTTTCGGTGTTAAAAAAAAGTTTTTGAAATCAAGATGCAAATATAATACTTTTTACTAAATAAAAAAAGCCGGATGACCCAAATATCTTCCGGCTATCTAAGAATTGTCTGCACAATAAATTAACGTATGTAGAAACCTGTTATAACTTCCTGATTATTAACGAATCTCAGAACGTACTCCAACTCGAAGACTTTGCCCTCGGTGGTAGTAAGTTTTCCCGAAATATGATTATGCTCCACCTTGGAAATGAATTGCGCGGTCTTGTTGCGCTTGAAAAACTCACGCAACACCTGCTCCGCCTGTTGCTTGGTGCAGTGGTTTTCTACCCCTTGCATTACCAATACAACATCGGGGGCAAGCACCTCAACGATGCCCGCCTCTTGTCCGAGACAGATAGAAAGGTTTACTTTTTTTGCAACCTCCTCCCCGTTGCCATACAACAAGGCACTGCACATCAGCACGACAAGTCCAATGATTAATATGGATAACAAGCGTTTCATTAATATTCCGATGAATAATAACCTGACATTTTTGTTACAAAAAACGTGCCTGAATATATTGCAATTAGTATTTTGCGCAAAATAAAATGAAATTTGGACGAAATCAAAAATATCTGTAATTTTGCGGCGCGAAACTCTCACGGTATGATTATGATGATAAACAAATTTATAAAACTTCCGGCAATGCAGTACGCGGTGAATTTTTTCATTGCGTTTTTTGCGTTTATGGTTTGCAGGGTGATTTTCATAGCCGCCAATCAGGATTTTTATAGCGAGATTGAGTTTGGACACTACATGACGCTGTTTAGAGGCGGCATGAAATACGATTTTGCGGCGATTTTTTATCTTACGGCGGCAAGTTTTGCGATGATGATTCTGCCGTTTAGATTCACATTCAACGACACTTACAGAAAGGTCGCCAAATACCTTTTTGTGATTCCGATTGCGGTAGGCATTTTTACCAACATCTTCGACGCTATCTATTTTCCATACAACGCCCGTAGAACCAACTTTTCGTTTTTCAGCGAGTTTCAAAACGAGAGCAACCTCCTCGGCATTTTTTTCGGCGGACTTCTGCAATATTGGTACATGACTTTGGCGGCGGCGGCGTTGATATTTCTTGCTGTAAAGTTTTATTACAACCCAAAAGTTAGCGCGGAAGATTATCACGGCAAAAGGTTCAGCCTCAAAGTGTTGCCGCTGACATTGCTGTTCATATATTTTATGATGGCGGGGATGCGCGGCAGCCTGATTATCGACGAAGACCACCGCCCTATGAACATGAACAACGCCAACGAGTACATCCTCAAAAGCAACGAATCTGCCATCGTGCTAAACACGCCTTACTGTATCCTGCGCACGATTGGTAAAATGTCCTTTACAAATCCGGAGTATTTCGCACCCGACGAATTGGAGCAAATCTATTCGCCCGTGCATACGCCGCAGCCGTCGGGAGATTTTAAACCGATGAACGTGGTAATCCTCATAATGGAAAGTTTTGGCGCAGAATATTCGGGTTTTTTCAATGGCGGCAAAGGTTACACGCCGTTTTTGGATTCACTTTATAATCAGGGACTTACATTCACAAATTCGTTTGCAACTGGCCGCAAATCCATAGACGCAATGCCAAGCATTTTGGCGGGTATCCCC
>CAMJWL010000268.1 GCA_946409405.1 uncultured Bacteroidales bacterium
GCAACTTTTCCGCGATTTCGTCGCCGGTCTCGCTGCTTTCCATATCGTTGGCGGGGAGGGTGATTTTCATATCGTTGTCGTTGATGGAGAGTGCCACCGACTTGGTGCTGCGCCTTACGAATGTGAGTGCCTCGTTGGTCGCGATGCGGAATAGCCACGTGTATAGCGACGATTCGAGCCTGAACCTGTCCAACGACCGCCACGCCTTGATAAAGGTGTTTTGCAGTACGTCGTCGGTCTCGTCGTGGCTGCCTACAATGGTGCGGATTCGGCTGTACAATTGTGTGCCAAATTGTTTGACAATAATCCTGAATGCCGCTTCCCTCGTCTTCGGGTCGGCAAACATAGTCATTATCGCCTCGTCGGTGTATGTAGTGGCTTCGTTCATTATGGCGAATGGTTTGGTGGAGTTTGTCGCTGGCAAAGTTACAGGATTTTTTTGATAGTACGTTGTTAAAAAAAATGAAAAGATGAGGCGATTTCCCTTATTTTTTCACAAAAATAATCCATCAAAATTTGGAAAGTCGCCCCGAAAAGTGTATCTTTGTCCCGAAAACTCGCCCCGAAAAGTGTAAGGTTTCAACAAAAACTCGCCCCGAAAAGTGTAATTATGTATAGGAGAAAGATAGAAGAAACGCTCCGGCGTTGGAAGGAGAAGGATACCTTTTTATATGTTGTTTTTGTTGCGGGAGGTGTAGGAATAAAAAAAGGAAGTCGCAGAGTGATTGCGGCTTCCTTTTTTTGTAAATCGTTGATTAATAGGGGAGAGGATTATGGGTTGTTTTGGGGGAGATTAATGAACGGTTATCCTGTTATATACACATTAAAGGTCTTAGCCAATTTGTATTTTGAGAATTTCTCAGCGAGCAAATCGGACAAGAGCCCAAAAATTCTGCCGTATTCTTCCATTATTATTTTGCCTTCGAGGCAAAGTATGATGGATTCGTGGTTTATTCTCAAACTGCGCCGTACCTCTTTAATCCCAAACCAATCAGGCTCGCCGTACTCGTCGTTTTGAAATCTTTCATACATTTTGTCGCCTGCAAGGTCAATTAAATTCTCGTATGTTCTCACATTTTTCAGGCGTTCATAGAGTTTTTCGTCCGTGCCACCATAATACAAATCATAAAAATCTGTTGTGAATGGCACAAGTTCCTTTTCGATGACCTCTGATTTCAAAGTAAATATGGCGTATTTACCATATTTGCTGTCTTCAACACACAAGTCGTACAAATCCTCTGGCGCATATTGTTTTTGCAAAACACCAACGATTTCATCAAGCGTCTTGCCAACCTTCTCCGCGCTATCCTGCGAAACAACGTATTTGTGGTCGATTCCTATTGCCAAATATTGTCCCATAATTGAATATTTTTTTGTGTTTTTATTTTAACAAAAATACAGGATTATTTTGAAAGGTTCGGCAAAACTTATGTTAAAAAATGTTATTTCGATTAATCCCTCTTGAAAATATCCCTCGTGTAAACCTTGTCCTTCACGTCGTCGAGTATTGCATCATAGCGGTTTGCAAGGATTGCGCGGCTCTGCGACTTGAACTTTTCAATGTCGTTGACCACGATTGAGCCAAAGAAATCGTCGCCGTCGTTGAGCGTCGGTTCGTAAATGATGACCGTTGCGCCCTTAGCCTTGATGCGCTTCATAACGCCTTGGATGCTGCTTTGGCGGAAATTGTCACTGTTGCTCTTCATCGTCAGACGATAGACTCCAATTGTAACCGGCTCGCGGCGTCCAGTGTATTGAGTTGTCGTGCTGTAATCGTACCAACCGGCAATCCTAAGCACTTGATCAGCAATGAAATCCTTGCGTGTGCGGTTGCTCTCAACAATTGCTGTCATCATATTTTGCGGTACGTCGGCATAGTTGGCGAGGAGTTGCTTTGTGTCCTTCGGCAGACAATAGCCGCCGTATCCAAAACTCGGATTATTGTAATGTGTGCCAATGCGCGGGTCGAGCCCAACACCAGTGATAATAGACTGTGTGTCAAGACCTTTTACCTCGGCGTATGTGTCCAATTCGTTGAAATAACTTACTCGCAACGCCAAATAAGTATTGGCGAACAATTTGACCGCCTCTGCCTCCTTCATTCCCATAAAAAGGGTGTCAATGTCCTTTTTGACCGCGCCTTCTTGCAACAATCCTGCAAACTGACGCGCTTTTTCTTCAAGGAATTTCACGTCCGCAAGGCGTTGTATGGCGTCATTCTCATCCTTGAACTCGGGTTTGTTGATGATTTTGGGAACGCCAACGATGATTCGCGACGGATAGAGATTGTCGTACAAAGCCTTCGATTCGCGCAAAAACTCCGGCGAAAACAAAAGGTTCAATTTATTGACACCTTTTGCGGCGTACTTTATATAAAGGCTGCGACAATATCCAACAGGAATCGTGCTCTTGATGACCATCACGGCATCAGGATTGACGCTCAGTACAAGGTCAATGACATCCTCGATGCAGTGCGTGTCGAAAAAGTTTTTCACCGGGTCGTAATTGGTCGGCGCGGCAATTATCACAAAATCCGCATCCTTGTAAGCCGTTGCGCCGTCAAGCGTTGCAGTAAGTCTTAGCGTCTTCTCCGCAAAAAACTTTTCGATATATTCGTCCTGAATCGGCGAAATACGCTTGTTGATTTTCTCGACCTTTTCGGGAATAACGTCAACGGCAGTAACGTCGTTGTGCTGCGATAGCAATGTCGCCATCGATAGGCCGACATAGCCAGTGCCTGCGACGGAGATTTTAATGGGTTTCATATTATAATGTATAGATTATTGGATTCAACGCCTACTTCACTACGCCTTTCTCAAGGTATTCGGCGAGGTTGGTGCGCATAACGGAGGCAACGTGTTCAGCAGCAACCTTTTCCATGTCGTGCTTTACCATGATACTTACGAGTTGGTCGAAGGAGGTCTTTTGCGGATTCCAGCCGAGAGTTTGCTTTGCCTTGGTCGGGTCGCCAAGAAGGTTGACCACATCTGTAGGACGGTAAAAATCTTCACTGACTTCCACCAAGGTCTTGCCAACGAGATTTGCTGGTCCATTAACGCAAATGCCTTTTTCGTCGATGCCCTCGCCTTCAAACTTCAATTCGATGCCTGCAGCCTTGAAGGCGTGATAAGCAAATTCGCGAACAGAATGTTGAACGCCAGTTGCAATCACAAAATCTTCGGGCTTTTCCTGTTGGAGAATGAGCCACATACACTCTACGTAATCCTTTGCGTAGCCCCAATCTCGGAGCGAGGAAAGATTGCCAAGGTAGAGTTTATCTTGCTTGCCTTGCGCGATACGTGCGGCGGCAAGCGTGATTTTGCGTGTTACAAATGTTTCGCCGCGACGCTCGCTCTCGTGATTGAACAAGATGCCCGAACAGCAAAACATATTGTACGCCTCGC
>CAMJWL010000269.1 GCA_946409405.1 uncultured Bacteroidales bacterium
AAATATGTTGGGTGCTCAATAGTGCAATGTCGCGGCGACGGCTGTGAACATCTTTTCCGCGCTCTATCACTATTGGTTTAACGCCTAACTCAATGAGTCTCAGCGCAGCAAACAATCCCGCAGGACCGCTGCCCACCACCACGCACGAGCGGTCGCCCTTTACGGGATTGTATTTGTAGCGGGCACTGATGTCTTCGGGTTTTTCGTCGTGGGTGTAAAGCGCAACGGTAAGGTTGACGGTGATTTCGCGTCCACGGGCGTCGATAGATTTGTGCGTGATGCGGTGATCTGCAATATCTTGCGGCGCGATGCCTGCCTTTTTGCAAGCCAGCGGCAGATATAATTGGCTGTCGTGCGCCTCGTATGGCGACAATGTAAGTTCGGTCTGAATCATATCAATAATCTTTGCCGCAAAGGTAGGGATTTTTCAAGAAACAAGAATGGGATTTATGGGACAATCCCGCCGGGCGGCGGGATTTCTTTTTTTTAACAAAAATTGAAGCGAATGGAAAGGAATTCAAATGAATTCTCTCTGTTATTCTATCACCTCCATCTCCACCTCGTGCTTTGATGTCGCCTTGTTGTAGTTGATGCCGCAGAGGATGATTTGTTTTGAAAATCCTTTGAGGCTCTTGGGATATTCTTTGCGTTTGATTTGGCTGATGGCGGTGTCGGCGGTCTTGTCGTATTTTAGTTCCACAACTATGGCAGGGCGTGGAGAGTTTGGCAGGGGAATGAAAACCATATCGGCAAAGCCTTTGCCAGTGGGCAGTTCGTGGAATATGTTGTAAAATGGTTTGGCGGCGTAGTATGCCAAGATTATGGCGCAGCGCATTGAGTTTTCGTCGTTAAATTCCAAAAGCGATGACGCCTCAAAATGATAGTTGTCGAATGCGCGGGCTACCTTATCCTTGCGTAGGTTGATGGTGTCGTCCAAAAGTTGGAGCGAGGAGTTCACTGCCTTTGATAGTTCGCCCCATCCTGCCACGCTGACGGTGTTTTCAAATTCTCCGGCAACCTCAGTGTTTGGAATGGTTACGCAACGTGTCTCAGGATTGTACGACAGGTATCCGAGGTGTACGAGAAGGGTAAGCACGTCGTCGCAAGTGTCGATATTCTTCATATCGTTGCGGAAACTCGACACCCTCACTGTGGGGGACTCGCCGTTCATCATTCCTATAATCTTTGTCCTTACGTTGTCAGCATCCGTTTGCAGGTAGGTTTCGATTGCCATAAAGGATGCAGTCTTCGACCAAAAACTATTGTAACTGCGTTTTAATATTGACTGCATAACCGAGAAGGGATTGAACATAGATTTTTCGCTGCCGATGATGTATCCGTCGTAGGCGTGCTTCATCAGTTCAAAGTCCATATTGTTTTCTTCACAGAGTTTTTTTACCTCTTGTTCGGTAAAGCCATAATATTTCGCCGTGTTGCCGGGGTCTACAACGCTGTATTCCACAAAGTTGTTCAACGCAGATTGAGTCTTTATCTTGATGATGGGCAGGATGCCGGTCATATAAACTAATAGAAAAATCTTTTTGGCGTTGTTCGACTTGAACATTGCACGCAGAAAGTTGACATACTCGTCTTGTACGTCTTGATCTACATCGCGCACGAGCATATCCCATTCATCGATGATGAGGATAAAGCGGTCGCCGGTCCTTTGGTTGATTTCTTCAAGCGCATTGATGAGGCTCTCCTTTTCTTCCAAAAAGTCATACGACTCTTTCAAATCTTTAACGAATCGTCTTTGTGCAACTTTGAGTATCTCATTTTTTGGAATGTCGGCAAACCTGTTCCAATCTATAAATATAGTTGGATATTTGTTGAGGTGAGTTTTATATTCGGGACTCTTGGTGATTTCCAAGCCGTCGAAGAGTTTTGTGGAATCACACGAGCGGTCGTAGTAGGCATACGCCATCTGCGCCGCAACCGATTTGCCAAACCTGCGCGGGCGTGATATGCAAATAAAGCGGTTGTCGGTGTCCATATTTTTGTTGAGTATGTTCAAAAGACCCGATTTGTCAATGAAATTGCTGTTCTTGACGCTTCTGAAATCGCTGTTGCCGTAATCTATAAACTGACTCATAGTGCTTGTATTTTCCGCAAATATAGCGATTAAATTGGATATTACCAAAAAAACACGAATGGCTCAATTATATAAAAAAAAATTTGCACACCATTTATTTGGTATGCAAATTTAATAAAAAATGCGTATAAATCTATATGAAAGTATGTTCGTTATTTGAAACGGAGGTTGCCCGATTCGATGTTGACATCTTCGTATTGGGTGATAACGGTGTTTGAGTTGCCTATGTCGATGCCCACTGCGGTGTTGATGTCGCCACCGTTTACGTGTGCCGAGTGTAAGCAATAGCCTACCGATGTGAGTGTCAATGGGTTGGGAACTACTTCGATATTGAGGATGCCTTCAAATTCTTTGTAGAAGTTTTCTACCAATTCCATATAAAGAGCGCCGCCACCTGTGATGTACATTTGCGAAGCCTTGGTAAAGTCGGCATCGGTAAACACACGGCGAAGGTTTGGCGAAATCACATCGCGGTAATACATATTGAGCACGTTGCGGCGGATGTCGAGAATGTCGATTTTTTTGCGGTCGAGCATTATGAAGTTGTTCATAAACGCCTGCTCAATCTGTTTCATATTTTTGAGACCGAGGTTGTATTGCAAGCCGAGTTCTTTGGTAAAGAGGTCGATGGCGTATTGCAAGCCCTGAATGCTGATTGCAGTACGCTGAACAATACCGTTTTCTGTGCTGAGTACGGCTTCGCAAGTGCCAAATCCGAGACTTATTACAAAGAAATTGCCTGTGGCTTTGATGTCGCCCTGACGGAGAGCCACAATGTTGCCCATCATTTCGGGGAGAATTTCTACCGAAACCACGTCTACATTCATCTCTGTGCGGCCTTTGCTTGTAAACGACGACATATCAAACTCAATGCGGTGGGTTTTGCGGAGAAGTTCGGCAGCCGGTGTTTTGTTTACCTGATAGGTGCTGAACGGAAATCCTGTTGTTACCACCAACGGACGGTTGTTTTTGTAGGCGGCAAGCAAAAGGGCTGTTTTGAAAAGGATTTGGTAGTCGATTTCGGTGGGTGCGGCGTTGATGGTGCGGTGGGGCGACTGTCCTTCCGACAATGCAAGGTTGCCTACGATATATGGAATATCGTCGATGTATAGCCTCAGACCGTTGATGAGGTCGTTTGAGACCATGGCAAGGTTCGAGTTGTTGTGCTCGAATACGCTCGGTATGCTGTAACTGTTTCTCATTGCTATGTAGTTTTTAAAATTTTCTCGACAAAATTAACTCTGTATGTATTTTTGTAATCTTTTGTTTATTTATTTTCAAATATCATACCAAA
>CAMJWL010000270.1 GCA_946409405.1 uncultured Bacteroidales bacterium
CCGTAATCCTTTCTGTGCGGGCAAACACAGCGAACTCTTTTTTGAGCCTTGCCGTTGTCTGCGTTGCCAACGCATTTGTTCCTTTGGTGAACACAATCGCAACATCAATGCCCCGGTCAAAAGCATATCCAATGATGTTAACAAACGTGTTGGTCTTGCCACATTGAATTTTGCCGAGAAGGAGACCGGGTTGCTTGGCATTCTCCGAATTGTCAAGTAATTGCTCAACTGTGTCATTGACACATTTTTTGAACACGTCTGAGTAAGGCTTGAACTTTGAGATGTCCTCCAACTTACTGTAAATCGGAGTTTTGGACTTTTCAACTTCCAATTGCCTTAGACGTTCTTCTTGTGCAGCAATATCGGGTGGGATGGGTATTCCATTGGCTTTCAATTCATTGGTGAATTTTTCCCACTCCTCCAAAGTGTTGTAGATTTTCGCCATAATTGTCTTTTCGTTAAGTTTAACGTTTGATTATTTTGTCGCATTTAGTACGCATAGTAATGCCTTGAAAATTAATCGTTACCATTGCGCCTTGTGATGCTGATTGTACGTTCTCGCCGTCCACTTCTATTGCGTCGGCAGTGGCGGTGCGGAAGATCTGACCGTAAATATTGAAGGACAAAATTATCGGGTCGCCGACATTGATTGTGCCGCTGAGAATTTTGCCTTTTACGATAACGCCTTTGCCTTTTAGCGGCGACTGTTCCGACACCGATATTTCGCAGTGGTTGCGCTCGGTGTCAATACCTTCCACAACAAGATTGTCGAATTGGGTTAAAGCGTTTTTGCCAATGCTTCCAAGGATAATACCTGCACCCTCATCTTTGGTTGCCCATTCTGTTGCAAATTGACCTTGGTCGTCACTCATATTAATTCCTGTAACGAAAGACTTTAATCCGTTATTCAGAATAACTTCGTCGCCAAGATGAACCGTTCCTGATTGAATACAGCCTATCATCATATAGCCCAAACTACTGATGTGCAAGACCTCATTAACCGGCATAATGAAATGACCTTTATCCTGTTCTACTTCTTCTTGATTTGTCTTTTCTTCCATTTTTAGGTTAAAAAAATCTTTCTGCAAAACCCCTAATCAGAACTTGTTAATAATTGATTGTCTATCCTCATAAAACGAAAAGCGCGGGTTTTGACTTATTGCCCGTCCCCGCTCATTGTGGCTTTGGCCTTGCCCGAAAAGTGCAGAACGAACAACGCCTTAGCCCACGCAATATATGTACACGGCACACCTTTCGGGTGCGTATATACATAATCGGTAGGCATCACCGTTGCTTCGTCTCGCACTTTCTTTATTGAAATGGCCAAATTCCAATGAGCGGAGAACAAAGCGTTAAGTAACGCCTTTGTTATTATTTGTCTGCCGCCGTGCCTTGCAGCACGACGACAGGGCAAATATAGGGATTATTTTTATACCGTGTACATTTTTGCGAGGATTTTTTTACGACTTGCAAAAAAAATTATTGCAAATTGTACTCCTTGATATTTGAACCGCTGCCCGTTCGGAAGGCGGATTCACTCACAAACGTTGCGTCAATCACGCTTGCGCCGGTGGTCTTGTCCTTGAATGTTAGCGTCATATTTGGGTAACTCAATGTGTAAGTACCCGTTTCGATGTCGCCAATGATTTCGCCAGTGGGAGTGCCTTTCCGTGCGGTGCGCTCAAATTCGGTTTCGGATGTGAACCTGAAAACCCAATACGCATCGTAGGGCGCATTGTAGATGTTGCCGAAGTAGTATGCGTTGCTGTGGTAGGCAAACGCCGCATACACTTTGCCTTTCGGCGAAAAAACTTCGTCTTGATCGTCGCCGTCATCCTTCTTGCACGACGACAACATCAGTGAAACAATCACTGCAATACTCATAAGAGCAAAAATTACTTTTTTCATTTTGTAAAACTTTTATTGGTTAACAAATCAAATTATCAAGCGCAAAGTAAATGTCAGGTTGTACCATTTTGCGGTACAGGTTTCGGATTTTTTTATAATTTTGCAAAAAAATTTGTATTATGGCTACACAATCGTTGTTCAAAGAATATATTTGGCTTGTTAAAACCATCGACCGCGTCGGCAAAATATCTTTCGCCGACTTGAACCGCCTTTGGGTGGATACCGAGATGAGCGGCGGCATCGAATTGGCGCGTACCACTTTCAACCGCCACAGAGACGCCATTCTTGATATTTTTGGGATAATCATCGAATGTGACCGCCGCGATGGTTACAAATATTATATTGAGAATAATGACGTGCTGCACGACAATTCTGTACAAAATTGGATGCTTTCTACACTGAGTGTCAGCAACATAATCAGCGAAAGTTTGAGCGTCCAAAAACGCATTTTGCTCGAAAATATCCCTTCCGGCGGCTCAAATTTGCAGACTGTTATTGATGCAATGAAAGGCAGTTTTATGATTTCGGCTGCATACCGCCGTTATGGAACCGACGAGCCGAAACATTTTCTGATGTCGCCGTATTGCCTGAAACTTTTCCGTCAACGTTGGTACGCGCTATGCCGACATAGGAACGGGAGGATGGGTGTCTTTTCGTTAGACAGGTTCATTGAGGTTTCGGTGTCGGACGTGAAGTTTGAAATCGACCCTGATTTTGACGCGGCGGAATATTTTTCGGAATGTTTTGGCATTGTGTCGGAGGTTAACGCACCAGCGGAAAGGATTGTTGTGCGCGCCTTTGGCAGCGAGCGTTATTTTTTGCGCGACCTTCCACTGCATCACACGCAAACCGAAATCGTTGAAACTGAGGATTATTCTGATTTTGAGATTATTATGCGCCCGACGTTTGATTTTAATGCGCATCTCCTATCTCGCGGCATTATGCTCAAAGTAATTGAACCACAATGGCTTGCCGATGAAGTAAGAGATATGCACATAGAGGCGGCGGAGATGTATGAGGATTAATTTTACCCCACCTTTTCCATCTTGTATCCGCACCTCTCCAACTCCACTGCCGCACCGATTTGATAGAGGACATAGACACTACGCGCAAAAGCGTAGAATGCCGTAACGCTCGACGGCTCAATCTGTTCGTGGCGGATTTTGTCTTGGACGTGGCGGGCGCAGCGGCGCACCAAATCTTCTATTTTGAGGAAATCTTCGCCTGTGAGACCAAGAATTTCGCCGCGCACCACCTCGTCAAGATAGTCGAAACCACGCTTGTCGCGGAGATGTTCGTAGAGGTTTGCGTGGCGGCCGTAGATGTTCCAATCGGTATCCCAATAACGCGCCACAGCCATACCAACGTACATCGCCCAACCCAATGCCACCAAGGGATAGTCGTTGATTTCGTGAAGGGCGTCCTTGATGTACGACGGCGACATCGAGTCCCATTTGTTGGTGATGTCGTCGGT
>CAMJWL010000271.1 GCA_946409405.1 uncultured Bacteroidales bacterium
AGCATAGTGCCAGGGATGACCGCCGCGCCGTCCTTCAATATGCCCGACGACGATAGAGTGTTGTTGCCGTCGGTAACGAACAGCGTCATCCAATCAAAAAAGAGCATCAGCACCGCAAATACTCCTATCAAAAACCACCAAATGGTCTGTTGTCTCTGTATCATTTTCAGTATGTAATTTTAGTTTTTTGAAAGATAACACAAAATTAAAACAAAAAAACTGTTCCACAAAACAAGATTTCTATTAATTTTGCAAAATATTTCAAATCATCAAAAATATGGGCATCAACACCACCGACGAAACGTCAGGCAACATCATTATAAAAGGCGCACGCCTCCACAACCTCAAAAACATCTCGCTCACGATACCGAGGGGCAAGTTTGTGGTAATCACCGGATTGAGCGGCTCGGGCAAGAGTACGCTTGCCTTCGACACCTTGTACGCCGAAGGGCAACGGCGGTATGTAGAGTCGCTGTCGGCGTATGCGCGACAGTTTCTCGGCAGGATTACGAAGCCCGAAGTGGATTACATCAAGGGCATACCGCCCGCTATTGCCATCGAGCAAAAGACCACCACGCGCAACACCCGCAGCACCGTGGGCACATCGACGGAAATTTATGACTACCTCAAATTGCTCTACGCCCGCGTAGGACGCACCATATCCCCCGTTTCGGGCAAGGAAGTAAAGCGGCAGTCTGTTGACGACGTTGTGGATTATATCCTCACACTGCCCGCCGACACCCGCATCACGCTCCTCGCGCCGATAGTGCCGATGGAGGGGCGCACGATGGAGCAACACCTGCAACTCCTTGTTATGGAGGGCATTTCGCGCATCAAGGCAGACGGCGAGATTTACGAAATATCCGACCTCATCGCTCAAAAAAACACCCTCAAAAAATTCAAGAGCAAGCATATTTTGATAGACCGTTTCAAGCCCAACAAAGCCGCCGACGCTGTGAGCCGAATGGGCGACAGCATACAGACGGCATTTTATGAGGGCGACGGCGACTGCCTACTCGAAATCCAAGAGCCCGGCAAGGAGATGCGCACGGAGAGTTTTTGCACGAGGTTTGAGGCAGACGGAATCAAGTTTGAAGCGCCAAGCGTCAATACTTTTACCTTCAACAATCCTCTCGGCGCGTGTCCCAAGTGCAACGGACTCGGACGCGTGATGGGCGTTGACGAAGACCTCGTAGTACCCAACAAAAGCCTTTCTGTATATGAAAACGCCGTCAAATGTTGGAACGGTCCAAAACTCGGCGAGTGGAAGGACGATTTTTGTATGAAGGCGGCTAAACACGGATTTCCAATCCACACACCTTATAATATGCTCACCGACGAGGAGAAGGACATCCTTTGGTCGGGACGGCGCGGCTTGCACGGCATCAACGAGTTTTTCGAGATGTTGCAGAAGGAGAGTTACAAGATACAATGCCGCGTGATGATAGCGCGTTACCGTGGACAGACCATCTGCCCCGAATGTCGCGGCTCGCGTCTGCGCAAGGAGGCTACATATATAAAGGTGTCGGGACGCAGCATCGACCAGATTGTAAAGATGCCCGCCGACGAATTGCTCGAATATTTTCGCAACATCACCCTCGACGACACCGACCGCAAAATCGCCGACCGAATCTTGAAGGAAATCATCTCGCGGTTGGAGTTTTTGTGCGACGTAGGATTGCATTACATCACATTAGACAGGCTTTCATCTACGCTTTCGGGCGGCGAATCGCAGCGCATCAATTTGGCTACGAGCCTTGGATCGAGCCTTACGGGTTCGCTGTACATCTTGGACGAGCCTTCCGTAGGCCTCCATACCCGCGATACGCACCGCCTCATCAACGTCCTGCGCAAACTCCGCGACCTCGGCAACACGGTCTTGGTTGTTGAGCATGACGAGGAGATTATCCGCGCTGCCGACCACATCATCGACATAGGCCCCGAGGCGGGAGTTTTTGGCGGCGAAATAATGTTTGAGGGCGCAATCGACGACCTTTGCAAAGCCCAAAACAGCCTCACAGCCAAATATTTGACGGGCGAAATGGAGATACCATTGCCCAAACGACGGATGTGGAATCCCAAATCGGGCGCGGGCATCACGATACACGGCGCGAGGATGAACAACCTCAAAAACATCACCGTAAAGATACCATTGTATCTGATGACGGTAGTTACCGGCGTGAGCGGCTCGGGCAAATCGTCGTTGATAAAAGGCATCCTCTACCCTGCCCTTGCGCAGACGTTGCTCGACGAGGGCGAAAAACCGGGCGAACACGACAGCATCGACGGCGACCTCCAAATGCTCGACGGCGTGGAAATCGTTGACCAAAACCCCATCGGCACATCCACTCGCAGCAATCCTGTAAGTTATATCAAGGCATACGACGACATCCGCAAACTCTTTGCAGACCAACAACTTAGCCGTCAGATGGGCTACACGCCGGGATATTTTTCATTCAATACCGACGGCGGACGCTGCCCCGAATGTCAGGGCGAAGGCATCATCAAAGTAGAAATGCAATTTATGGCGGACGTTACGTTGGTGTGCGAGAGTTGTCAGGGACGCAGATTCAAGGACGAGACTTTGGAGGTAAAATACCGCGACAAGAATATCTACGACATCCTCAATATGTCGGTGGACGAGGCGCAGGCGTTTTTTGGCGAAGATGTCAAAAACAACACAGCCGTCAAAATTGCCCAAAAACTTTCTGTACTTTCGCAAGTTGGACTTGGCTACATCAAACTCGGCCAGCCGTCGTCAACACTCTCAGGCGGTGAAAATCAGAGGATTAAGTTGGCGTCGTTCCTCCTCAGCGAAAAACAGGGACAGCACACGATGTTTATTTTTGACGAGCCTACCACGGGTCTGCACTTCCATGACATCAAGAAACTCCTTGCGGCAATCAACGCGCTCATCGACCGTGGCAACACAGCCGTTGTCATCGAGCACGACCCAGAGATAATCAAATGCGCCGATTACGTCATCGACCTCGGCAAAGAAGGCGGCAAGGAAGGCGGCAACATAGTCTTCGCCGGCACTCCCGAGCAATTGGCGAAGTGCAAAGAATCATATACGGGTCAATATTTGAAGGAATCGGGGAAGGTGAAGGCGGGCAAATGACAAAAAATTGTAATATCTATCATCTTAATTGACAAAAAGTTAGGCATTACAACCGAAAAATTTTACAAAAATAATTGCAAAATGATTTGGAGAATATAAAAATTGTACATACCTTTGCAACGTCAAAAAACAAGAATGGGAGTTTAGCTCAGTTGGTTCAGAGCGTCTGCCTTACAAGCAGAGGGTCATAGG
>CAMJWL010000272.1 GCA_946409405.1 uncultured Bacteroidales bacterium
TAAACGAATAAAACGAAATTGTCTTACAGAAAGTTACATTAAACAAAGTGCCGCAAGCGGCAGCGAATTTAACGAATATAAAATTTGCAGAAGTATATTCGTTTAATTCGTAAAATTAAAAATTAACTTGTTGATTTTTAATTTATTGGTTTAATAAATCATTTTCGTTTTATTCGTTTAATTCGGTGTTAAAGGAATTGCAGTGATTTATGGTAAGAAAAAACCGCCGTAGGCGGCTACAAAATAAAAATTTTTTGTATATCTTTGCGGATTAAAACAACGACAATGGAAAACTTCATCAATATCAACGGCGTAAACATCCGCTACAATACCACCGGCGAGGGCGACGACGTGTTGCTCCTGCACGGATGGGGCTGCAACATAGAGATTTGGAAGCCAATTCAAGACGGACTCTCCAAGGCGCACCGTGTAACGGCTATCGACTTCCCCGGATTTGGACAGAGCCAAGAGCCGCCCGAAGTGTGGGGCGTGGAGCAATATACACAATGCACGGAGCAATTGATAGAGCAATTGCAACTAAAAAAACCCACCCTCATCGGACACTCTTTTGGCGGAAGGGTGTCGATATTGCTTGCATCGCGCAATAATTATGTCAGCAAAGTGATACTCTCCGACGCAGCAGGTGTCAAGCCACAAAGCACAAAAATCTCCGTGTCGAGAATTTTCTCCAAACTCAAAAAGGTGTCGGCAAAAATCATCGGCGAGGCGGCAACCGAAAAACTCGTCCGCCCCTTCGTAAACTCCTTGGCGTCAGAAGATTACAAAAACGCATCAGGCATAATGAAGGGAGTGCTCAAGAAAGTGGTGGACGAAGACCTCCAACACGTGATGCCGTCCATCAAAGCCCCTACCCTACTCATTTGGGGTGCCAACGACACCGCAACCCCCGTTGCCGACGCGCAGATAATGGAAAAACTTATCCCCGACGCGGGACTTGTGGTGATGCCGGGCTGCACACACTTCGCATTTTTGGAAAACTCGCCATTTTTCCTCACAGTGGCAGAAAACTTCTTAAAAAGTTGATAATATATGGAAACAGTTTTGACAATAGTATTTTTGGCAGTGGCGGTGGTCTGGGTCTGCGTAAAACTCGGCTACGAGTTGCAGATGTTCCAGCAGAATAGTTACCGCAACGAGCGTTACTTCAAGTGGTTCGGCAAAAACTACGCCTCCATCGACCGCGTGGTGGAACTTGCGGCGTTGGTTGCCATCGCAATTATTTGGTTTACAGGCATTAACAAGTGGTGGCTCGCGTTGCCGTCGCTGATGCAATTATTATTGACAATAAAAACCCTGACGCGCAAATCGAAGGTGAAACTCAAATTCACCTCCCGCGCCAAGAGGCTGTATTTTACGTCGTTGGCGATAATTGCAATTGCCGTGGTGCTGCATATCGTACTCAACAGCCTGATAGCGGGCTACATGACGGCAGCAGCAGATGGCGTATTGACGTGCATCATCCTCCCGATTGCCAACATCATCCTCCGACCCGTTGAAAACCACATCAACAATTGGTACATCAACGATGCCAAACGAATTTTGAAGGAGCATCCTGGATTGATAATTGTCGGCATTACAGGTAGTTATGGCAAGACAAGCACCAAACACTTCCTCGAAACCATCCTTTCGCAAAAATACAACGTGCTGATGACTCCGGGCAGTTTCAATACCACGATGGGCGTTGTGCGCACCATCCGCGAATACCTGAAACCCACGCACGAAGTCTTTATCTGCGAGATGGGCGCAAAACAGATTGGCGACATCAAGGAAATTTGCGACCTCGTGCATCCCAAATACGGCATCCTGACTTCCGTTGCCGAGCAACATCTCGACACTTTCAAAAACATCGAGAACGTCCGCAAGACCAAATTTGAACTCATTGACTCCCTGCCGGACGACGGCTGCGCCTTCCTCAACGCCGACTATGAAATCATCAAAAATACCAACCACGGCAAGACGGCTGAATACTATTCCACGACGGACAAGTCGGCAAATTACTATGTTAATATGCAGGAACTTGCCTATTCGCAGGATGGCACTGATTTCGGTGTTGCCACCAATGGCAACACCATAAAAATGCGCACTCCCCTACTCGGCGATTACAACATCAGCAACATCCTCGCTTGCGTCGCCTGTGCTTGCAAATTGGGATTGACCACGGAGCAGATTGCGTTTGGAGTTCACAAGTTGCGCCCCGTGGAGCATCGCATGGAGATTAAGCGCAACGCGGCGGGAGTAGTTATCATCGACGATGCCTTCAATTCCAACCCCAAGGGCGCAAAGATGGCGTTGGAGACGTTGGCGGGATTCCCCGGACAGCGTTTTGTGATAACGCCCGGCATCATCGAACTCGGCGACAAGCAGTATTTTTACAACGAACAACTTGGCGAACAGATTGCGGACAGCGTTGATTTCGCCGTACTCGTAGGCGCAAAACAGACCGCCCCGATATACGACGGACTTACAAAAAAATCGTTCCCGACCGACAAAATCTACGTCGCCCAAAACCTCAACGACGCGGCTACTTGGGCATTCTCGCGTACCAATCCCGGCGACGTGGTGCTGTTTGAAAACGACTTGCCGGACTTGTTTTAATTGATAATTCGTAAATCGCAAAATCACAAAATCATAAATCGTAAATAATAAATTACCATGATAACATTAGCAGTATTATTTGGCGGGGTTTCGGTGGAACACGAAATCTCGGTAATTTCGGCGGTGCAGACCATCAAGGCATTCCCGGAGTTCAAATACAACATCGTTCCAATCTACATATCCAAGGAGGGCGAATGGTACACGGGCCCTGGCCTTACCAACATGTCCAACTACCGCAACATGAAGAAACTCCTCTCGTGGTGCGAGCAGGTGTATATGACGCCCACTCGCGGCGACTTCAACCTCTACCGCTCCAAGACCAACATGTTTAAGAGCAAGGTGGTAACGAAAATCGACGTGGCGTTCCCAATTCTTCACGGCAGTTACGGCGAGGACGGCTCGTTGCAAGGCCTGTTTGAGATGATTGGACTCCCCTACGTGGGCAGCAACCTCCGCGCCTGCAACATCGCCATGGACAAAATCGCCACCAAATATATGTGCAAGGCCAACGACATTCCGTGCGTTGACTATATGTGGACCACAGACCGCGAATGGTTTGAGCAGCACGACGCAGAGAAGGCTCGCGCCGAAAAGATTGGCTATCCGCTCATCGTGAAGCCCGCCGGATTGGGATCGTCTGTTGGTATTTCCAAGGCTGCAAACGCCGAGGAACTCGACCGCGCCGTGGA
>CAMJWL010000273.1 GCA_946409405.1 uncultured Bacteroidales bacterium
TAATTTGACGGTGCAAAGGTAAACACCTTTTCTGAATCCACCAAATTTTTTTGAAACTTTTTTACAAAAAAAATTATCACCAAAAACCACACCTTATATATATACAAAACTAACGTTAATAAAATTTTTTAAAAAAAATATCTATAAAAATAGCATCAAATTAAAAAAAACTTACTACCTTTAAACCGTGTAAAATTAAGTATGACCATTGAAACTTAGACAATGAATAAATTTCTAAAAATCAATACATTAGCGGTGGCTACCGCAATCGTTGCGACATTGTGGGGATGCGGCGGACAGGGCAACAATCAAGCCCAAAACGGCGCGGAGCAGGGTGGTGCGTCCCAGACGCAGACTCCCGCCAGCGAAAATGCCGCCTCAAACAGCGACGCTATCGACCAGGTGGTCAAGCAACAGGAACAATCTCCAAACCAAGACGTTAACGACGAGCCGCTGCCCGCCGAGACCGTCAAAGAGGCATATTCTGTACCATCAGAACTCAAATATTACAAGCCAAGCGACGAGTACCTATTCCAAAAATTCTACCCGATCGGCTGGTCTAAGGACGGCAAATTTGCATACGTAATAGAGCCCGCAGACGAGGCGGCGGGGCTTTACTTCTTCAAACTCAAAATCCAAAACATGATTAGCGACAAAGACGCATACCTTTGGGAGCCAGAAGAAGACCCCGAGACCGGCAGCATCAGGCAGATATGGAAAGACAACCAGATGACATTTGCCAACAAACTCAACGAACACAAGATAATCCCGCAAAAAGACATCAAACTCCTTGACACCGAGTTCCGCACCGAAGACGGCAAATTCAAGGTAACGATAGAAAACACCATGGAGACCGACCCCGATTTTGGGTTTGAAGTAGTGAAGACCACCAACATCTACATCAAATCCTCCGAACTCGGCACCAAGAAGATATACTCCTACACTGAAAAAGACTACAACCAGTGTCTCGGGCGTATCGTGCAGGGCGTCATCAAAAGTCCCTACGAAAAACGCATCGCAGTGCTTGTAAAAGAGGAACTTAGGGGTTACGAAGGACCGCCTAACGTGGTGAGGGAGTTCCTTGTGGGAGCCGACCTCGAAAGGAACTTCAAAAAGAAATAACATTTTTTTGCAAAAAAAATTGCAAATACCAAATATTAACCTTACTTTTACCGAGAAAATCACAAAAAAACATCCGAAAAATGCTACAAATAAAGGACTATTTGGTAAGCGGAGACAACGTAAGGAAGATGGTCAAGTGCACCAAGACCAGTGGAGAGTTTGAGAAGGGCTACCCCGACTCAATCATAATCCACTATACGGCGGGGCCTTACCAGTCGTCGCTCAACACCCTTGTAAATCCCAAGGTGAAAGCGTCGGCGCACGTACTGATAGACCGCGACGGAAGCATCACGCAGTTAATCCCGTTCAACGAGATAGCGTGGCACGCCGGCGAGAGCAGTTACGGCGGACGCACTGGATACAACAAGTATTCGATAGGCATCGAAATCGTCAACTCAGGCCCTCTCACCAAAAGCGGCAACGTGTACAGGTCGTGGTTTGGCGCGGCATACAACCCAAGCGACGTTGTTGAGTTGATACACCGCAACCAAACTACCGCCAAATACTGGCACGTATATACCGCCGAGCAGATAGAGACCGTAAGGCAACTCTGCATCGAACTCATAGAGGCGTACCCAAACATCAAGCAGATACTCGGACACGAGGAAGTAGCCCCGGCGCGGAAGACCGACCCAGGGCCAGCATTCCCGCTCGACACCCTGCGCGAACAACTCCTCGGCTCCGACCGCAAAAACGACGGCGGTGCGCAACTGCCTGAAATAGGGCGTGTTGCTGCCAAGACCCTCAACATTCGCACAAGCCCGGAGACCGACGGACTTCTCGCCGCTCAGCCATTGCCAAAAGGCACAATGGTAAGCATCGTCGGCGAGAAAAACGGATGGTACAAGGTGCGCACTACGGTAGAAGGCTGGGTGTTTGGCAAATACCTCGACATCAACTAACTAAAACGTACCGACTATGAAAAAATGGATAATAATAATAGCCGTTGTGCTTGTGGGTTTGATAGTAATCGGAGTGCTGTATGAAGCGGGATACCTCAACTTCAAGTGGAGTACGCTCTCGATGATATTCGCCGCGCTCGCAGGTCCGTACATGTACATCAAGAACAAGCTTTTCAACACCAACAACGTCGATACCATCGACGACATGATTAGGAAAGCCCAGGACGGACTCAAAGTGGACGCAGACCACCGCGCCGAATACGACGAGCAAATCGCGCAAAGGGAGACCAAGATATCGCATCTCAAAGAGCAAACCACCGAATTTGACCGACAGATAGAGCAGTTGCAGTTGCAGGCCGCAACCACCAAAAAGGAGGTCAAGGAAATGAGTTCAGACGAGATGGCGGCTGCATTCGAACAACTCTATGGAAACGAAAGAGATGAATAAGACCACATTTATAATAATAGCAGCATTGTTTGCGATGATGATAGCGGGCAACGCCAATGCGCAGATCACCCTCCAGTGCGTCAAGCCGGGTCAGGAACTCCTCGTGAAGCCCGACGGCGACACCCTGTGGGTAATCAACGACGCAAGGATGAGGTCGGTGATAGAGACCGGACGCCTCTACCAAAACGCAAAGGAGCAGGTGAAGGTTTTGACACAGAAATGCGACACACTCACCGAAATTTCAGCGCAGCAGGATTCGCTCATCAGCGTCCTCAAGACCGACCGCGACTACTACGTCACGGAGTTGAAATCGAGTCGCGAGGATGTGATTACCGCCGGCGAAATGGCACGCAAATACCGCCGCCGCGCAAAACTCGCATCAATCGGAATAGGAATTGGCGCGGTGTTGGGATTCGCATTGGGCTTCCTCCTGTTCAAGTAATTTAACTGAATTAAAAACAACAAAAAAATAAATTTGTATTATGAACGAATACGCACAAAACGACGCCGTACAATATTGGGTGGAGCACAATGTGGAGTACTACATGAGTGTCTATATGCCCGTGATGGTATGGCTGATAATCTCCACTATCTTCATTGTGGTGATGTTCAGGAAATACACCTTTGGTGACTGGACCAAGGAAAACCCCAACCCTTGCGACGGCGAAACATTCAACATGCCCCGTGGTACAATCCGTGGCATCCTCACAATGTCGCTCCTGTTCATTACGGTGGTAATCGAACTTGCCAACGTCCGCATCGTAGGTCTCGAAGCCGAGTTTAGCGACTTCCTTGCCGCGTT
>CAMJWL010000274.1 GCA_946409405.1 uncultured Bacteroidales bacterium
ACCTTTGCACAAAACAATATACTAAAATGGACGGATACATCGACGACAGACATTTTGCGCTGATTGACTTCATAAAAAGCCACCCGGACGACTGGGAGGAGACGTTAAACCATAGCCCGTACTCCCTCAAACAGATTCGCCCCTGCACTTGGCACGCCAACTGGTATATGTTTGTTTACCACCTTTCACGCTCGCTCCTTACCGACCCCGTGGTGCGCAACTGCCGTGGCGTGGCGTTGGAGATTGACGGCAAAAACGTAAAACCAATCTCGGTGGCATACACAAAATTTTTCAATTACGGGCAGACCGAGGGCGCGGACATCGAGGCGGCTATTAATTGGAACAACGCAAAATTCCAAATGAAAATTGACGGCATTCTCATTAAGACCGCCTGTATCGACGAACCGGGCGTGGGGCGTCGTCTGTATTTTTTCACCAACGGCTCTTTCGATCTCAACGTCCCAATCGACGACCCGCAACTGATTGACGAACCCGAAACCCAAGGCGCGGAATTATACGGCGACCTCTTGGAATACGCTCTCAAAAAAATCGACACCTCAGCCACAATCCACTTCAACCGCGACAACGGATGTTTCTATCTAACAGGCGGTTGGACAGACAATGTGGAGTTGGGTTCTACGATGATTTTTGAACTCATTTCGCCGCGCAACAAGATAATTTGCGAATACCGCGAGACCAAACTCTTGCTCCACGGCTACCGCACCCCCGACCTCATCGAAAAAGACCCGAGGACGGTGGATTTTGGTGTTAAATTTGAGTATCCCGAACTCCTTGACGCCTCCTCATACGACGACCTGATGAAAATCATCCAAACCTTCAACGGTCAATACGAGGAAGGCTGTGTTGTAGTTGATTACACCACGCCCGGCATCCCGCGCACAAAAATCAAATGCGAGTCGTATCTCCAACTGAAACTCTCCACCGACAACGCCTGCAATGCAAAGGTGCTGTTTCGCGCCATCATTGCCGAGGAGGACGACGACATCGTGGCAATTGTGCCGTCGGCAGCCGAAAAAATTGCGGAAATCAAAGGTCAGATTAAGACATTCACAACGTGGTTTTACGCCGAGGCAAAGCGTATGAAAGAAATGTTTGGCGATTTTCCAAGCATCAACGCCGCCAAAAAGCAATACGCGCTATGGTGCGACGCCAACCATATCGACCGCAAGATATTCCAATTCTATATGATGATGCCATACGACGACCTCGAACAGCACTTGCAGAACAAATTGCGCCACCTCTCCGCCGTAAAAACCGGTTACAGGACGCTGTGTTACGTCAATGAACTTGTAAATGGCTCGCAAGTCCTGACCACCACCACATCCTCCTCCACGCAAAACTCCACGTGCAGCCCTGCGAACTCAAATGCGTAACTGCCTGTGTCATTGTGCTTATATGCCGGTCTTGGGTCTTGCATCAAAATCTCCTCCAAGGCAACAATCTTGCGGTCGGAATGGGGCAGGGGAGAGTCGCACTCCCAACGCACCGAAGAAAGAGTTTTTGGTTGAGTAAACAACTCTGTAACAGCATCTTGGATGCTGTCAGCGTAAGGAATATAAGGCTTGATGTCATAAATTGGCGTGCCGTCCATCATATCCGCGCCTGACACACGGATTACGGGGCCACGGGTGCGGTCGTCGAGGATTTCGAGTATTTTCACGGCTGACAACCCCAACGGATTGGGTCTCAACGGACTGCGTGTTGCAAAAACGCCCATTTTCCTGTTGCCGCCCAACCTTGGCGGGCGCACAAGCGGCGACCATTGCCGCCCCGCAAACTCCGAAAACTCCCAAATCAGCCACAAATGACTGCATTTTTCGATGCCACGGATGCAGTCGGGATTGCGAAACTCCGGCTCAAAAACTATCTCAGCGACAGTATTTTGTGCCAACAATGGCTGCCTCGGTATGCCGAACTTCTGCGGAAACTCGGTGCGGATTCGGGCGATGGGGGTGATAGTAAGCGACATAATACCAATTATTTAGAGTTCCATTCCATACAAAATTCGTCAATCAAATATTCGTCACTGTTGCAATGTAAATACGCTGCGCCTTGATTGATAAGTTGGAATGTAGTGGAATGATAAAACCTATCCATAGCTTCTTCCGTCGAGATATTCTGACGTTTGGCAATGCCGTCAATAATACGTGCGTATTTCATTTGAAGCAAAATCTGTTTTGAACTCATCACAAATCCTCCGAAGATATAAAAGTCAAACAATTATCAATAACCTCTTGGCTCAAAAAACAAATCTGATGGTTTATTTTCTCAAAACGCAATTGTTTCAAGGCATCAGCCTTGGTAATGTCACCATTGAAATACAATTCCAAAGTCCTGAAAATCTTGTCATTTGCCACGCCGCCTTCAACGGCATCGAATTTTTCAACTTTCAGCCCTTTGCGGTTTGCAATTATGAAATCGAGCCATTCTTCATTGTAAGAATCGAAAATTTTAACTTTCGATTTTTTCCAATCATCCGACAAATCGTAAGTATTCAAAACGGCGCGTTGGTTGCGCAAAATAAACTTTTCCGCATATTTCAATGCCTGTTGTTTTAGTTTTGTGACATAAAAGCCCCGCCCGAAATCCAAATTGTTTCGGGAGTGTTTGACATCAGGATTTTCCACGTCAACTTTTGATGTATGGTAAACAATCATTTCAGCACGCCTTTTTCGTTCATATAATCAATGATTTCGTCGGTGATGTGTTCGCTGTCAAAAGTATGGAGCACATCATAGCCCTTCACGATATAATCCTGCAAAATCCCTGATTGATGCAGTTTATCGTAAACAACTGTCTGATTGAGTTTTAGACGCTCTGCAAGACAGCCAATGCAAAACAATGCAAAGTCCAACTTATCGAATGTCATATTGAATTTGTTTTCTGCAAATATAAGCACATTAATTAATTAAAACAAAAAAATTATTAAATAATTTGCTCAAATCAAATTTCGATGTTAGTTTTGCAATTGCTTAACTACTTTACTAAACTAATAGATATTATGAGAAGACTAATTACTACACTTACACTGTTAATGTGCTTGGTGGGCGCAAGTTACGCGCAGCCGCCGAGATTTCAGTTCAAGAAGAACGACCCAAAAATCTACACCCTCAATGTCGATAACGTAACAATGGAAATCGACGCCAACAACGGTGCAAGAATCACATCGTTGAAATACGACACAACCGAGGTGCTCTCCCAAATCAACTTCCCAAATATGTACGGCAGCACATTTTGGA
>CAMJWL010000275.1 GCA_946409405.1 uncultured Bacteroidales bacterium
TAGATTTCGACGAGCAATTGACAAAAGCGGGACTCACCGTACCCGACGAAGAGCACAACGAATTCACCGAATATTTCGTAAACGGCCAATTTATTAACGAATAAAACAACAATCAAATTATGAAAAAACAACTCCTAATCATCCCCGCCATTGCACTCTTGGCAGCCTGTGGAGGCTCGCAGAATCAAAACAGCGGCACGGCAACCGACACCACCGCAAATGTAGAAACGCCACAATGTGACGTCTCTACGACAACCGAATCAGAACCTGCGGATACAATTTCCACAAAGGTGTGGGAGGCTTTGCTCGCCTTCGACAAAAAACTGAAAGAGCGCATTGATGAATTTAATCGTGAGCCAAGATTTGAAAACCCCAACGGAAAGTCCACATCCAAAACCACATACGAGTTCTCTTGTATCTATCATAGCGAAGAGGGCGGTGAGGAAATAATTATGGGTGCAAAATTGGGCTGTTTCCCAATGCCCGACAAATCGTGGATGGTAGTGATGGTTCCCGCCAACATCTACGAACACAACAACATCCGCGCCTACAACTATTCCGATGGCAAAGTCTCAAAGGCTGACATCGACAAGGTGTTTCCCGAAGGGTTTGAACTACTTGCAAACGAAGATTATCCCGATTTTAACGATTATAAAATCGACGCTTCCTCATTCTCTGCCGAACTTCCCGCACGATGGCTCGCCAAATACGAATGGAAAGGCAGCGAGTTCCGCCCCGCTCAACCTTTCTACGAACCTTACATTGTGGATATGTCAAACGGCGATTTTTATCCGATGAAACAAAATCCAATCCGCATCAACTCTACAATCGACAACCTTGATTCGGAGATTGCAAAATCGGGAGTGGTAAAAAATTCTTCGGGCAAGACACTTGCTAAACTCGACATCAAAAACAAGCACGTTGTGGGCTATTCTATCGTTGACCCCAATGTGGCTATCTCTCAGGAAGACAACATTGAGGCGGGCTCATCATATTTCATCTACCACGAACGCCCTCTACGCTACCCCGTAACGATAGGTATGCCCATCAAAGACGTTCTTAACTACAAGAAGGGCAACAAAATGAAGGACAAAAACATCACCCAAGGCAACAAAGACGGCAAGTATGTTATTACACAGCAACTTAGTCATGCCGATTTTGCCGGCGACACCTACATTGAGTTTTCTGCACCCGACCAAAACGCCAAAATCACAGGCATCAGAGTATATTTTGAACCTCAGAAATTTGATTACAAGCGCGACATACTCCAAAACAGCAAACTTAATACATTGACTCTTAACGCATTAAAGGCGGCAAATCTCGACCTTAGCAAATACGGAAAGGTTACAGGCGGCAAAATCGACGATACAGGATTCAGCATTTATTTTGAGGGCGATGTGTCTACGGTTGAATTCCGCACTTACAGCGACGCAAAAGGCTGCCTTGTGGCGTATGCTATCTTCGACAACCCCGATTGGCAATACACTACCGAAAACGTTAAATATTGGCATTTTAGCGACGGAAAACTCACGGAAGTAGAGCCAATTTTCCCAAACAGTTTCTCCGACTATATGCAATGGGCAAAAGGCGATGGTAATATGGACTTTGACCCCGACGGCATTTTCTTCTCCCTCTCAGAAGACGAGCGACTCTTCAAATGGACCGGCGAAGAATTTGAGGAAGGTTACCGGGAATATTCTTACGAAGGAGAAGAGTAATTAGCAAATAATCAATTAAAAACGACAGCCGCAGTATAAAATTGCGGCTGTTTTGTTATTATGATATTTTTTCGATTTCCTCTTGCGAAAGTTTGGTGTATTTTGCTATAACATCAATAGCAAAGCCATCGGCAAGCATTTGTCGTGCAATTTCGTATGCCTTTGATTGTTCACCCTCCGCACGACCTTCCATCAAACCCTCTTCTCGTCCTTCCTTCCTGCCTTTAATCTCCGCAAAATCTATCGTATTATAATAATCCCGATAATCTTTCAAACTATCACGGTAGGCGAGCAACTCGTTGGGTTTGTACTTTGAAATTTCGGCAAGGTTGAAAAGACGTTTGAAAATCGCCTCGCGCAATGCTTTGGGACGGTCGGCAAGGTGATAGAGATTCTTCATCGCATAAAACCATTTATCAAGCATACCTTCAAGTTCGTCCTCGCTCTTTTTGAACTTGGGCATCTCGATGTTGATAAACTCTAACTTGTCGCTGTAAAGTTCTTTGTCGTACTCATCGTAACGGATTTTTGCGTGAGTTACAACCTCGGTGTGCTTAGGATTGTCGTCGATGATAAAATTCAGAACGCCAATCACATAAACCTTGCGGAGTTCGTATTTCCAATAAACCTTCTTGTCGTCCATCTCGCGGATGTAGCCCTTTTCGCCCTGTTCCTGAATCGGAAACGAGGCATAATACAATGAGCGGTCGATGAAATTGATTTGCGACGCTTTCTGCATTTCCACAATGAACTTTTCGCCCTTGTTGTTTTCGCAATAAACGTCATAAATTGCTTTTCTATCTGCCTCGACGATAGGCAGTTTTTCGGTATTGAGATGCTTGATGTCCTTGATTTCCTCGTCGCCTTCAAGTTTCAAGAGGGCATTGAGAAAACTAATCAAGAACTCCTTGTTGGCAGGAGTCCCGAAAAACTTCTTGAACGCAAAGTCGGTATAGAAATTAATGAAACGTTCGTATATTCCTTCTGACGGCATAATGGCTGCGGTTTTTAGTTTATCAGTTGCAAAAATACAAATAATGATTGAGATTGCAAAAATAATTTTTTGAGCCGCAATAACTAAATATATGCCCAATCAATTTTTTCCCTTATATTTGCAATCGTTAAATCATTTTTTAAACCATTATTGATATGAAAAAATCATTTCTAATCATCCCCGCCATTGCGCTCTTGGCAGCCTGCGGAGGCTCGCAGAATCAAAACAGCGGCACGGTAACCGATACCACCGCCACGGTAGAGACGCCACAATGTGACGTTTCTACAACAACCGACACGGTAACCTCCGCTAACGCCGATGTCGACATCAAACAATGCATCGCCTACGAGGTGTTGCTCAAATACGCCGAAAAGTATGATTATCCATCTAAACAGATGGTAGAGGATCAGTTTGATAGCGAATACGCACAAAACCAACTCGCCAAAGACC
>CAMJWL010000276.1 GCA_946409405.1 uncultured Bacteroidales bacterium
TTGGAAAACCATAATTTCCAAAATATTTTTTTACCGAAGAAGGAAAACAAATAAACCTCACAACAATATACACCACAAAAAACTATGGAAAAATGTGACGATTTCCACATTTTACTATGTTTTTTCGTGAACTTTTTCACATTTTGGTATGGTTTTTCGTGAAAAGGTTGTATATTTGCATCGTTGTTAACAACATTAAAAACGAATCAAGCAATGGAAATAGCCAGGGACATAATATCAAAATTGACAGAATGGAAGGTGTCAAAAACTCGCAAACCGCTGATACTCAGTGGTGCAAGGCAAATTGGCAAGACGTGGGCTTTGAAGGAGTTCGGACGGCTGCATTATGATAATGTTGCATATTTCAATTTCGACAAGAGGTCGGAGTTGCAGAAAGAATTTGAGGCGACCAAAGACCCACGGCGGCTTATCAAGGCGTTGTCGTTGTACGTGGATTGCGAAATCAAGCCCGAAACCACGCTCATAATCTTCGACGAGGTTCAGGAGTGCAACAAGGCTCTCAATTCGCTTAAATATTTTTGCGAGGACGCGCCCGAATACCATATCGTCTGCGCAGGGTCGTTGCTTGGAGTTTTTTTGAGCAAAGGCGATTCGTTCCCTGTCGGGAAAGTAGAGTTTCTGAATATGTACCCGTTGACATTCAAAGAGTTCCTATACCACGACAATAGAAAGATGCACGACTTTGCGGAATCCATCGACAAGGTGGAGCCAATTCCCGAAATTGCAATGAATCTTTTGGAAGAATCATACAAACGCTACCTCGTCTGCGGCGGTATGCCCGAGGCGGCAACATCAATGCTCGAAAACAACGGCAACGCCGACAAGATTCTCAGTTCCATAATTGAGGCATACAGGCTTGATTTTTCAAAACACGCACCTTCGACAGATATCCAAAAAATCGCCGATATTTGGAACTCAATGCCGTCGCAACTTTCTAAGGAAAACCGAAAGTTCCAATTCAAACTTGTGAAATCGTCGGCGCGTTACCGCGAATACGAAACCGCAATGCTTTGGCTCCAAAATGCAGGTCTGATTTTCAGGGTCAATTGCATCACCAAGCCCGGACTGCCTATTTCAGCATACGAGGACAGCCAAATATTCAAGATCTATCTCAACGATGTCGGCATAACGAGGGTTTTGGCGCAATTGCCGCCCAACGTCTATATATCTGACAATCCTATGTTTAAGGAGTTCAAAGGCGCAATGACCGAGAATTATGTATTGCAGTCGTTGGTCGTCAATTTTGAGGTGATGCCGAGGTATTGGATGTCGTCAGGGACGGCGGAAGTGGATTTTGTGTTGCAGGACGGACTCAACGTTTTGCCGATAGAAGTGAAATCAGGCACAAGCATCAGCGGCAAAAGCATCAAGGTTTTCGGCGAAAAATACTCGTCGCCACTGATGATTCGTTTTTCAGGTCTCAACCTCCGCCTCGACAACAATTTCCTTAACATTCCACTTTGGCTCGTGGATTATGCGCCGAGGTTTTTGGGAATGATTGATGGATTGCGGTAATATTTTTCACTTCCCCGATTTCTGATTTTTGGTATTATAAATAATCTCCAATTCTGCAAAAATCTCAAAAAGGTGTAAAATCGATCTTAAAAAAATCTCAAAAAGGTGTAATAATCGCTTGCAAAAAATCTCAAAAAGGTGTAAATTTGCACTCAAAAAAAATCTCAAAAAGGTGCAAAGCAATGATTCTAAAACGTAAAATATACTCGCAACTACTTGATTGGAAGCAAAATAGAAAGGGCAGCGTTGCCTTGTTGATTGAGGGTGCAAGACGCATCGGCAAGAGTTTCATCGTGGAACAGTTTGCCAAAAACGAATACGAGTCGTATATCCTTATCGATTTCAACAAGGCGTCGGCGGCTGTCCACGAATGGTTCGACATCTATTTGGAGGACTTGGACACGCTATTCTTCTATCTTTCGCAACATTACAAGGTGAAACTGATAGAACGTAAGTCGCTGATAATCTTTGATGAAATCCAACTATGCCCCCGCGCCCGCGCCGCCATCAAGTTTTTGGTCGCCGACGGACGTTTCGACTATATCGAAACAGGGTCGCTTGTAAGCATCAAGAAAAACCTCAAAGGTATCGTTGTTCCGTCGGAAGAACGCACATTGAAGATGTATCCGATGGATTTTGAGGAGTTTTTGTGGGCGACAGGCAACGAGATGTTATGGGATTTCATCACCAAAATGTACAATGAGAAACGTCCAATGGGTCAAGTTTTCCACCGAAAGGCGATGGATATTTTCCGTCAGTATATGATTGTGGGCGGAATGCCTCAGGCGGTGAAAACCTACATTGAAACCAAGGACTTTGATGCCGTTGACACTGCCAAACGCGACATTCTCGACATCTATCGCAACGATATTTTCAACTACGCATCCGAACAGGCGGAAAAAGTGGTGTCAATTTTCGACCAAATACCGCCACAACTGTCGCGTCACGAAAAAAAATTCAAACTTTCGTCGGTAAAACCCGATGCAAAGTTCCGCGATTTGGACGACGCATTTTTTTGGCTCAAAGATTCGCGAGTGGTAAACATCTGTTACAACAGCACCGCGCCCAATATAGGTCTGAAAATGAACGAGGAACGCACCACCCTCAAATGCTATATGAACGACACGGGACTTTTGATTAGTCACGCCTTCGACGAGCGCGGAATCGTTGCCAACGAGGTGTATCAAAAAATACTTCTCTCAAAACTTGACATCAACGAGGGAATGTTGATGGAAAACATTGTCGCTCAAATGTTTACAGCAAAAGGACACAATTTGTATTTTTACTCCAAAAACTCCGAAAATGCACAGGAACGGATGGAAATCGACTTCCTTTTGGCGAAAAACCGCGTTACAAGCCGTCACAACATTATCCCCATAGAGGTAAAGAGCGGCAAAAACTACACTTTTTCGTCGCTCAAAAAAATGACAGAACGCTTCCGCGATTTTGTTGACACACCCGTGGTGCTTCACACCGGCGACCTCAAAGAAGAAAACAGCGTGAAATTCCTGCCGGTGTATATGGCGGGATTGATGTAAGGCGGTTACTTCCCCGATTTCTCCCGATTGCACTTTTTGCAGAGCATTTGGCAGTTTTCTTTTACGGTGTGGC
>CAMJWL010000277.1 GCA_946409405.1 uncultured Bacteroidales bacterium
GCCCGCCACGGCGCAGGTTTCCAGGGCTTGTTCAACAGGTACTTCAAGAAGTAAACGATAATTTTTGCCTACGACAAAAATTTAAACATCAATTACCGTCAATTTAGCCGTCAATTACCAATAATTTCGATATGAAATTTACGATAATTGACGATTAAATTGACGGTAATTTTCGTTTATAAGAACGTCGCCGTAGGCGGCGATTCCCGTTTATATTGCTGATTCCTCGTAGTTGGAGAGGTAATTGTCGCGGAGTTGGTTGTGGAGGGCAACCATTTGGAGGGCGGTGGCAGCAGCCTCATCGCCCTTGTTGCCGAGAGAGCCGCCGCAACGTTCTTGTGCCTGGGCGAGATTGTTGGTGGTCAAGACGCCAAAAATCACCGGCTGGTTGTACTTGATGTTGAGTTCGGTGATGCCCTGCGTAACGCCGTTGCAGATAAAATCGAAATGCCTTGTGTCGCCTTGGATGACGCATCCAAGTACGATTACGGCGTCCACGTCGGTGTATTCGAGGAGGCTCTGTGCGCCGAGCGTGAGTTCAAATGTGCCTGGCACGCTTACAGTTACGATGTTTTCTTCCTTCACATTGTGTTTTACGAGGGTGTCGTGTGCGCCTTTGAGGAGCGCGTCTGTTATTTCCTTGTTCCACTGCGCAACGACGATGCCTATTTTCATATCGATGCCGTTTGGAATCTCCGCCGACCCGAAGTCGGAAAGGTTTTTGAGGTTTGATGCCATTGTCTTTACGTTTTAATGTTTGTTTGGCGCAAAGATACACAATAAAAGAATAAATGAATTACTGAATAAATGAGTAAAAATTGCCGTTAACATTTTTTAAGAATACGCAACTGCCTGTTTCTTGACACGAATTGTTTGCCGCGCTATCTTTGCAGCATCAAAAACAATCAAAAAATTCTTATCAAAAATGGAAACAAAAGAAATACTCAGGAGCATCCGCGAGAAAAACAATCTCACTCAGGAGCAGTTTGCAGAGCGGATCAATGTAACCCGTCAGGCTGTTAGCCGTTGGGAAAATGGTGAAACTCAGCCCAATACCGAGATGTTGAAGGTGTTGTCGAAGGAGTTTGGCGTGTCTATCAACACGTTGCTTGGCTCGCCGCAGACATTGTACTGTCAATGCTGCGGAATGCCCTTGTCGGACGATTCGATGATTAGCCACGAACCCGACGGCACGTTCAACGAGGACTATTGCAAATGGTGCTACACCGACGGCAATTTTGTCTATAAGGACAAGAACACGCTCATCGACTTCCTCATCAGTCACATCCCCAATCCCGACAATCAGCCCGAACCCGCCCGCCGCAAACTCTACGACACGCACTTGTCGATGCTCAAACATTGGCGGTAACATTGCATTTTTAACTTTCAAAAGTAAAAAACATAGGCGATTTTTTACTTTTGAAAGTAAAAAATTTAGGCAAAAATTAACTTTTGAAAGTAAAAAATTATTCCTTACCTTTGTCCCAAAATAATCAAACTCAACAAAAACTAAAATGAAACTTTGGGACAAAGGTTTTGACACCTCGGAATTTGTAACACGTTTTACGGTAGGCAGAGACCGCGAAATGGATTTGTATCTTGCTGAATATGATGCGCTTGGCTGTATGGCTCACGCGCAGATGCTCTCCGAATGTGGGCTTCTCGGTAAGGACGACAACGACAAACTCCAACAGGAACTCCGCAAAATCCACGCTATTGCTGTGGACGGCAAATTTGAGATTGCGCCCGACGTGGAGGACGTGCACTCGCAGATAGAATTTATGCTCACCGAGCGGCTTGGCGACCCGGGCAAACGCATACACACCGCCCGCAGCCGCAACGATCAGGTTGTAACGGCTGTAAGGCTCTTCACCCGCGCCAAACTCCAAAAAATCATTGAGACCGTCAAGGGCGTTTTTGAGACCTTCGTATCGTTGAGCGAAAAATACAAGGACATTCTCCTGCCAGGCTACACACACCTGCAAATCGCAATGCCAAGCAGTTTCGGACTTTGGTTTGGATGCTACGCCGAGAGCCTTGCCGACGACCTCCAAACTCTCCTGTCGGCGTGGAAAATCAACAACCGCAACCCGCTCGGCAGCGCGGCGGGATATGGTTCGTCATTCCCGATTGACAGGCAGCGCACAAGCGACCTTCTTGGTTTTGACAGCCCCGACTACAACTCCGTCTATGCACAAATGACACGCGGCAAAGTGGAGACCGTTGTGGCGAGCGCGTTGGCTCAATTGTCGCAGACATTGGCAAAATTCGCCGCCGACTGTTGCCTTTTTATGAGCCAGAATTTCAAATTCATTTCCCTGCCCAAGGAATACACCACAGGCTCGTCGATAATGCCGCACAAGGCAAACCCAGATGTTTTTGAATTGATGCGCGGCTACTGCAACAAAATAAGCGTACTGCCCTTTGAACTCAACCGCATCACCGGCAACCTGACTTGTGGATATTTCCGCGACCTGCAACTTTTGAAAGAGAGTTACCTGCCCGTATTTGAGCGGATGCAGATGTGTTTGGATTTTATGGAGTTTATACTCCCGAAAATCCAGCCCCGCGAAGACATCCTCAAAAATGAGATGTACCAGCCCATCTTCACCGTGGAGGCATTGAACGAGATGGTGGTGGCCGGCGTGCCATTCCGCGACGCATACAAGGAGGTCGGACATCAGGTTTTTGAGGGCAAATTCCATTGGGACAAGCCCCTCAATCACACCCACATCGGCAGCATCGGCAACCTCTGCAACGACAAGATTGCGGCGTTGTTCAACGAAGTGTACAGCCAGTTCAATTTTGAGAAAGTGGATAAGGCTGTGGAGGAATTGACGAAAGGATAACGAATTGATTTTTTTGAATTTTTGTAGGGACGTGGCGTGCCGCGTCCCTATTTTTATTTATGGCGCGCCGCGTCCCTATTTTTATTACACAACCACCTCCACAATCTCCCTGCCATCAAGGCGTATCGTCTTTGCTTCGGGTTTGGATTTCTTGTTGAAACAGAAACTCAGCATGTAGCCTTTGTCGGTGTGGTAAAAATCGAGGTATTCAAAAAGTTGATTTTCGCCGCGTTCGTTGTAACTGTCGCCGCGCCAAA
>CAMJWL010000278.1 GCA_946409405.1 uncultured Bacteroidales bacterium
ACCGTGCGCACATTTTGGCAAGACGCCGCCGTGCGCCGATTTGATTATCGAAAAAGGGATAAGGAAAGTGTATGTCGGCTGTCGAGATCCATTTAATCAGGTGGACGGCAAGGGCATCCAAAAACTAAGGGCGGCGGGCGTGGAGGTCGTCGTGGGCGTATTGGAGAAGGAGTGCCAGGAATTGAACAGGCGTTTTTTTACGAGCGTCAATCTCCGTAGGCCTTACGTAATATTGAAGTGGGCGCAGAGTGCCGACGGATTTATCGACAAGGATTGTAAGCCCGTGCGTATTTCCAACCATCAGACAGAAATCCTCAATCATAAATGGCGCAGCGAGGAGGACGCAATTTTGGTGGGTTACAATACCGCCCTGCGCGACAATCCGAGCCTTACCAACAGGCTTTGGGCGGGCAAAAATCCGCTGCGAGTGGTGTTGGATAGGGATTTGAAGTTGCCAAGGGATTTGAAAATGTTTGACGGTGCGTCGCGGACGGTGGTCTTCACGGGCAAGGAAGTGGAGGCAGATTTGTCGGGCGTTACGGTTGTTAAGATAGATTTTGGACGTGGCGATGTGGCGGCGCAGGTATTGGGCGCGTTGTACCAAATGAAGGTGCAGAGCCTTATTGTGGAAGGCGGCGCGAGGACGCATCAGATGTTTGTGGATGCCGGGCTGTGGGATGAGGCGAGGATATTGATGTCGCCTACGATGCTTGGCAGCGGGACGAGGGCGGCAGATTTGCGCGGCGGTCGGGTGGTTGACACCCAAAAAATCGGCGACAACTTTTATGAAATGATGTGGTATGTGCCTTCGGGTTCGTCGGCGGGCGGTTCGAGCGAGGAGTAGTCGTATTCGTAATATTCGTAGTGGAGCGGGATGAGTTCGTAGCGGCGGCAGGTTTCTATGTTTTCGGGGTCGTGGAAGTCGTAAAACCATCGCACGGTAATCTTGTCGCGCTGCGGGCTGTTGAGGAAAACGTTGAGGATTTTGGCGATTTCCTTGGCAGACGAGGTGTTGAAGTACAGCAACTTGATGTCGAAACAGAGGGCGTCAAAAGGCTGCTGCACGTATTCTACAAGCCATGTTAAGATGGGGTTGTAGAATGCGTGCGAGTCTTCTGGCAAGGACTGCCCTATGAGGCTGAATTGCTTGGATTCGCGGTTCAGTATCACTTCTGGCGTGTCTTCACCCATTGGTATGTAGATGTCGCCGCACATGTCGCTTGTTGTTTTATATTACAAGTTGATGCTCGTGGATATTTTGAACAGCGAATACTTGTCGTCCAAGGCTGTGAAGTCGTATTCTATCGGGTTTTTGCTCTTTTGGCGCATCTCTATGAGACCAAGCCCCGCCTCTTTGTTTGTTACCGATTTGAAGTCAAACAGCCGCGAATTGTAGAATTGTTCGCGCCCCTTGTCGTCGAGGCTGTTGATGTGGTCTATTTTTTCGCGGAGTGCTGGTATCTTGCTGTTGTCTATGTAGTTGATGGTGGTCAGGTAATATTTGTGGTTGCGCTCCGAGATGTAGAATATGCCCTGCGAACCGTTGTAGCCTTCTATGTTTTGCTCGCCGTGGTGGATGATGTTTTGGAGCATTTCCACCATGAGGCTCACTATTTTTTTCTTGATGTTGGCGGTGCCGTCCACGCGGTTTTTCATTATGGATACAAGGCTCAGGAGGCTGTCTTGGTCGAATATCGCGCTGTATATCAGCAGTATCGAGTTGCTGATGATGAAGTTGTGGAGTTTCACCATGTAGTTGAGCGAGAATATCGACGCCTCGCCCGTGGCGGGTGTGGCGGTTTCGGTGAGCGAGGATGTCTTGATGTGGCTGTGGAGGTAGAAGAACGAGTGTTCGTCGTCTATCTTCTCGATGTCATAGCTGAGTTTGTTGCCCGACTTGCGCACCATCTCGATGAGTCCGAGACCTGCGCCGCCTTTTTGGGAGAGTTGTCCGTTGCCGAGCACCTCGCGGTAAAACTTGTCCAGGTCGGCCTGCTCCATGTTGTTGATGCGGTCGAGCTTGGAGCGGAGGGAGTCCACTTTGGCGTTGTCGATGATGTTGCTGGTGGTGATGTAGTACCAGTCTTTTTCTTTCTGGATAGAGAACATAGCGGAGTTTTCCTGTGTGTCGTCCTCCTTGTTGTCGCCGTGTCGCGAGATGTTCTGTATGCTCTCCACCATTATGTGGAACACGCGCTTCTTGATTTTGCCCGAAATTTTCTCGCGGTCGATGTTCTTTTCGGCAAGGGACAGGATGTGCTGCTGCAAGTTTTGTGTAAACTCGCCCCGGTATATATAGTTGAGGTCTTCTTTGCCCGTGGAGCGCATGAGCTCCGCGAGGAAGTCCCTTGTAGCGATGTCGTTGCCTTGAATCATAATAATAGCGTTTTTAATTGTTCGTTGATTATTACATCAAATTCCTTGCCTTAGTTTGCCGAAATGTAAAATTAAATATGGAAAATTGACAAAATGTTTTGCTTTTATTATTAAAAAAGGATGGCTACAACGGTCTGCAGCCGTCTGCCATCCATGCAAAATGTTGTATGTCAATGATTTTAGAGGTACGCCTTCAGGAGCGTGCTCCTTGAAGTGTTGCGCAGCCTCCTAATCGCTTTTTCGCGGATCTGGCGTACTCGCTCACGTGTGAGTCCGTACTGGTCGCCGATTTCCTCGAGGCTGAGTTCCTGACATCCGATGCCGAAGGAATATTTGAGGATGCAGCGTTCCCTCTCGGTGAGAGTGGAGAACGCGCGCTCTATCTCCTTGCTGAGCGATTCGTTCATCAGGTTGCCGTCGGCTACTTGAGAGTCGGTGTTTTCGAGAACGTCGAGGAGGCTGTTTTCCTCTCCCTGCACGAATGGTGCGTCCACGCTGACATGCTTGCCCGACACCCTCATGGTGTCCACAACTTTCTCCTGCGGGAGGTCGAGGATAGCACTGAGTTCCTCTGGCGACGGTTTGCGCTGGTGCTGCTGCTCAAAGTCGGACACTGCCTTGTTGTACTTGCTGAGCGAGCTTACTTGGTTGAGAGGAAGACGTACTATGCGCGACTGCTCGTTGATGGCCTGCATAATC
>CAMJWL010000279.1 GCA_946409405.1 uncultured Bacteroidales bacterium
TTTGAGGTTTTGGACGGTTACAAAGGCAAAGTGCGCGGCATTTTTCATTGTTTTAGCGGTGATATGAGCGATGCTCAGCGCGTGATGGATTACGGCGATTTTTATTTTGGCATTGGCGGAGTGGTAACATTCAAAAACTCCGGCGCAACCCTCGCCGCCCTTGTCCGCGACGTGATTCCGCTCTCAAAAATCGTCCTCGAAACCGATTCGCCATACCTCACGCCGATGCCCTACCGTGGCAGAAGGAACGACAGCACAATGGTTCGCGTCATCGCTCACAAAATTGCTGAAATTCAAGGCGTTCCGTTTGATGAGGTGGCAGAAACGACGACGAGAAACTCGGAGCGGGTGTTTGGGATATAATAACATGTTAACGCAATCCATCGACCATTTTCAAAAACCTTGGCGTGTAATCTACGAGCCAAAGCGGGATGTTCAGGAAATTGTTGTCGCAGCGGAGGTTAAGCCCTGAAAATCGGAGCATTAGAGGCGACGAATATTTTTCGCCAAATACCTTGATGCTCTTGCCGCTAATGCTTGTGCCTGACTTTACTTCTATCGGCAAAATGTTTAGCCCGTCCTGCAACACGAAATCCACTTCCGCCGTCCCTGAGGACATCCAATATCTCGGCTTCACCTCAAAATTGGCGACCAACGACTGCAAGACATAATTTTCGGTCATCGCCCCCTTAAACTCCTTAAACATTGGATTGTCAGACATATAGACGTTGGGCGGCAATTGTGCCAAAACTCTCATTAAGCCTACATCATTGAGATAGACCTTGAAAATTTGGCTGTCTTCGTATGCAGAAATTGGCAGACCGGGCTTTGTGATGCAATTGACCCTTTGAATCAGTCCGGCATTTTGGAGCCACAGCATCGCAGATTCGTATTCACGGTAACGTGCCGACGACTTTACAAGTTTGAATTGAAATTTACGGTTTTCCTTTGAAAGTTGGGTCGGCATCGAATTCCAAATATCGGCTATTTTCTGAATGTCGGACGAGGGGGCGTGTTTTGAAAAATCGAGCCTGTATGCCTCAATTATAGAACTGAGAATCTTGTCGGTGTTGCCGTTGTTTTCAAGCATAGAAATGGCCGCCTCGGGCATCCCGCCGCATACAAGGTAGCGTCTGTAAGATTCTTCCAAAAGTTTCATTGCAATTTCGGGAATTGGCTCTACCTTGTCGATTGTCTCCGCAAAGTCGTGCATCTTCTTATTGTCGTGGTATAGGAACTCCTTGAAAGTCAGCGGATACATATTCAAAAACTCAACTTTACCGACAGGAAATGAATCTCCTTTGCTTAGGAAAACTCCAAGCAAAGGTCCAGCGCAGACGATGTGGTATTCGGGCGCATCCTCGCAAAAATATTTCAACGAGTTGAGAGCCTTGTTGCACTCCTGAATCTCGTCGAAAATTATGAGTGTGTTTTCGGGCTTGATTTCGCAATCAACGTACAGAGACAACGCCTTTACAAGTCGCCGTGGATCTTTGGTAGCCTCAAACTCCTTCTGCAACTCCGACTTCTTGTCGAAATTGAAATAAGCGACATTATCGTAATGCAACCTACCGAACTCTTTCAAAGCCCAAGTTTTGCCAATCTGCCGTGCACCGCTGAGTATCAATGGTTTACGCGTTTTGGCTTTCTTCCATTCCGCCAATTTTGATATTATATCCCTTATTATTTCCATTTTTTTGAAGCGTTTTATGTGTTAATGACGATGCAAATATAATAATTTTTCCACGAAAAACCATAATAAAATGTGATAAAAATCACGAAAAACCATAGTAAAATGTGGAAGCCATCACATTTTTACATGGTTTTTCGTGGTGTAATTTTGACGCAAATAGGGTTGGATGTCAAGAAAAATCCTCCACGATTTTTTTCTTTGTCATTTCCAAAATCTTTGCTACCTTTACAGCCTGAAAAAAACGCTGTAAAAAATGTCAGAGACCAACGAAAAAAACATCATAAACGAACTTGAATCAAGCACTTACGAGGCGGGGTTCGTTACCGATATAGAGATGGAGACCTTCCCGAAAGGCCTCAATGAAGATATTATCCGTCGTCTGTCGGCACTCAGAAACGAGCCGCCGCAGATGCTTGATTTTCGTCTCCGCGCTTACGCAAAGTGGAAGACGATGACTATGCCGCATTGGGCGCATTTGTCGTTCCAAGAGCCTGATTATCAAGATTTAATATACTACGCCGCACCCAAGAAGAAGCCCAAACTCAACTCTCTCGACGAGGTGGATCCCGAACTACTGAAAACCTACGAAAAACTTGGCATCCCGCTTTCGGAACAAAAAGAATTGGCGGGCGTGGCTGTCGATGCGGTTTTTGATTCGGAATCGGTGCATACCACGATGAAAAAACAACTCGCCGAAAAGGGCATCATCTTCTGCCCGATAAGCGAGGCCATCCGCGACTATCCCGATATGATAGCGCAATATTTGGGCAGCGTGGTTCCCGTTGGCGACAATTTTTACGCGGCACTCAATTCGGCGGTATTCACCGATGGCTCGTTTGTGTATATCCCCAAAGGCGTGAGGTGTCCCGTGGAATTATCGACATATTTTAGAATTAATGCTGCAAAGACGGGACAGTTTGAGCGCACGTTAATCATCGCTGATTCAGATAGTTACGTATCGTATTTGGAAGGCTGCACCGCCCCGATGAGGGACGAGAGCCAACTCCACGCCGCCGTTGTGGAACTCATCGCGCTCGACAATGCCGAAATCAAATATTCCACCGTCCAAAATTGGTATCCCGGCGACAAGGACGGCAAGGGCGGCATCTACAATTTCGTTACAAAACGCGGAATGTGCAAGGGCGACAACTCCAAAATTTCGTGGACGCAGGTGGAGACCGGCTCGGCTATTACGTGGAAATATCCGTCAACAATTTTAAAGGGAAACAATTCAAACTCAGAGTTTTACTCCGTGGCTGTTACCAACAATTACCAACAGGCGGACACCGGCACCAAGATGGTTCACATCGGCAAAAACACTCGCTCCACAATCATCAGCAAGGGCATTTCGTTGGGCAAGAGTCAAAACTCGTATCGCGG
>CAMJWL010000280.1 GCA_946409405.1 uncultured Bacteroidales bacterium
AGCAATTTTGAATAATTTTGATAAAAATTTTGTATAATTTCCCGCCGTAGGCGGCAAAAAAAAGTGCCCTTACGGGCAGAAATTTTACAAAATTAGGTTCAAAATTTTACAAAATAAAACAGCAATTTTGAATAATTTTGATAAAAATTTTGTATAATTTCCCGCCGTAGGCGGCAAAAAAAAAGTGCCCTTGCGGGCAGAAATTTTACAAATTTGGTTCAAAATTTTTCAAAATAAAACAGTAATTTTGAATGATTTGAAAAAATTTGAACAATTTCCCGCTGTAGGCGGCTAAAAAAAGAGAAATTTTGCAAATTTCTTAAACCTGAATATTATGGCAGAAAAAATTTTTAATGTTGGCATCCTTGGCACGGGATGGATAGCCGACAAGATGGCGACCACCCTCGCTGGAATGAAGACTGCACGCGCATACGCCGTGGCATCGCGCACCACCGAGAAGGCGCAAAAATTCGCCGCAACATTCTCTATCCAAAAGGCATACGGCTCGTATGAGGAGTTGGCTGACGACCCCGACGTTGACCTCATCTACGTTGCCACGCCACATTCGCACCATTACGCTAATTCCAAAATGTGCCTCCTGAAAGGCAAGCCGGTTTTGTGCGAAAAGGCTTTTACCGTCAATGCCGCACAAGCCGAGGAGTTGATTAAGATTTCGCAGGAGAAGAAAGTATTTCTCGCAGAGGCTATTTGGACGCGCTATCAGCCAATGCGTCAGATGATTATGGACGAGATTAATAGCGGCATAATTGGTGCGCCGCAGATGCTCTCCGCCAATCTTTGTTACCCCAACATCGCGCTCGAACGTATGTACAAGCCCGAACTTGCGGGCGGCGCGTTGCTCGATTTGGGCGTGTATGTGTTGAATTTTGCCGATATGTTTTTTGGCGACGACATCAAGCGCACCTCGTCGCATTGCATCAAGTACCACACGGGTGTCGATATTCAGGAATCAATCACTTTGGAATACAACGACGGACGCATCGCCGTTTTGTGGAGTTCGCAACTCGCCAAGAGCGACAGGCAGGGCATCATTTCGGGTACTGACGGTTTCATTATCGTTGAAAATGTCAACAACCCGCAGTCCCTCAGCGTGTTCAATCAGGATTACCAACTAATAAAAAAGGTCGCTTGTCCGCCGCAAATTACCGGCTACGAGTATCAGGTGGATTGTTGCATCCGCGCCATCAACGCCGGCAAAATCGAGCCGCCTGAGATGCCACACGCCGACATCCTCCGTATGATGCGACAGATGGACGCGCTGCGCAAAGAGTGGGGCGTAAGGCTTTGCGATGAATAATTTGGTATTGATCAAATAAAATATTAACTTTGCGCCGTCAAAAACATTAACGGATATGCAGAAAGAAATTGAAAACTCGTTGGATATATTGAGGGACGGCAAGGTTTTGCTGTACCCCACTGATACTGTGTGGGGGCTTGGGTGCGACGCCACCGATTCGGAGGCAGTGCGCAAGATTTACCATATCAAGAAGCGTCCCGACTCCAAGAGTATGATTATATTGGTGAGCAACTTCCTGATGTTGCAGCAATATGTAACGGAAGTGCCGTTCAAGGCGGTGGAGTTGATGGAGGAAATCAATGGCCCGCTCACTGTCATCTACCCCAAGGCGCGCAACCTTGCGCCAAACCTTGTGCCGGATGACGGTTCTATTGGCATCAGGATTCCCGACGACGAGTTTTGCAGGGAGTTGATTTCTGCATTTGGCAAGCCGATTGTCTCCACGTCCGCCAATGTGAGCGGTATGAAGGCGTCGAGTCTTTGGGGCGAGGTGAGCGACTACATCAAAGAATCCGTCGATTATGCCACCACTTGGCGACGCGACGACACCCGCATCTCGCAGCCGTCGTCCATTTGGAAAGTCAATTTCGACGGCACAGTCATCAAGGTAAGATAATTTTTACGTGGAATTAAATAAATAATGTACAACAAGGACGAACATAAAGCCCTGCGAACCCGCTTAGAGGGGCTGAGGAGGCATCTTTGACATTGATGCCAAGCGAACCGAAATAGCGGACAAACAGCGTCAGACTGAGGCGGACGGTTTTTGGGACGACCCGAAGGCCGCCGAGGATTTTATGCGCTCCATCTCCGACATCAAGCAATGGGTAATGGGCTACGACGATGCTGAGGCGGCATTTGGCGATTTGGATGTGTTGGCGGAGTTCATCGAAGGCGGCGACGATTCGCAGGACGATTACGACGCGCAATACGCCAAGACGCTCGCGTTGGTGGAGGATTTGGAGTTTAAAAATATGCTCCGCAACGAGGAGGATTCTTTCGACGCAATCCTCAAAATCAACGCCGGTGCGGGTGGTACGGAGGCTAATGATTGGGCGCAGATGCTGATGCGTATGTACACACGTTGGGCTGAGGCTCGCGGTTTCAAGTACGAAATCACCAACCTTCTCGAAGGCGAGGAGGCAGGCATCAAGACTGTTACAATCACAGTGTCAGGAAGTTATGCTTTCGGATGGTTGAAGGGTGAGAACGGTGTTCATCGTCTCGTCCGCATTTCGCCATTCAACGCACAGGGCAAGCGTCAGACCACTTTTGCGTCGGTTTTTGTTGTACCGTTAATTAATGACGACATCGAAATCAACATCAACCCTTCCGACCTCGAATGGGATACATTCCGTTCGTCGGGCGCGGGCGGTCAGAATGTCAACAAGGTTGAGACCGGCGTGCGTGTTCGTCATATTCCGTCGGGCATTGTGGTGGAAAATACCGAGTGCCGCACCCAAGGTCAAAACCGCGAAAATGCTCTCCGCATCCTCAAATCGCATCTTTACGAAATCGAACTTGAAAAGAAACGCGAGAAACAAGCCGAAATCGAGGGCAAGAAAAAGAAAATCGAATGGGGTTCGCAAATCCGCAGTTACGTGATGCAGCCTTATAAGATGGTCAAGGATCTCCGCACCAACGTAGAGACTTCCAACGTTCAGGCGGTGATGGACGGACAGATTGACGAATTTTTGAAGGGATATTTGATGCAATTCGGGGGAGAATAAT
>CAMJWL010000281.1 GCA_946409405.1 uncultured Bacteroidales bacterium
ATCGCCGCTAAAAGTGTATGTCTGTTTGTGCTTGGGGCGGAAGGATATGTGATACAGGTAATGCCCCTCCTGGTACGCGCTGTCGAGGAGGTAAAATTTGTAGTTTGCCTTCCATAAATCCGACACCGGCGACACAAACTCATGTCCGAAGGCGGGGATGTAATTCTTGTAGATATTAGCCTCGAGGTACATCTGACCCGTGTATTGCGACACGCTCTCGTTTTCCACGCCGGATATTTTGGAAGCCTTGATTACCTCTTTTTTGCGCGAAGGGTTTTTGCTGTGCGATATTTCCGAGAGCGTTTCCGAAATCATCACCGGCAGATACACCTTGCCCGTCTCGGCGGAGGTGTCGGCGTAGTTCATGATAAAACTAAAATTTCTCAGTATCGCCCTATCGGTAAAGTCTTCGCGGATGTTGTTGATGTCCACCTCCATCTTGTTATAGACCTCAAATTTGTACGAATCCAGACGGTCTGGGTCGTTTTTCTTGCGGTTGGCAGCCACGTTGCGCATGATGCGCCAGGCGGGGTTTTCGCCGGGATGCACCACGATTTCGTTGAGTTCATAACTGTCGGGATCCATCACCACATTGATTTCTTGATATGCGTCCCTCTGCACCTTATAGAAATAAGGCGTGTATCCCATCATCGAAAATTCCAGGGTGTCGCTGTTTACGTGTCCTTGGAGGAAGAAGTTGCCGTCGATGTCGGTAATAGTGCCGGTGGTGGTGCCTGTGAACACGATGCTCACAAAAGGCAGCGGCTCGCCCGTCTCGCCGTCGGTAACCGTGCCGCGCACCTTGGTCTGCGCCTGCGCCGCACCGATGGCAATCAATATCGTCGTTAAAAAAGTAAATAAATATTTCATTGTATAGCTTTTTGGTTTTGTCGCTGCAAAATTAAACTTTATTATTGTAACAATATCTTATTAAATAGTTAAAATTTTAATTTTTGGCGGTAAAATTTGAAAATGTCGCTACAATGTGGTAACTTTGCGGCAAAATAAAGACACTTCTTCATTAAATGGAAACATTCAAAAGCCTGTTGTCGCTCTGTGGAGCAATAGCAATGTTCCTCTACGGAATGACGCAGATGAGCAACGGACTCGAAAAATTTGCCGGCGACCGGCTCGGCAAGGTGCTTTCGGCGATGACCAAGCACCGCGTGATGGGCATCCTTACCGGCATAGTGGTAACAATGATATTGCAGTCGAGTTCGGCTACCACGGTGATAGTAGTGGGACTCGTAACATCGGGCGTGATGACGCTGAGGCAGAGCATCGGCGTTATCATGGGAGCCAATATTGGTACTACCGCCACGGTGTGGATAATCTCGCTTGTAGGCGACATGGATGTTACCGAATACGCTCTGCCGCTACTCGCGTTATGCCTGCCGGCGTTCTTCTCCAAGCGTAGCAAAGTAAAGATTCTTTCGCAGACCATATTCGGATTCTGCCTTTTGTTTCTGGGACTCAAATTTTTGCAGGACGTTGCGCTCGACCTCAAACTCAACGAGCGCGTAGCCGCCATGCTCAGCGTCATAGATTGCGACCGCTATTACGCCATACTCCTATTTGTGCTTGTGGGCGCGGTGGTAACAGCCATAGTGCAGTCGTCGGCGGCTACGATGGCCATCACCTTGATGCTTTTCGACATGCAGATACCCGGATTTGGATTTTATCAGGCGGCGGCTCTGGCGATGGGTCAGAACATAGGCACCACGGCTACGGCGTTGCTCGGCTCCATGACCGGCAACAGGATGTCGCGCCGCGCCGCGCTGGCTCACATGCTGTTTAACGTGGTGGGCGTGGTGATAATACTGCCCTTAATATATTGGGCGTGCGATGCCGTGGAGTGGTTCCTGAGCGACGTGCTGCACTCCGAGGGCAATGCCAAATTTAAACTTTCGGCGTTCCACACCGCCTTCAACACTTTCAATACGTTGCTTTTGGTATGGTTTGTGCCGCAGATAGAGACCCTTGTGTACAAATTGGTGCCGCTCACCGACGAGGAGGGCGACTACCGCCTCAAATACATCCCGTCGGGCATGACCTCCACCTCCGAACTCGCGCCCACGGAGATTCAAAACGAGATTATCACCTTTGCCGAGCGTTGCAAGAAGATGTTTGGCATGGTGAAAACAATGCTTACCATAGGGAAGGAGGCCGACTTTGACAAAGAGTACGAGCGTGTTGCCAAATACGAGGGCATCACCGACAAGATGGAGGTAGAGATTGCCAACTATATTAATAAAGTGATGGACGCGGGCGGACTCACCAAAGAATCTAAGCGCAAGATGATGAAGATGATGAAACTCGTATCGGAACTCGAAAGCATCGGCGACTCTTGCTACAATCTCGGACGCACCCTCAACCACAAGCGCGAGAAGAAACTCGAATACACCCCGGAACAGGTAGGCAACATCAAGAAAATGTTTGCGCACCTCGACAAGGCTATCGACAACATGATAGACCGTCTCCGCAACACCGACAAGCCATTGGACTTCACAAGAACCAAAGAGATAGAGAGCGACATCAACAACTACCGCCGCATGCTCAAGGAGCGCAGCATCGTGGACATCAACGAAAACCGTTACAACTACGAACTCGGCGTATCGTACATGGACTTCATCAACGAGTGCGAACACATGGGCGACTACGTGGTCAACGTGGTGCAGGCCAGCAACTATGCAGACCGATAGAAGGTGGTGTTATGTTTAAATAAACAAAAAAATTGCAAAAAATGCACTTTTATTTGGTCAACTCAAAAATTGGTATTACATTTGGGGCGTGATTAAACCAAATTACAACTGCATTATTAATAACTAAAACAAATCGCATTATGAAGAGAAAATTTTTCAGAGCATCATGGATGCTCGCTATTGCGGGTTTGGTTGCGTTCTCATTTGTAGGCACGTCCTGCGGCAGCGACGATGACGAAGAGGAAGAGAAACCAATCCAAGTTGAGAAGTTTAAAGTAACCTACGATTCTG
>CAMJWL010000282.1 GCA_946409405.1 uncultured Bacteroidales bacterium
CCCGTGAAATAATAGGCGTCGTGGATGATGTCCTTGCTCTTAAAATTCTCATTCTGAAAATATTGCGGCACATACTGAGTCAATCCCTCGTCCATAAAGGCAAACCTGTTTTGATACATGCCGGTAATGAACGGGAAATACGAGTGCGTAACCTCGTGCGACGTTGTGAAAAAGTCGGAATCATAGTCGTTGTCAAAATCCTCGTTAATCATCATCGGAAACTCCATGCCGCCACTACCTTGGAACACGGTCATGTGCGCATACGGGTAAGGCACGCCCGGACGCTGTGTGCTGAGGTATTCGAGGGTCTTTTTGGAGGTAATGGGTGCCGTGTTCCTAAAACCGTCGTCCTTATACACCGCCGATACAAATGTCCTCGGCTTGCCTTTCCTGATTGGCGTGGACAACCCCGCCCAACCCATCTCTTTGCTGCAAGCAAACACAAAGTCGGGAACAGAATCCGCCTTAAAATGCCACGTATTGACCTCGTTTTTGAGAGCCTTGCCCGCGCCGCCCGGAGCGAAGAGGGTAACAAGTTCGTTGGACGCCATCGCCTTGTTGTATTTGAGCATAAAATCCTTGGTGAAAACGCTGTTTGGGTCGGCGAGTTGCCCCGTAGCCCATGTTACCATACGACCGCCGATTTTGAGGTTGACATCATAATTGGCAAATTCCAACAGAAACTCCTCGTTGCCCGAATGGTCTATTGCATCCCAACCGTAAATATCGTCATATACAGCCACTTGCGGATACCAATAGGGGATGAACCACGAATTGTCGTAATATTTGCCGCCACGGTGGTGTGTGTTGGCTGCAATCCTGTTGCGCCACTTGACGCGGATAGTGGTCTTGTCGCCGGGCGAGAGTGCTTTTGGGAGTTTAACAACGAGTTTGGTGTCTTCAACGCCGAACCCCGCATTGTCCTCCGATGCGCCGTCAACGATGGCAACCTCCAAAATTTCCATGCCTTCGTCGGTGATGTCTTCGGGTTTGCAGTTGCGGGTGCGCGAAATGCCTTTCTTATAGAGGTTTCGGTAGAGGTTGAACACCACGCTGTACGTATTTCTGCCCGGCATATTATAATGGAAGGTAACTATTTCGTCGCCCTCCAACATCTGCGTCTCGGGGTCGAACGAAGCGTCAATCTTGTACTCCACAAAATTGTTTTTGTACTTTGCGCCGGGCTTGCCGGTCTCAGTGCGCGTGCCTTTGAGCAATGCTGTCTCAAACTCGCTACTCCTGTACTGAGCGATTGCCGTGCCATACATCAGCAATGCTAATAATATTATTGGAAATGATTTCATAATGCGTTGTTTAATGTTTGTGATTGCAAATGTAAGAAAAATCTCGATTAAGCAAAACGAAATTTGTCACAACACCGCAATTATTTGAACAAATATTGCGCAAATTCATGCAGCGACTTGCGCCATACCTGCCACTCGTGGTCGCCGGAGTACGAATTGAAACGGACATCCACGCCGCCGTCGCGCATTTTCTTGACGATGTTGCGCGTGTATTCGATGCGCGGGTCTTGCTCGCCGCAGGTGAGGAAAAATACGTCAAACTTTTTGTTGAAATTTTTGGTGTCGGTCAACATTCCCGGCACTTCTTTTTCGAGGTCAAAATTTGCCGCGCCCGCAATGCCGCCAAACATTCCCGTAGAGAGCACTCCCACATTGGCAAATACTTCGGGGTCGCGCAGTCCGATGTAGAACGACTGTCCGCCGCCCATCGAGAGGCCACACATTGCGCGGGATTTACGGTCTTTCTTGACGCGGTAATTCTTTTCTACAAACGGTATCACATTGTCAATCAGTTCGTTGCGGAAGGTCTGCATACCGTCCCAACTATATCCCGCGCCGAATCCCATGCCGCCACTACGCGCACGGACGTTGCTGTTGGAACTCACAACAATCATCGGCACAGCCTTGCCCGAAGCAATCAGATTGTCAAGGATGTTGGCAGTGCGTCCTTGCTCCATCCATCCGCGATGGTCTTCGCCGCCGCCGTGCTGAATATAGACCACGGGGTAATCCTGTTTACCCTCGTTGTAACCCGCAGGCGTATAGACCATCAGCGGTCGCCACGCCTCCTCCACTTTGGAGTAATAATTGACGGTGCGCACCTCGCCATGCGGCACATCGTGCACCTCAAAATCGTCCATGCCCGGCTCCACAATCTCTATCGCGCTCGACCATCGGCTGCATCCAAAAAATGTCTGACTTGCAGGGTCGGACACCGACACGCCGTCCACCACTAACGAATAATAATGGTAGCCCGGCACTTGCGGCTTGGTGGTAACTATCCACGCGCCGTCGTCAGCCTTGTTCATATCGTATTTGACGCCGCAAAGGTCAATCTGCACCATCTGAGCCTGTGGCGCATTGACGCGAAACATCACGCTATTGTCCTTCAACACACGCGGATAGCCCGCCCGATTCACGTTAGTAACAGGAGAATACGAACCTTCGGGAAAATTGAAATTCTCCGGTCTGAAACCCTGCGCCGTAGCCTCAGTACAGCACAACGCCGACAATGCAATGGCGGCAATGATGATTTTTGTAGTTTTCATAATATGTGATAGGTTTAGATTTTTCATAATGCAAAAATACGTTTTTTATCGTAAAAAAGAGCAAATTTTAAAAAAATCGGGGGAAAATGGATGTAAAAATGAACTACAACGTAGCCATAAAATTGTCAAAATCTTTGCAATAAACATAACGATTAGGATGTTTCGATGATTTTAGATTTTCGCTTATTGCATTGTTCAATTTTAATAAATGATTAATATTTATTGTTTTGTAAGCCGCCGCATTAAGTTGCGCCTGAAATACTTGCATAGGATTAGTTAACGTATTAATGTCTGTAACAAGCACATAGACAAATGCAACTCTGTCAAACACATTTTTGTCATTGGCAATCTCTTTACAAACTTCTATACTATCATTAATTTTGTAGTCTCCATACGCATTAACACCGGCATCAATA
>CAMJWL010000283.1 GCA_946409405.1 uncultured Bacteroidales bacterium
TCTTGACGCCTTCATTCATCTTCTTGATTTCTGCCACGATAGTTACACTGCCGTCGAGGTTGATGGTCTCGTCGGTGGTGAGGGAGTATTTGGTGTAGTCAAACTCCTTCATCTCGCGGCGTTTGCGCTCGTCGTCGGGGAGGTTGTAGTCTTCCTCGTCCCCACCATCACGCCTTTGACGGTTCATCTGCTCGAAGGTGAGGGTGTGGCTCTGGTCGATGTCGGCGTTTTTCATGTTTCGGTTGCGGCGCATACGGTTGAGTTTGTCGAATGCGAGTTCCTTGGCACCGAGGGCGGTCAACTGGTTGTAGAGCGTGTAGCCCTTCTTGAAGATGTTTACCTGGTAAAGGTCGCCTTTGCGGAGCCAAAACTCGGCGTGTCCCTTGGTGTCGGTGGTCTTTGTGGTGGTATAGCGCGATATGGTGGCGATGTCCACGATGGTAACTTCCGCCGTCTCGCCCGGTTCGAGACCTTTGACCTCCACGTTGAGGAGAATCTTGCTCGACTGAAGTTCGGCATCCTTCTCCACCGATTCAAAAAGCACCACCTGCGAGAGGTCGAGGTTGAAGTCGTAATCGGTGTAGAGATCCTTGGTGATGTTGAAGTCGTAATTGTTGCCAATGGGGAGCGTCATCTTGTAGCGTCCGGTGGCAAATTCGTTGATTTTAATAATGGTGTCCTTGCCGTTGGAACGGATGTGGATGTCAGACTCGAGTGCGTCAAACATGTCGGAGTCAAACACATTGAGTTGCAAGGCAAGACTGTCGAAAAATGTGTAGTTCTGCTGGTTTTCCTGCTGGTTTGGCGTGGTCTCCACGATGTTGTGGGAGTATTTTGGGTGGCTGTAATCGATGAAAATCGGCGTGTTGCCATTAAGGAAAAAGTCGTACTCGCCCGTTACGTCGTCGCTCTTAAACTGCGCGAGGGTGATGCTGCTAAAAGCGTCGTTTACCTTGATAGAAGTGCCGAGAGGCTTGCCAGTGTACTGGTCGGTGGTCTTGCCGTAATACCTTGTAACCGGCTGCGGCTTGCAGTTGGGCGGGAAATCAGCCTTGGCGAGCGCGGACGATTTTTTCTGCGAGGAGAGGAAGTAGAGTTGCTTGCCGTCGTAGTCGTATGTGGGCGTGAGGTCGTGGTACTGCCCGTTGAGGGTGTCGATGGCAATGGGAATCACCCACGTCTTAGCGTCGGGGCGGTAGGTGTAATACACGTCGAAGTCGTTGCGGCCCTCCTTGCGGATAGACGAGAAATAGATGGTCTTACTGTCGGGAGCCACGTATGGAGCCACGTCGCAACCAAGGGTTACGGGTTCGGGAACATCCTTGGCGCGGGACCACGAGCCGTCGGTCTTGTGAGTGCTCATGAAAATGGTGCCGCATCGCGGGTCGGGGATGTCAACACCCTTGCCGGCTTCCTTGAGCCTCGTGAAATAGAGGGTGTTGCCGTCGGGCGCAATGGCGGGGTAACGCTCCTGCGCGCTGGAGTTGACGCTGTCGCCGAGAGCCTTCATCTTGCTCCACTTGCCTTGTTCCATGGAGATTACGTAGATGTCGGTGTTGCCACTGCCGTTGTCTGCCGCAAAGTAAATCTGCGAGCCGTCGCTGGAGAGCGAAGGTTCGAGGGGCAATACGCTCTGCTTGTCGATGAGGTCGTTGAGCGGGTTTTGCTCCGACGGGTTGGCAAACGCGCCGTCCTTCTTGGTGAACGACAAGTACCTTACCTGACCGTCCTGCTCGTAGCCCACAATGGCGTGCTGTCCGTTGCCGGAGATGTTGGCAGACACAGCCTTGGACCCTCCCGGGATTGGGAAAACGTCGGTGGAGTTGATCTGCGCCGCGCTGCTGCCGGCTATCATCACCGCTCCCAAAGTCTGAATCAAAAACTTTTTTTTCATGCTCTTAATGGTTGTGAAGTAATAATTGCGATCATGCCGCAAAGGTAATTTTTTTTTGCGGGATAATAAAAAAAAGTTGCACCGCCACGCCACCATCAAAAAAAAGGCCGCCACCATCACGGCGCGACCCATTGGATTAATTAGTGTGTCTCATGTGCTTTTGTACCGTAAAAATGAAAAAAAACTCTTAATTGATTCACGCCACAAAAATATACACAATTTTCACACGAAAAATGACACTTTCGGGTAAATATTTTTCATCAACAACAATGAAATACTTGCATACTTCGCAAAAACATATTACCTTTGCCACCACAAATAAAGAAACAAACCAAAAACAAAACCCCAATGGACAAAAAAATAAACGACTTTTTCCACGCCCCGACCATGATGTTTGGCGACAAAGCAGACGGCAAACTCACCATTGTAACCGCGCTGCACCTCGCCGCCGCCTTTACAAATATAAGCGGATGCGGCATCTATATGGTTGACTACGAAAAAAAGAAGGTGTTCTTCATGTCTGACAACATCGCCAAATGGTGCGGCATCCCGCCCGAAAAGGCAGATAATTACGACGAATACGTAAAATGCGTCCCCGATGCCGACTACAAGATGCTCGTGGAAATCAACGAAGCGGCATTCAAATTTCTCCGACAGCAGCCCGACGACAAAATCCTGCAATATACGCTCTCATACAATTTTCATCTCAACAAACTCCTGATACACCAATACTTCACGCCAGTAGTTGCCGTGGACGGCGTAATAAAGATAGGCCTCTTTGTACTCACCGTGCCGTCGGGACGACAATCAGGGTTGATAACAATGCGCAAGCACGGAGACGCCGACTTTTACGAATATTCACGCCAACACAAATATTGGGAACACAGGGAAGGCATCGTACTCACCGACATAGAGCAAAAAGTGCTTTGGCTCTCGGCGCAGGGCAACACCGTGGGGCAGATTGGCGATGAGGTTCACAAGTCGCCCGACGCGGTAAAAAACTACAAAAAACGTCTTTTCAAAAAACTCAACGTATCGAGCATCAGCGAGGCTTTGATATACGCCATCAACAACAGAATGCTGTAGCGAATAA
>CAMJWL010000284.1 GCA_946409405.1 uncultured Bacteroidales bacterium
ATCCGCCCTGACTTTGCGCCGAGCCGAGGGGATTGTCGTAAAGATTGTCGCCATTATTAAAACGAGTTGTATATTTGCCGCTAACCCATTCTGCATCAGTGTCGTAGGCGTAACTCGAACTCAAAAAAACAGTTGACGAACCCGCCGACAGCGCAAAACCGTCAGGGATTCGTATTTCGTCAACCTCAATGCCATCGTCATTGTCGCAAGAGGCTAACGCACAAGTCGTTAACAACAAAAATAATATCCTTTTCATAATAGTTTTGTAATATAACTACAAAATCACGAAAAACACGAAAATACAATCCTGTACCTTTCGTGTTTTTCGCGTTTTTAGTAATTAAAAAATATTAATGTATCGTCCTTGCCTTGCCGTCCTTGAAAATCAAGTATTCCAACGTGTGGAAACCGCGCAACGACTGTGCGGATTCGATTTCCTGAGCGTGTTTGGTGCCTTCCTCGCCTTCGGGGATTTCCTCATAGTCGCCCGACCATTCGAGGTCTGCCCAAGCGGACGTGTTGAATACTTTTACGATGCCGGAGAGGTCCAACGGCCAAGAGTCCATATTGGGGTCGAGACCTTTGTCAGCAACAGGTCCAAAGAGGAACGCCTCGGAAGATTCCCACGGTTTGCGGGCGTTGAGCCAAGCGTCGGCGCACTTTTGGAAAGCATCGTTGGAAGGATTTTTCTCAAAGGCAACAACGGCGTTGTAGAGCGCGGTGTTTTTCTCCGAAAGATCCTTGTAAGTGGGGAGCACAACGTTGTCAACATACTGATCGAGAACGGGTTGCCAATCAGCGTCTTTGAGTTCGCCGTCGATGATGGCCTTCACCTTGTTTTTGAGAAGGTCGCGGAGGGCAACGCACTGTTCGATGGCGGTCTGAGCCTCGGGGCTGCCGAGACTGTTGCGGAAGGGCTGCGGAATCGCCAAAATTGATGATTGAGCGGTTGCAATTGCTGCGCTCACCTCAATGTCGAGAGCCGCATCCTTGGAAGCAATCATCTTGGAAATCGAATTGGCGTTTACAGAGCCGTCAAGCGAGCCAAAATAGGCGTTCTTGATGGAGCCGATGTTGTTGGCGAAGTCGTCGCGAGAGTGCCACGAGAACCACGATTCAACGGCGAGAACTGCGTCGTCGGTGTTGCCATCCTTCCAAAGTTCCACGGGGTCGTTGATTTTGGCGGTGCCCACCTCGTTGGCGATGTCGATGCAGCCGTCAACAATCTGTTCCACACAGTCTTTGGCGGAAGTGAAACCCGCATCTTTTGCGCCCTTGAAGCGTTTTGCGTAACTGTCGCCGCCGTCGTAAGCCTCGTTCCAATACTTGTAGAGGTTGTCTGAATCGGTTTTCAGGAGGGTTGCAACCACGCGCATATAATTGCCCCACTGCTTAGCGTAGTCGGAGTTGTACTCCACTTTTACCGCCTCGCTGTCGTCGATTGAGGCGGTCTTTTCATCGTTGTCATCATCGTCCTTGCAGGCGGTGAATGTCGCCGCGCCAAAAGCCAAGAGCGCGGCTGCGAATAATGTGATTTTTTTCATTTTTATTTTGATATTAATTATTATTTCTTAACAAACCAACCCACGTAAGCCACTGATATACAGAACTCATTTTCGTTGTTGTAACCTGCTTTTGTGCTGCCGAACATCTTGTCGGTACCGATGCGGCGGCAGGTGTAATCGGCTTTGATTACGAGGTTTGGCAACGCGAAATAGTTGACGCCCCAAGCCCAATACGAAACCTGACAGCGGTCGTCGGCATTGTTGTTGGGAACTTTTTCTTGCGGATTGTAATATTCATAGTGTGCAAACGGCTGAATGTCAGGACATTTTGCGCCGCCGTGGAAGATGTTTTTGAGGTTGAAGCCCAATTCAAAATTGTAATTCAAAACCTCCTCGGCAACATTGAGCGTGCGGCTGTATCCCGAACCAGACGAATATGTGCGAAGCACCTTGTCAACAGTCTGAGCCTCAGTAAGTTTGCCGCAGAGATAATTACCACGGAAAGTTACAAAACTGTTTTTGTATTGCGCGTCCAAGGAGAAAATTTTGATGTTGATTGGGTCGTAACTATTGAAAGTAATCAACCTATCGCAATTCTTGCCCGCGTCGTGGCAATAATACATCGACGTGCCGAGCCTCAGCCCCGGAACTCCCTTATAATCAAGTCTTAACGTGTATGCCGGACGAGTGAAATTGTCAGCCTCAAAGAAACCCTGTTTGCCGCCCTTTATCCAATTGTAACGGCTGAAACCAAGCGGATTTTGACCAGTTACCACCTGCGCCTGATAATTGAATTTGGCGTATCCGTTACCAAAACCGCCGAAAAATTCCAATCCTGTTTCGTGCCAAGTGCAAGGCGTCAAGGTAGTTGCGCCCTCAGGACGGAATGTGGTGTAAAAATTAATCGGTTCGTGGTGAGTGTTGGTCAAGCCGACGGGGACGATAATGTGTCCAACTTTTACATTGAAAGCCTCTGTAAACAAGCGTGTTATGTGAAATTGTTCGAGAGCAACCTCGCCGCCTTTTTCGAGTTCGGTTTCGTACTCGCCGTTTTCGCTGCCGGAACCTTTTTCGATTTCCAACGCCATTCCCGTGCCGCCCGCCTCAAACTCGATTTCCGCGCCGAGAATCCATTTTTCGTTGAATTTGTGGTCAAAAGCCAACACAAACCTCGGTATCGAAATCTCGGCGTGGTTGACCTCCGTGCTGCCCTTGGTGCCGCCCCAACGGTTGAGACCGTAATTCTGCCACGACGCCAACATCTCGCCGTAACCGCCAAAACGGAATTTATTGAAGGCTGTATCTACTTGCGCGGCTGAGTTCAATGCGCAAATCGCAGCCGTTAATATTAACAAAAGTTTTTTCATTTCAGTTGATAATTTTTCACGGCGCAAAATTACGGCGGATTTTCGGGCGGCACAATCACCAAAAGTTGGTAATTTTTGAGGGGGCAA
>CAMJWL010000285.1 GCA_946409405.1 uncultured Bacteroidales bacterium
TATTATACTTTAATACATTACAACGTTTTCAGCCTGCAAAATGACCTATATACCTATTTTTTGAAAAAAATGTGCGGAGTTTTTTTGTTCAAAATTTTAGAAAATAATCAATTTATGATGTCAATTTTTATACGACCTAACAATGGTCAACTTATTTCATATTATATAATCCAACACATATACCAATAACAATTGCAACGATAACAATAATGCCAACAATATAACTAAACTCAATAGAAATTAGATTAAAAAAAAATGCTATGCCCCAACCAACAATGATAACACCCAGGACAATTAATAAAACACTTAACCATGATTTGTTATTTTTACTTTTGTGTTCTGTATTGCCATATTTTAGTTTTCTATCTATAACATAAGCACCGACACCAAGCCCTAAGCATGCCAAAACAAGAGTTCCAACTTCTGATATCTCTGCTTGTGACATTGAATTTACTGTATAAATAATCATTGCAATTCCTAAAATCACAAAAAAAATGACACAACCAAAATTGTTCTCTTTATTATTTTCTTCCATATTTTTGATATATTAGTTAATTATTAATCATGCAGCTAAAATAAACAATATTTGTTTTCAACAAAAATATTTTATCGCTAAAAAATGACAAAAAATAAGAAACAGCAATTAACATTTTTATATATCACGTTTTTACAAATCCATTTTTTTTATATTTTGCATAAAACAAGCATCGTCAAGCATCGGCGATTTAATGACGGAGGACAAACTATGAGCAAAAAAGTTTTGATTATAGATACGAGCATCTTGTGCGTTTGGCTCAAAGTCCCCGGCAAAGATACATAGGGCTGTCTAAAAAGGCATATTGGAACGTAGGCATCCTTGCCTGCAAATACTTGTAAGGCGGGTTGGGAAGCCCGCACTTCAACTTTTTAGACAGCCCATGATTGTATTTCCTTAAATCGCCTTTGTCCTCTCCCTCAGATACTTCTTTTCTTCCTCATTAAGATACGGCGACAACGTACTGAATACACGCTCATTGTAATCGTTCACGAAATCTATCTGCGTCTGCGTGAGGATTTCGCGGACGATGGGGCGCGTGTCGATGTGGCAGAGGGTCAATACGTCAAACTTGTTGTAGCCGTCGTATTCGGACTTGACTACCTGCACGATGTTTTCTGTGCGGATGCCGTATTCGTTTTCGATGTAGATGCCCGGCTCGTCGGTAACAATCATTCCCGGCACGAGTGCCACTGTATTGTGGACCGACGAAATGCGGTGCGGCCCTTCGTGACAGTTGAGGCAGTAGCCCACGCCGTGTCCTGTGCCGTGCTGGAAGTCTTTGCCGTATTTCCAAAGATTGATTCTTGCAAGCAAATCCAATTGCGAACCCGTAGTGCCTTCCGGGAAAATGGCGGTTGCGAGTTCGATATGTCCCTGCAACACAAGGGTATAATCGAGCGCAAACTTATCGGAAAATCTTCCGTCCTTCGTAGTGGCGATGGTGCGGGTGATGTCGGTTGTCCCTTCGTAATATTGTCCGCCCGAATCCACGAGATATACGCCGTTGTTGTTGACTGGGATGTCGCTCTCGTCCGTGGGCGCGTAGTGAGGCATTGCTGCGTGTCCATTGAAGGCTGAAATACAACCAAAACTTTCCGAAATGAATCCGTTGCCCTTCTTGCGCTCCTCCAAAAGCATCTTGGCGAGCGACATCTCCGTAAGCGGCTCATTGGCAGCGAGTTTCTGTTCCAATTTGTAGAAGAAACGTTCCATTGCAACGCCGTCCGTTATCAACGCCTGACGGATGTTGCGGAGTTCGGTTTCGTTCTTGACAGCCTTGGCGTTTTGCACGGGGCTGGCCGCGTCGGTGATTTTGCATTTGGGATTGACGCTGCTTACAATGAACGAATTGGCTGATTTGTGGTCGATGTGTACCGGTGCGCCGTCGGGCAATTGACGGAGATAATTGTATATGTCGTCGTAATCGCGCACGGTAATGCCGTTTTTGTCCAAGTGCACCTTGATGTTGCCATTGATGCGTCCGTTGTTGACAAAGAGGACTGCTTCCTTTTCGCCAATTACCACAAACGCCCTGAACAACGGGCAGAAATCTATGTCGGCGGCGCGGAGGTTGAGCAGCCAAGCCACTTCATCGAGCCTTGTAACTACTTGATATGCAGAACCGTTTTTCTTGCGGAGGTCGGCGATTTTTTCGGCGGCAGAGCGTCCGGCGTATTTGTCGTCGAGGATGTAGATGTCGGAGAATGTCGGCTTGGGACGGTCTGTCCAGAATGTTGATGTCAAGTCCACCGAATTGTCCACGGTGATGCCTTTGGGCGCGAGGGCGGATTTTATTTTTTGGAAAAGTTTGTCGGTAACGAGTTGACCGTCGCAGCCCACGCGGTCGCCCTTGTGGAGATGTTCGGCGAGGTAGTTGGCGTAAGGGATGCCAAGGGCGTTTTGTTCGGTCTTCATCAGAGTGACTTCCGTGCCTTTGAGTTCCATTTCGCCCGAAATGTAGAATCGTCCGTCGGTCCAGACTCCCGCAAAGTCCTGTGTAACAACCACTGTGGCGTTTTCGCCGGTGAATCCTGTCAACGCCGCCGCAATGTGGTATTCGCGGGGGATGTATTCGTCGTTGTGCGGGTCGGTATTGAAAATAATGTAAGCGGCCACGCCTTTTTTAGCCATAGCCGCACGGAGATTATTGAGTTTTTGGTTCATTATGTCGGTGTTTATAACAGTTTCTTTTCGTAAGATTTGTCGAAGTCGATGTAAGTGTCCTTCACCATACGCTTGAAGTAGGTATTGAGCCTGAGGTATGAGATGATGAAATTGGCGAGATATATAGTCCAGATTATCAATAGGAGCAATATCCTGTGCGAGCCTAAGCCCCAAAAGTCTGAGAGCGGTATCAGGCAAAACAGCAGGCACAGCACAAACACCTCCGAGAAGTCGTATTTCGCGCTCAACGTGATGAG
>CAMJWL010000286.1 GCA_946409405.1 uncultured Bacteroidales bacterium
GGCTCTCGTCGCCGTGGATATAGACGTGGAAATTTTTGTCGAGTTTAAGGACGCTCTTCATTTTAGACTGCTGCTTTTTGGCGGCGGTCTCGCTCACGCCAAAATCTTCGCGAAACTCCACCTGTTTTTCCTCGGCGTACTGCTCCTTGTATTCGTTGAACGCCTCGATAACGTCGGGCTGAGTGAGTACGTTCTCCTCGAAGTCCTGCTTGTTGAAGGTTTCGTTTTCCTTGAAGTAATTGGCTGACTTATTGAGCATTGCGATTTGCTGCGGCTTTTCCACCTCGTGTTCCTCGTTATATACTTCCTTGACGAAATCCTTGCAGAGTTCCATGTATTTTTGGGTCTGGTAAAAATCGTCCTTGCGCTGCTCTATGCCGAGGAAGTCGGTGCGCCAATACTGCGCCTCCTGCTTGTTGGTGGTGTCGATGATGTTGATTTTGTAGCCAAAATTCTCCTCTGTGTTGTAGATGAGGCAGGCTTTGTCTATTTTGTTGAGGTTGATGCCCTCCTCAATCTTGATGTCGAAGCCCTTTGCACCGGTGCTGATGCGCAGGAAGTCCTGTTTGGTCTCCGATTTGAATATGCCCACTGCGTCCACGAGTTCGCCGTCCACCACGATGTCCGAAAATGCTGCTATATACAGGTCTCCGTCCTTGATTTTTGGGTGAGAGCCGGCGTCGTAGAGTTTTGTGGCTATTTTTTTGCTCTCGTCGGTGAATGATTCTGGGTTTTGGAAGATGTTTCGCACCGACACAAACACCTCGTTGGCATCCAGCCCGCCATCGCCACAGAAGTTGTAGAACGCCTCCTCCTCGGCAAAGTGTCCGAGGAAAAACTGCATCAGCAGCCCTTGTATGTGTTCTCCGACTTCGAGGGGCGTGTCGGAGAGTATCAGTTGCCCCTCGCGTGCCTTGTTGCCGGTCTTGTGGAGAATCACGCTTTTGAGGGAAACGTTGTCAAATTCTAACATTTTATTGCAATTATTATTATGGTGTGCAAAAGTAGTAATTTTTTTTGAGATTTCTGACAGTCAGGCGGTTTTTATTATAAAATGATTATTTTAATAATGATAGAGAATTGCTTTTAGCATATCATATTATCAATCATTATTTTAATAGATACTTTATATGTTTTTTCATTTGTTGGATTTTTCATTTATTAGTTATTGTTATCTTGGTATAAATATTGCACTGAAAAAAATATGAAAAAAATTCTATTGGAATTGTGATATATCAAAAATTTGTTATACCTTAGCGGTTGAATTTTTGGAAAGAATTTGATATGGAAAGAATACAGATAAACCCTGAGACCAATTCGCCGAGGGTCGATTTTGACCCCGAGAATGGTGTGTTGACATTTGAAGGCAAGTCACTGATGGAAGATTCGGAATCGTTCTATCTGCCGCTTGTGGATTGGATAATCAAATACTCCGAGAATCCGCATCCTGGCACGGTGGTAGATTTCAAGTACGACTATTTTAATACGTCGAGTTCCAAGTGGCTGATTACCATTACAAAGCAGTTGAAGGTGTTGTACAACAACGACCCAACTACTGTGGTAAATTGGTATTGGCCTGACGACGACATCCTCGAATACGGCGAGGTAATCCGCGACCTTGTTGATATGCCTATCAACATGATTGAGGTCGAGGAAGATCCCGACGAGGAGATTTGATGGCGGGATTGTCAACATTGTATAATAATATAAATGTGTGGTTTCATTTCTGCGTGTTGGCAAAAGAGATGAGGCTTCACATTTTTTTTGTTAACTGACGGCATGAACACAATCCGCTCTTTTATAGACGATTTGGAGCGTGCGGGCGACCTCGTGAGGATAGGTGAATATGTGAATCCCGAATTGGAGATTACCGAAATAGCCGACCGCGAGATGAAGAAGCCCGGCGGTGGCAAGGCGTTGCTTTTTGATAACAACGGCACACGTTATCCGTTGATTATCAATATGTATGGCAGCGAGAGCCGCATTGCCAAGGCGTTGTACTGCAATGGCGACCCGGGCGAGAAGTCGGAGGAGATGGCGGAATTGTTTAAGGCGTTGTCTAAGCCCAAAAACTCCCTTGGCGACAAACTGAGGACTTTGCCGCTGCTCAAAGATATTGGCGGATATTTCCCGAAGAAGAAGAAGGGTAGGGGAGTGTGCCAAGAGGTTGTGGATGAGAATGTTAACGTATTCTCGTTGCCGGTATTGAAATGTTGGCCATACGACGGCGGCAAGTTTATGACGTTGCCAATGGTAAATACCATAGACCCCGAAACTGGAATCCGCAATGTTGGCATGTATCGTGTGCAACTACTTGACCATCAGACCACTGCCCTGCACTGGCACTTGCACAAGACTGGTGCGCGCCATTATCAGCAATACAAACGCCTCGGCAAACGGATGCCCTGCGCTGTGGTGCTCGGCGGCGACCCTGTGTATGCTTATTGCGCCACTGCGCCGCTGCCCGACGGGATAGATGAGTATCTGCTCGCCGGTTTTTTGCGCGGCAAGGCGGTCAACCTCGTCAAATGTCTCACTCAGCCGGATATTTATGTGCCGGAGGACGCGGATTTTGTGATTGAGGGCTATGTGGATACGGATGAGGAATTGGTGTTGGAAGGACCTTTTGGCGACCACACGGGTTTTTATTCGTTGGCGGATTATTATCCCAAATTCCATATCACGTGCATCACGCACAGGAAGGACGCTGTATATCCCGCTACGATTGTTGGTGTGCCGCCCATGGAGGACGCTTACATTTCGCTGGCGACGGAAAAGATATTCAAGTTTCCGATAACGATGGCTTTTGCGCCCGAGATGTTGGATTTGCACATGCCGCACGCCGGTGTGGAGCACAATCTGACGCTCGTCAAGATTCATAACCAATACCCCGGCAACGCGCTCAAAATCAAGAATGCGATGTGGGGCGCGGGGCAGATGATGTTCAACAAGATTC
>CAMJWL010000287.1 GCA_946409405.1 uncultured Bacteroidales bacterium
GGCGAGAAACACGCCTCATACGCCATTTCGCTCAACAACCTTGCTGGCTATTACAACGAGACCGGCAACAACTCCGAGGCAATCAGGCTTGGCAACATCGCTTTGCAGATACGCCGCGACGCGATTGGCGAGGATCATCCCGACTATGCCAAGTCGCTGAGCCGCCTTGCCGGATATTATGACGACAGCGGCAATCACGCCGAGGCCATCAGGCTCGGAACGCTCGCAATGGAAAAACGCAAGAAAATTTTGGGCGAGCAGCACCCTTATTACGCCATGTCGCTAAGTAACCTCGCGGGGTATTACTTCAAGATATATGACTACACGGAGGCCATCAGCCTTGCCACCACAGCCTCGCAACTGCGCAGAAATATTCTTGGCGACGACCATCCTTGGTATGCCGAATCGCTCAAGCAACTTGCCTCCTTCCACCTTGTAATCAGCAATTACGACAAGGCCGCCCAATATTACAGGCAAGCCTACACGCGCATCAACGCTTTTATCTTAAAAAATTTTGCGTCGATGACCTCCAAGGAACGCGCCAATTTTTGGAAAAAACATTCAGATTTTTTCGGTTCAGAACTGACATACGCCGCATACAAGCATCCCGACACCACGCTTACAGCCCTCGCCTACGACAGCCAGGTATTTTCCAAAGGTCTTCTCCTGAACGCCGAACTCGAAATCCAAAACCTCATCTCGCAGAGCGGCGACACTGCCTTCGAAAACCGCTATTACAAGATCAAACAGGATCGCGCAATCCTCGACGGACTCTACCAAACCGCTGTCAGCAAAAGGTTTATAGACGCCGATTCGTTGGCAAAAGTAATCGACCGCGAGGAGCGTCTGCTCGTGGAATCGTCCAAGGCTCTCGGCAACTACACCCAAAAACTCTCTATCAGTTGGCACGACGTGCAGAAACACTTGAAAAACAACGATTTGGCGATAGAGTTTGCAGCGGTGAAAGATACTTCCGCCAAGCAAATAGTGTATGTGGCTCTCGTCCTCAAAAATGGCATGAAATCCCCCGAGATAGTCAAACTATTTAATATATACGATTTTTTTGACATAGAGCCAAAGGAATACTACACCGCTACAAAACTTTACGACCTCGTATGGAAACCGTTGGAGCCGTATCTTCAAGATGTTAAAACCGTATATTTCTCCCCCGCTGGTTGGCTGCACACCATTGGCATCGAATATTTGCGTGATGGCGACGGCAATATTTTTGCCGAAAAATACGACACTTACCGTCTGTCGTCCACCCGCGAACTTGCCATGAGCCGTACCATAAACCCCAGCCGCAAAGCCACTACCTATGGCGGCATCAAATACGAACTTTCGGAACAGCCCGACACCGTGCGCGGCGGCATGTCGTATCTCGCAAGCACCAAATTGGAATCCGCCTCCATCGCCACCCTCCTCCGCTCGGCTAATTACAACGTTACCGCCCTCTCCGATACCGCCGCCACCGAAGAATCTTTCAAAAAACTCTCCGGCACCGACATCAAAATCCTGCACATCGGCACACACGGTTTTTATGAGAGCGAGGACAATATGGAGAATGTGGGCTACCAATTTTATGCGTCGGCAAGTCAGCAGACCAACGAAGACCGCTCCCTGAGCCGCAGCGGATTGTTGTTTGCCGGAGCAAACTCCGCTCTCGACCCCAAGCGCATGGGCAAAATACCTGATGGCGCGGACGACGGAGTTTTGACGGCAAAGGAAATTTCGAGGCTCGACTTCCAAGGTCTTGATTTGGTGGTATTGTCGGCGTGTCAGACAGGCTTGGGTGAGATTACAGGTGAAGGCGTGTTTGGTTTGCAGCGCGGTTTCAAAAAAGCGGGCGCACAGACTATTGTGATGAGCCTTTGGAAAGTTGCCGACGAATCTACGCAACTGTTAATGGTGGAGTTTTTCAAAAACTTGACTGCCGGACAATCCAAACGCGCCGCCTTCCTTGCCGCACAAAAGACAGTCCGCGAAAAATATCCCAACCCGCTGCATTGGGCGGCGTTTGTGATGGTGGACGGGATGTGATGGAGTGCGAAAGGCTCGCCCGCGTCGCCAAAAAAAATTTCCATTAACCAAAAAAATATATACCTTTGCGGTGCAAAAATGTCAAAATCTTAAACATCATGTACAAATCCACACTCAAAATATTGGCGGCGGCTATCATGGCCGCGTCGATACAATGCTGCACCCCTGTCGAGGAGCAGATTAAGGCATCGTCGGCATCGCTGATGACCATCAACCGGGGCATCGACAGCGTTTATAACTTGCTCAACCAGAGTTACGAGACTTTTCAGGCGAGCGAGATGGACAACGCCCTCGCAGGTCTCAATAAATACCTCGACCAAGCGTCGCAGAACCTTCGCGATCTTAATCTTAGCGACGACTGCAAGCCGCTCTGCAAAGCCATCTCCGACAAGGTGGAAACCCTCCGCAGCATCGCCGCCACCGAATCGAAGGAACAGGTAAGGCTTTACAAGATTCCCGATTCGGACTTCAGCGACGAACTCCGCCGACAGTGGGACAACATTTCCGCTCGCGTTGACAAGAAGTTTACGGAAGCCTCCGCCAAGGTAACAAATGCCAACAACGAACTCAACAAAAAACAAAAAAAGTCTAACAAATGAAAAAAATCCAATATTTCCTTACCGTGGCACTGTTGCTTACGGTATTTGCAGCGATTATGTCCTGCAAGCCGACGCCCAAGGTGGCGGGCGACTTCAACGACCAACTCATGCGCGAGCAGAAGGCTGTCGTGCTAAAATACGACGAACTCCTCGAAACTTTTGACACCTACGTAGCCGCCAAGATGGACGCGGCACTCATTGCGCTATCCTCGCAGATTGAGAGCAGCAAGGATAATGTCAACTCCATCATTACGATAGACGGAGGCGATGCACTCAAAGACGAGGTGCTTAACTA
>CAMJWL010000288.1 GCA_946409405.1 uncultured Bacteroidales bacterium
CGGAATCGTAAGTTTGGTATAATTCTAATATTCCGTTAGATATGATGATTTGGTTGTGTTGCATTGTTGTCAAAGAATTATTCAGACATCCATTCCGCCACTCTTCTTGTTTCTGACGAGAAAGAAACGCCTATCTTGAACATTTTTCTATTATCAACGGAGAATGGCAGAGCGTATTCCTTGCTATTGATTTGGTCTAATGCCTCTTGGGCGGGTTTATCGAGTTTGAACTCAAAAACATATATGAATCTGTCGGTCTTGACCACGGCATCCATACGACCGTCTGAGGTATTGCGCTCCACTTCCACATAGAATCCTAATAATTTGAATATCAGATAAAATACATTTTGGAAATACTTTTCCGCGTCGCCGACAATCTTATAACTACTATCTGCAAGAAGTGCGCAAAGACGTTTCATAAAGCCGTCTATGTCGCCGTTTATAACGTCCTCAATGAAATTGGTAATGTCAAAGTCGCCACCGTCGGTCTTCGGAAAATTGAAATTAAGGATAACTTTCGGCAATGCCTCGCCAATTTCCTTATTGGGCATAGAGAGTGTGTAACGTTTTAAAATCGGGTCGTACCCTTTGATTGTCAAATAGCCGCTCTGATATAGCAACGGCACGGGGTCATCGTTGAAATTGTCAATCTTTGCCAACTGCTGATCCGTTCTGCGCACATTGTCAAGGTCGCTAAGAATCATATTGTGTTTCTTAATCTCTTTTACTAAAAAAGTAGGTGTGCCAGTCTCAAACCAATATTCCTTAAACTCCTTGCTATCCAATGCCCTCATCAATCCAAATGGATTGTAGATGTCAACGGAATTTTTACTGAAATGATAGCCTTCGTACCAAATTTTTAGTTTTTTGTAACATTCGATTTTGGTCATATCATTAGCATCTGCCATTTGCTGCACATAGACATCCAATTCGTCATGGATTTCCTGTTCAGTTGCTCCGCAAAGTGTAGAATAATCGTTTTCCTGAGAAATGTCTTTCAGATTTTTGACATCGCTGAAAAGGCTGACTTTGCTGAATTTTGTAACGCCCGTGATGAATGCTATCTTTATAAAATCGTCGCAAGTCTTCAACACTCCGAAAAAAGCCTTCAATTCAGCGCGGATTTTGTCTTGGAGCGGTTCGTTTGTAAAGTTGTTCAACAGCGGCTTGTCGTATTCGTCAACGAGGATGACAACTTTTTTGTCGGTCTGTTTGCTTACGGTTGACACAAGTCTTTTGAATCGGTTTGACAAAGAACCTTTTGCTTGAATGTCATACTCCAACTCGTAATCCTCCAATTGAGATCCAAGTTCTTCTCGAAAATTTTTAAGAGTGTCGTATGTCGCGCTATTGAAATCGAAATGCAGTACGGGATATTTTTCCCATTTTGTCTCCAATTGCTCCATCTTCGTACCCACAAACAAATCTTTACGCCCGTCGAAATATGCATGCAAAGTGCTTAGTGTCAGGCTTTTGCCAAACCTTCTCGGACGCGAAAAAAAATAACACGCCTCAGTATTAGCGATTCGATATATCATATCGGTTTTGTCGAGATAGACAAAACCGCCCTCTATCAATTTTGGAAATGCCTGTATGCCGATTGGAATCTTTTTCATTCTGCAATAGTTTATTGTTTGCACCGCAAATTTGCAAAATAATCGTGAATTGACAAAATAATATCGTACTTTTGACGTCAAATAACCCAAAATACAACATAATGAAGGTCTCGTTTCTCTGAAAGGAATGGGTTTATGAGAGCAAATTGTATTGATTGGAATTGTGGGTGTAATCAGTTTTAAAAGACATAAAATGATAACAACATTTCGGCAGTTCGCCAAGGGGCGTTAGTGCCAGTATTACAAATACCGCCCTGTAATGCTCTCCTTGCACTGTTTGATTTGTTCGGGAGTGCCGCTTGCTACGATTGTGCCGCCTTGTATGCCGCCGCCGGGACCCATATCTACGATGTAGTCGGCAGAGCGGATTACATCGAGGTCGTGCTCGATGACAATCACCGTAGCCCCGTTGTCGATGAGGTGATAAAAAACTTTCAGAAGTGTCTGTACGTCAAGCGGATGAAGTCCAATCGTGGGTTCGTCAAAAACAAAAATGCTGTCGCTTTGGGTGCGTCCCATTTCGCTTGCAAGTTTCAGACGTTGAGCCTCGCCGCCAGAAAGTCCGGGAGTCTGTTCGCCCAATGTCAAGTAGCCAAGACCGATGTCGTGGAGTGTCTTGATGCGCGGTGTAACTGTCGGCAAATCAGCACATTCTTCCAACGCCTCGTCAACGCTCATATCCATAAGTGCGGGCAGCGACGATCCTTCGGTGGTTTTGCCGCCGATTTTTTTTGTGCGCCGGATTCTGAACGCCTCTTTGCCGTAACGCGAGCCTCGGCAGTCGGGACACGGAATGTCAACGTCGGGCAAAAACTGAACGTCGAGACTTATCGAGCCTGTGCCGTCGCAAGTAGGACAGCGCAGATTGCCAGTGTTGTACGAAAAATCGCCCGCCTTCCAGCCGCCAGCCTTTGCCGCCGGCGATTTGGCATAAATTTTACGCAGTTCGTCGTGAATGTTGGCGTAAGTGGCTACGGTAGAGCGTATGTTGATGCCAATTGGCGTTGCGTCGATGAGCTTGACGTGCGCAATGCCGTCGGCGTTGATTTCCAAAACGTGGGCGGGGAGTTTTTTGCCGTTGAGCCGCGCCTCCAACGCCGGAATCAGACTTTCGAGAATCATTGTGGTTTTGCCGCTGCCCGATACGCCCGTTACCACCGTGAGCCGTCCTTTGGGGATTTTTACTTCTAATGGCTTAACGGTATGAATTTCAGATGTTTTCATCGAAATAACACCCTCGGCAAATAGGTCGTTGTCGGTGA
>CAMJWL010000289.1 GCA_946409405.1 uncultured Bacteroidales bacterium
CGAGGTCTAATTTGTCGGAGTGGTTGTGCTTCACTTCGGGGAACTCGCCTTTGAGTATTTTGTGGAGAACGCTTTTGGCGGTGTCGCCCGGGGTAACGAGGTTGATGTCAGAGCGTTTGGATGATTTTACATTCACCATTGCTGCGTAACTTTTGCCTTCGGTGAGGAAAAGTCCTGCGGCAGCGTGTTCGCCAAGGCCGTGACAGTTTGCGCACTTATTGTTGAAATATTCTTGCTGAATGTAATTGTACATTCCGGCGTTGATTGAGCCCGCATCGATTTTCAATGTGTCGCGAGTGCTTTTTTCATCGTTGGTGAGTTCTTTTTGCCAAAGGGTAACTACACGCTGACGAATACGGTTCAGGACGGTAATTTCCAAATAGTTGACCGATTGTGGAATGCCGCCGAGAGTGATATGCGAAGTGCCGTTGTCGTTGTTGATAATTTGCTTTGAAATTTCGGAATATTCTGCGGCGGCGGTTTTGTCGTTGACAGGCAACGCAAAACCCGAAAGCGTAACACTGTAACCGTCGGGCCAAGAATCTAAGCCGCTGATAGTTGCATCAACAGACACCTTGATTCCTTCTTGCTGAAAAGTGTATTTTTCAACAATATCGCCATCGTCGCAAGCGGCAAGGAGAATCAGCGGAAGTATGTATAAAATCTTTTTCATAATTATTATAATTGAAAATTGAAAGTTGAAAATTGAAAGCCAATACTCTCAATTTTCAAGTTTCAATTTTAAATTTTCAATTTTAAAAAGCATACTGCAACATTACTGTTACCGAGTGAGTTGCGAGACCGAGGTCGTCGTTGTCGCGGTCGAGTTGTGTGTCGTGGCCTTTGCGACCCATATATTGATACATCGCTTGGAGTTTCAGGTTGGTATCTTTTATAAAATAATTGAAACCAATGGCGGGCATATTGATCATACCGTCTTTTGAGGTGGCGTTGCGATCCATAAAGTCGTAACGTGCAGCCACTTGCCATTGCGGTGCCACAAAATATCCTGCCTGAGCGTATCCGCCCCAATAATCAAAAGTATCATCGATTTTTTGACGGTCGGTAAAGCCGATGTGCATGTAGTAAAACTCGGTTGCAAAGTAAAGTTTGTTTACCATATAGGCGAACTCAAAACCTGCGCGGGTGTCATTGGTGGATTCCGATTGAGCCTCAACGTTGGTATTGGCGGAGAGGGCAATTATCATTTTTTTGTCGTTCAAATTGTTGGGATTGCCCTGACTTGTAGGCATATAGCCAAAAGGCATTACGGCAATTCGTCCGGCGTAAAACAACGACGGCAAACCTTTAATATCGTCGCTGAGGGTTTTGGTGGCAGAGTTGACGCCTGCACCCGTGCCGTTGAAAATGCCGACTTCGTAACTGAATTTTTGGTTGGCAACAAGACCGTGAGCCATTACACCGAGGTCGAAACCTGTGCCGATTGTGGGGTTGACGGCGTTCAATACGTGCGGCATTATCACGTTGGTAGTCAATGACGTAGGTACACAGGGCAACAATGTTTCGCCCAATGTGGTTAGGTATGCGTGGGTGTAGGGAGTTTTGAATTTTCCAACGCGGAAACTCAATGATTGATTGGCTTTTACATCAAACCAAGCCTGTTGCAAAAGTGCTCCGCCCGATGCCGCCGCGTTGATGCAGAGGTTGAACGAAATTCTGTCGTAAACTTTGCCCGTGAAACCGAGAATTGCATACGGAATTGCAAAGCCCGAGTTCATCACATTGTCCTGATTATAAGCCTTGTCGAGACCTTCGTCGTCGTACCAATTGTATTTTGCGGCGGTCTGAATCAAGGTGTAGGGCTTGAAAATGAAATCGCCTTTTTTTGATTTGATTGAAAAACCTTCACGTCCGGCAAGCGACACAACGCCATTGTCGGATTCGTCGGTTTGCGCTGATACTGAAAGCGTTACAGCGGATAATATTAATGCTAATATTCTTTTCATTTTTGATTGTTTTTATTTCAAGGCGCAAAATTACAGCGAAAATAACGGCTGCACAATCACTAAAAGTAGGTATTTTGAAGGATTGTGGTAATCATTTTTGGGGATTGTCATAATTACAAACTCTCTAAAAATCTTACCAATGCCTCTCTGTCTTCCCTGTCCATTTTGGCAAAGAGATTTTTGGAGGCTTCGCCTTCGCCGCCGTGCCACATTATGGCTTCCACGAAGTTGCGAGCGCGACCGTCGTGGAGGAAATATGTGTGTCCGTTGACGATTTTTTGAAGTCCAACGCCCCAAAGCGGTGTGGTGCGCCATTCGTTGCCACGTGCAAGGCCGCTGACGTAATTGTCGTTGAGACCAACGCCCATAATTTCGCTGCCCATATCGTGAAGCAAGAAATCAGAATACGGATGGATGGTCTGTCCGCCGAGCCACGGAATCCGCGTACCATTCAGCAAGACAGAGCCTTGCGGCTGCGTGTGAAGGGTTGTAACGTGGCACAGATGACATTTGGCTGCGTAAAACATCTCCTCGCCGCGCTTCACCACAGGGTCGTTGACATTGCGGCGGGCGGGCACTCCAAGGCATTGCATATAAAGGTCAACGTCTTCCATCTGTTCGGAGGTAACGTCCAATTGCTTGTAACTCAATCCCATTGTGCTTGTGCCTTGCTCCATTTGCGCCTGACCTTCGCAGATTTCCTCCGGGAAACGGCTGTTGGTTGCGCCCATATCCGACGAAAAACCGAGTTCAACGGTCAGGTCGGCGTGCTGAGCCTTGTTGCCGGAGAGACCGAGTTGAAGTTTGCCGCGTTCCTTGATGTAATTTGCCTTGCCCGAAATTCCGTATTCGGGATAATTGCTGCGGGCTGCAAGTTGCTCTATTTCAGTGCGGTCGATAGCCATCA
>CAMJWL010000290.1 GCA_946409405.1 uncultured Bacteroidales bacterium
TTTTCCAAAATGTCTTTTGCCGTAACATTTTGGTCAGAAATTTCAGCAGTAATTCTTGTGGCATAAAAATCTTGGAAAAACATTACAAAAATATCCTTTAATGCAGGTATTAAAATATCATTTTCTCCTAAATCTTTTTTGACAACCAAGAGCAATTTAGTTTCCAAATGATATATTGTGTGCATCCATTCCATATCTTGCGCAATCCTTACGAAGGCAATGATTTCGTCTTTTAGAAATATGCCATATATATTACGTTCCAAATTCCAACGATTGTCATCTGAAATTTCATTCAAGCGATAACTGAAATCAGATTTCGTACCAACAACGGCTATACTGCCTTTTCGCAAAAATTTGGCTGCGTCGCTCTTTTTAAGAGTACCAATACTTTTGATTTGAACTTCATCCATATTCAATTGTTTTTCATAAAGTTTTCTTCAAATGCAAATTTACGAAAGATTTTGAAATCTTACTCTTAAAATACCGATATTTTTTTTACCTTTGCCCTTGGAACAAAACCATAAATCGCTATGGCACTTTACATCAACATAGGAAACAACGGCTTCCGCACGACGCGCAACAGCGAGTACGTCGATAAGTCGGGGCTGATTGGCGTTGTAAATAGGACGCTCGACACAAGATTTAAGTTTATGTGCGTGAGCCGCTGTCGGAGATTTGGCAAATCAATGGCGGCGGAGATGCTCTGCGCGTATTATGACAAATCGTGCGACTCACGGGAATTGTTTGCGGATTTGGAAATAGCCAAAGACCCCACCTTCGAGACGCACCTCAACAAGTATTCGGTGATTTTTATCGATATGAGCAACTTCACGCCAAGATTCAAGGATACGCCAAAAATCGTAGATTTTATCGAAGATAGGATAAAACGGGATGTCCTTTCGGTATATCACGACGTAGAAATGCTCGATACCGACGACCTTATGGATTGCCTTGTGCGCATACACAATGCCACGGGCGAAAAGTTCGTGCTGATCATCGACGAATGGGATGCCATCTGCCGCGAGTTCAAGCCGGGTAGCGAGGCGATGGATAGGTACGTTACTTGGCTAAGGCGAATGTTTAAGAGTGTCAATGCTGCCGACGTGTTTGCCGGGGTGTATATGACGGGAATCCTGCCAATCAAAAAGTATAAGACCGAATCGGCGTTGAACAATTTTAGGGAATATTCGATGGTGGTTCCCGGCAAGATGGCGCGTTACTTCGGATTCACCAAAGACGAGGTGAAAACTCTTTGCGAAAAATACAGTGCTAATTTCGACGATATGGAACGTTGGTACGACGGGTACATCATTGGTGCTGAAAAATCTATGTTCAACCCCAACAGCGTGATGACTGCCATTGATACCGGCGTCTGCACCAACAATTGGGGCAAGACCGGCGCATACGATTCAGTGTCAACGTATATTCAGTGCAATTACGACGGCCTCAAAGACGACATACTCAAAATGCTTGCGGGCGGGCGTGTAAGGGTAAACACCACCAAGTTTCAAAACGATATGTCCATCATCCGCAGCAAAGACGACGCGCTCACCGTGCTGATTCACTTGGGTTATTTGTGTTATAATTATGACGACAACACTTGCTCTATCCCAAATTTCGAGGTATGGGAGGAGATGCGCAACGCCGTGGAAATCACCGATTGGACTAATGTGGTGGAGGCAATACAAAACTCCGAAAATCTTCTCGACGCCATCATCGATGGCGATGAAAAGGCTGTGGCTCGTGCCATTGACATCGCCCACGACGAAAACACGTCAATTCTCTCCTACAACAACGAAAACTCTTTGGCGTGTGTGTTGTTCATCACATTCATCGCCGCCAAAAACTATTACGAAATCCACCGCGAATTTGCCACGGGCAAGGGTTTTGCTGACTTCGTATTGATTCCGTACCGCAACAACGACAAGCCCGCTATAATTTTGGAATTGAAGTATGACAAGACTGCTGATTCCGCAATCCGTCAGATTCACGAAAAACGTTATACAGGCAAATTGCACAATTACGCGGGAAACCTCATCCTCGTCGGCATCAACTACGACAAGGAAGCCAAAACTCACGATTGCAAAATAGAGAATATGTAATAATTATGGCAGTATCAAAACACATACTTGGATTTTTTACCTTGCTTTTTGCTGCCTTGTTGTCGTGTATCAGCGCAAGCGCGCAGATGATTGACATTGGAAAATTCGTCATTGACAAGAATGTCTGCACAATCACAGACAAGGAATCGGGCAAGACTTTTAACCTCTACGGCAATGTGCGTATTGTTGAAAGTTCTGCGGATTTGAATGTCCGTATTGTAGAACATCAGGCGGATTTGAATGTTCGTTCGGTCGAATATACAGCCCGAAATTGTGGCGAATTTCGCTTTGTTGAAAGTTCGGCAGACTTTACAATAAGAATTGTTGAGTCTGCGCCGGATATTACAATTAGATTTGTAGAAAGTTCTTCCGGCATTCATCGTTAATTGTAAACTCAGGCAGTATGTTTTATAAAAAAATGAGGAGACGGTCGCAACTGTCTCCTCTAATGGGCATTACACCCGAGTCCCAGGCTAAACTTGAAGTTATCGCGCCGCCGTCGGCTATGCTCGAAGCATTTAAGCACTGCAAATGTACAAACAATCTTCAAACCAACAAACAAAAGTTGCAAAAAATAGTATCTCTGTTTTTGCCGTGTAATACATTTTGCTATCTTTGCGTTATTCAAAAAAACTTTTAAACCGATTGAACGCTATGAAAAAACTAATTGCAACCGTAGCCTTTGCGTTAATAGGGTATGCCGCCGAAGCTCAGACCGTTAAGGCTTGGTCTAACTTGACAATTGACAAAAACG
>CAMJWL010000291.1 GCA_946409405.1 uncultured Bacteroidales bacterium
AAACGGCGGTTTGAAAAGCACTGCGACATACCAACAAGATGCTCATTTGCACAAATGCGTTCAGACGCTTCAAAAGATTGATATTCAGATGAAGCAAATGGAGAAGCAAAAAATCATTACCGTAAAAGGCACAAAATTGTTTGGAACACTTACATTTACAATTGACGATTAAAACCAAAAAACTATGAAAACAAATCCAATTCTTGACGAGATTCGCCAAACCATTCCGCCTGAAATGAAATTGCGGATGGAAATTTCGGTAGCGATTGCCAACCGAATCTACGACATCCTACACGAAAAAGGGTTGTTGCAGAAAGATTTTGCGCGTATGATGGGCAAAACTGAAACCGAAGTTAGCCGTTGGTTGTCAGGTACTTACAATTGCGTTAAATAATCGCCCTTTCACCCCTCCACGACCTCAATCTTCACATCGTGCCGTGCCTTTCGTTTGCTCCAACCGATGCCGACAAGTAAAATCCGCTTTGACAAGCCCTGCAACGCTTGCGGGTAGTTCTTGTTTTTGATTTGGTCGATTGCGCCTTGGGCGGATTTTTTGCTTTTGAGTTCGATGACTATTGCGGGACGTGTGGAATTGGGCAGCGGCAAGAAAATCATATCTGCAAAACCCTTTCCCGCAGGCTGTTCGCGGAAAATTTTGTAATACCTTTTGGCTGCAAAATACGCCAAAGTTATGGCACACGCCATCGAGTTTTCGTCCTTGTATTTTATGATGGACGACGCCTCAAAACGGTACTTGTCAAACGCCTCAGAAATGTAGTCAACGTCCTGTTCTATCGTCTTGTTAATCAGTGTCAAAGAATCTTCCAAAGCCTTGGAAACCTCGCCCCAACCTGCGCGGGCGATTGAGAGACGGAATTCTCCCGCGACTTCTGTGTTTGGAATCCTTACAGTGCTGTCTTCGGGATTGAAAGAGAGGTAGCCAAGATGGGCGAGCAACGTCAATACATCGTCGCTTGTGTCGATATGTTTCATATCGTTGCGGAAACTCGTTACTTCCACCGTAACGCTCTCGCCGTTAAGCATTTGGATTATTTTTTGCTGCACTTTGTCGTGGTCGATTCCGATGTAATGCTCGATGGTGGTGTATGCAGCGGACTTAGACCAATGACTGTTGTATTCGCCGTCTTCCGCCGCCAACATCACTGAGTTGGGGTTGAAAATCGACTTTTCGCTACCGATAATGTAGCCGTCGTAGGCGTGTTTCATCAATTCGATGTTCAAATTGTGGTGGTCGCAAATCCTGACAACTTCATCGGGCGTAAAGCCGTAATATTTGGCGGTTTTGGCAGGGCGGATTACGCTGTATTCGTCAAAATTGTTGAGCGCCGATTGCGATTCCACTTTGATAATTGGCAGGATTCCCGTCAAATAAACCAACAAGAAAACATCGTCGGCGGTATTGGACTTGAACATCGAGCGCAGGAGGTTGACGTATTTGTTCTTTGTTTTTTCATCAATATCCCTCACCAACTTGTCCCATTCGTCAATGATGAGGACAAATCTGTCGCCTGTCTCCTTGTGGATTTCTTCAAGAGCCGTCATCAAAATATTTTTTTCTTTTAGAAACGGATACGACTCTTTTATGTCTTTAATGATTTCTTTTTGAGAATCTTCCACTACGGTTTTGTTATCCATTAATGAAAACCTGTTCCAATCGATATAAATCGTCGGATATTTGTTCAAATGTTTTTTGTAACTATCTGATTTTGATATTTCTAAGTCGTCGAACAAGTTGGCGGAATCAGACTTCCTGTCGTAATAGGCATAAATCATCTTTGCGGCGATGGACTTGCCGAAACGCCGTGGACGCGACACGCATATATACCGGTGCGAGGTGTCAATGTTGTCGTTAAGTATATCTATCAACCCCGACTTGTCGGTGAAATCGGAGTTTCGGATGCTTTGGAAGGCCAAGTTGCCCTTGTCGATGAAAATGCCCATAATCGAAAGTTTAATGTTTCGATGGCAAAGATAATATTTTTTTCTGTGTTTCGCGCAAGGATTTGAAAAAAGTTTGTTACATTTGTACGCATTAAACGAATGAAAATCCTTTTGAAACTTATGGCGCAGTGGCAAAAGATAAAAATCACCCGCGAAAACGGTGAAGAAGTTGATGCACAAGCCCCGATGATAATTTCGGCGAGCCGCAGCACCGACATTCCGGCGTTTTATGCCGATTGGTTTTTCTATCGGCTTGGGAAAGGTTATTCGGCGTGGACAAATCCGTTCAACGGCGCAAAAAGTTATGTGTCATATAAAAACGCTCGTTTCTATGTGTTTTGGTCAAAAAATCCCAAACCACTTTTGCAACATACCGATGAATTGAAACGGATGAATTTTTACATTCAATTCACTTTAAATGATTATGTTTCAGAAGGTTTGGAAAAAGGTGTGCCGCCGCTTGAAGACCGAATCGCAACTTTTAAACAGTTGGTTGAAACTTTTGGCAAGGGAAGGGTGATTTGGCGTTTTGACCCGTTGATTTTGACGGATAAAATAAGTGTTGACGATTTGCTCCGTAAGGTTGAAAATATTGGTAATCAATTATATGGCTATACCGAAAAACTTGTTTTTAGTTTTGCGGACATTGCCCTTTACAAAAAGGTAAAATCCAACCTCGAAAAAAACAATATCAATTATTCGGAGTGGACTGAAAGTCAGATGGTTGAATTTGCCAAACGTCTTGCCGAACTCAACAAGAAATGGAACTATCAGTTGGCGACCTGCGGCGAAAAAATCGACATTGCACAATACGGAATCAATCACAACAAATGCGTTGACGACGATTTGATGATACGGTTTGCAAAAAACGACAAAGTTTTGATGGATTATC
>CAMJWL010000292.1 GCA_946409405.1 uncultured Bacteroidales bacterium
GATGTTGACCGCCTCGCGATAATGCAGGAGGACGGCGAAATGTTTGGCGAGGAATACACGCTCGTAGCCGTTGCTGATTACATTTTGCAACATCATAACGGCAACACTGTCAGCAACTTGTCGTCGAGCCGCGCACTCCGCGACGTTACCGAGAAGGCGGGCGGCAAGTATGAGGCGGCGGCTGTGGGCGAGTTGAATGTTGTTACCAAGATGAAACAAAACCACGCCATCATCGGCGGCGAGGGCAACGGCGGCGTCATCTATCCCGAATTGCATTACGGCAGGGATTCTATTGTAGGTATCGCGCTGTTTCTCACGTACTTGGCTAAGAAGAAAATCAAAGTTTCGGAGTTGAAGGCGACGTACCCGCAGTATTACATGAGCAAAAACAAGATTCAACTCACGCCCTCTATCAATGTGGACGCTATCTTGCAGAAAATCAACGAATTATACTCCGCTCAGACGGATGTTGTCGTTACAACCATAGACGGCGTAAAAATCGATTTTTCCGAAAATTGGGTGCATCTCCGCAAATCCAACACCGAGCCGATTATCCGCATCTACACCGAGGCAAAATCGCAGCAACTCGCTGACAATCTTGCAGTTGAGATGATACAAAAAATTGAAGAAATTATAAAAAATGGACAGGAAAATAGTTAACGAAACCATTACGCAGATGGGTTTGGAAGATTTTTCGACGGTAACAATCCGCGACATCGCCAAACTCTCCAAAAAACTTGAACAGATTACCGGCGAGCCTTTCGTCCACTTGGAAATGGGCGTTCCGGGACTTCATCCGTCGCAGATAGGCATCAACGCCGAGATTGACGCCCTCCGCAATTATTGCGCACAGTCGTACCCCCCCAACGACGGCATCCCGCAGGTCAAGGAGGCGGCGTCGAGGTTCGTCAAGGCGTTCATCGGCCTCGACATCGATCCGTTGAGCTGTATGCCTACCACGGGTTCCATGCAGGGCACGTTTGCGGTGTTTACCACCATCAAGCACGCCCGCCCCGAAAAGGACACCGTATTATTTATAGAGCCGGGCTTCCCCGTGCAGACCACGCAGTGCGATGTTATCGGCTTAAAACACACTGGCATAGACATTTACGACAAGCGTGGCAATAAGTTGATTGACGCATTGGAGGCTATTCTCCGTGCCGGCAACATCAATGCCATCGTCTATTCCAACCCAAACAATCCGAGTTGGGTATGCTTCACCGACGACGAATTGAAGGGCATCGGCGCACTTGCCACCAAGTACGATGTCATTGTGCTTGAAGACCTTGCGTACTTTGCGATGGACTTCCGTCAGGATTTGTCGCACCCATTTGAAGCCCCGTATCAGGTTTCGGTTGGCAACTACACCGACAATTACATCCTCAGCATCTCCGGCTCCAAGGCGTTCTCGTATGCGGGTCAGAGGATTGGCGTTAGTTGCATCTCCAACGCCCTCTATCACCGCCACTTCGACGCAATCGCCAAGAATTTTGGGGTAGGGGAGTTTGGTAACTTCATGGCCAACAGGATATTATACACCCTTTCGAGCGGCGTTACACATTCGGCGCAGTTTGCACTGGCGGCTATGATGAATGCGGCTTGCGATGGCAGTTACAACTTCCTCGCCGACGTTGCCGAGTATGGCCGCCGCGCCAAGTTTATGAAGGAAGTGTTGACCGCCAACAAGTTTTACCTCGTCTATGACAACGACATGGGCAACCCCCTCGCCGACGGCTTCTACTTCACGGTGCAATATCCGGGCATGACCGCCGTAGAACTCACCAAGGAACTGATGTTTTACGGGGTTTCTGTGTTCCCGCTCAACACGATGGGTTCTGAGCAGCAGGGAGTTAGGGTCTGCACGTCGTTTTTTCACGACAGCCTGCGCGAGATATTCCACAGCCGCATAGAGCAGTTTGCGGCAGAGCACTAAGCAACAATAGGATTGTCCGAAGAATCGATTGGCATTGCCTTTTCGATTCTTTGGAGGTCCTGATTGCTAAAAAAGTTTTCGGGCGTCAGCATATATATAAAGTGTCCGTCGTCCGTGGTCAGGATGCCCTTCACAAACGCCGCGCCGGATAGCGTGTCGTCCGAATTGTTGATGGTCTTGATGTCTGAATTGCTTACATCCACCACGTTGACCACCTTGTCAACCAACGCGCCAAACTTCCTGATGCCGCCATGCGTGTTGATTTCAAACATCACTGCATACTTGTTTGGCACGTCTTTGCTTGGCATTGTGGGTATCGACAGGCGTTGCACGGTGTCGATTATCGGCACGATTTCCTGCCTGAACTTCTTGATGCCCACCACGTATGCGGGCGCACCGGGCAGCGGGTTGATGGAGTCGGACTCCGCCACTTCGATGACGTTTGTAACGGGCACGGCGCACATCCTGCCGCCCACCCTGAATGTCATATAAGGTTCTTTTTGAATGTTCATAATTCATCGTTTTTTTGCGACGGCTAACTTACAAAGAATATTCAAAACATAAAAATTTAATTTGCGGAATCTTTTGTTAATAATTATTTAATGCGCAGAGATTCACGAAACTGCAAAAACAAACTTTTTTTGCGCCAAAAAACATCCAAAAATGTTGTTTGGCGGCATTGCAAAGCGACATGCCAAAAATGTTCCACTCTTAACGAAAAGTTAACAGAAAAAATTTGGAAGATGATACGAAAAACCCGTAACTTTGCAGTGTCAAAAGGATAAGAAAATCCACTAAGGCAAACGAAAATTTTGCCGACGATATTTGAAGAAAATTGACAGCAAGCACAAGGCGTAGAACAAGAACATAAACTTTGTACCCCTGA
>CAMJWL010000293.1 GCA_946409405.1 uncultured Bacteroidales bacterium
TGCAGCAATTTTGTCATTATGACAATATGATGGACGAAATCATCAAGTTTTTCGCCGAGCGTGTTGAGCGGCTCAAACTATTAGGCGTCAACGATATAATCATCGACCCGGGATTTGGATTTGCCAAGGATTTGGATCAAAATTACGAGCTGATGAACAGGCTCGACGAATTTAAGGTCTTTGGACTGCCGATATTGGTGGGTATTTCGAGGAAGTCGATGATATACAAGCTGATAGGCGGTGCGCCCGACACTGCGCTCAATGGCACCACCGTATTGAATACAATAGCCCTCACCAAGGGCGCAAACATATTAAGGGTTCACGACGTACAACCCGCAATGGAAGCTATAAGAATATGCGAAAAGACAGGATTAATATAAAGGCATTTGCAGTGGCAAATATGAAAGTATTGGCGGTACTGGCGTTGATGGTATGCAACGTCATCTCCGCCTATGCCCAGAAACATTCGTTGGAATTTAAGGGCGGTGTGATAGCCACAAGCACCCGCAACAACGGTGCCGGCGACGCCAAGACCATCATGGACTACAAGCCGGGGCTGGTGGTGGGCGGCTCGTTTATGTGGAATTTCATGGATGCGTCGCTGCGTGCCGTGGCTGAGGGCTATTATGCATTGCAGGGCGAAAAGTATATGATGGAGGATTTCGACGGCAAGGGCAACGATATGGAGTTCAATTCCGACATCAGTTACTTCAAACTCGCGCCCAACGTCCGCTACTACGCCCCCTACGTGCCGGTGTATGTGGGCGTGGGAATCTATTGGAGCTTTGCCACGTCCTCTGACGTCAAGAGCGGCGACCTGCTCGACCAATCGCACTCGTGGACTTTCAAGAAGTATTACAAGCCGATGGACTTCGGCACCCGTGTCGCGCTTGGCACAGAAATCGGCGTCAGCGACGCCAAATTTGTATTGGAAGTGACATACGAATCCGGCCTCGCCAACATCTCCAACCGCAAGGAACGCAAAATCAAAAATCAATCTGTAAGTGTCTCCTTAGGTATTTGTTTTGAGATTGCTGGCAGACATTACAGGCATTTTTAATTATGAAAACAAGTCGGCTCATATTGAGGTTGGTTATTGTTGTTTGCGTGGTGTCCTTATTGCTTTCGTGCCACAAGAACGATGACGAGCCAGATCGCATCAACACTCAAACTGTTATTTTCTTTTTCCCGTATTCGGCGGATATGACTTCGTATTTCAGGCGCAATATAAGCGACATTGAAGCCGCCGTCTTGAATGGTGCGTTCCGTAATGAAAGGCTTATCGTCTGCATATCGTCAACGAAAGACCGCGCCGACGTCATTGAACTCCGAGACAATAAGCGCGATACATTGTTCCATTACGACAATCCCGATTTCACCACGAGCGCGGACATCTCGCAAATGCTCTCAGACATTATCAAGACCGCACCTGCCGACAAATATTCGCTCGTAGCGGGCGGACATGGTACGGCGTGGGTGCCAGCCGACGTGAAAAATCTATCGAAATCTTTTGGCGGTTACAACACCAAGACCGGCGTCGAAAACATTGCTTACGCCATCCAAAATGCCGGCCTTAAAATGCAATACATATTGTTTGACGGTTGTTTTATGTCAAATGTTGAGACTGTTTACTCCCTGCGCAATGCGGCGGATTACATCATCGGCTGCCCTACGGAGATAATGATTAAAGGCATCCCGTATCAGCATTGCGCCAAATATCTCGGTTCGGAGCCCGATTACGACGGATTTTGCCGCGCCTTTTGCGAGTATTATGGAAGTTACGACACGCCGTGCGGCACTATCTCCGTCACCAAATGTACTGAGCTCGATTCGCTTGCCGCAATCATGAAGGAGGTCAATCTTACTGTCGATTTCGACGCCGATATTTTGGACGGTGTGCAGAGGCTCGACGGCTACAAGACGCCAGTTTTTTACGATTTTGGCGATTATGTGTCGCATCTTTGCAATGACCGACAATTGCTTGCAAGATTTGCGGAGCAGATGTCAAAAACAGTACCCTGCAAGGTTCATACCGAATGTTTCTATTCGGAACAGAGCGGCGAGATTAGAATCGATTCTTTTTCAGGACTTTCGGTATCACCGCCCACAGAGAGCAATATCCGGCTTGGTGTATTGGAAACTGCGTGGTGGAGAGAAACTGACGTGTTAAATTTGTAGATTTTTTATATTTTTTGAAACCTTTTGTCAAATTTTTCGTTCTTGTTAAAAAACACCTCATCAAAATACATATAGTATGAAAAAACAGAAGGTAAATCGAATTTTACATAATGTACAAGGGGGGGGTAAAAATATCCTCTTAACTTTACTTTTTGTAATTCTTTTCAATGTCGCTTATTCCCAGAATACTACAAAGCAGAATCATTGGTACTTTGGTGCATCTGGCGGCACAGAACTCGGTCAATGCACGTTTAGGAGCATCACCGACGATAAAAACAAACTCGGCGGCACGGTCGGAATTTTTGGCGGCTACGAACTGAGCCCCGTTTTCTCTGTGGAGGCGGCTGCCAACATCGGTTCTATGAAGCTCCACGCCCAGGAATGTGATCCTTTCTGGCTTTCTGACGAACAGATGGAATTGGGAAGATATTACGAGCTGAAGCTCGACTACGAAAAACTCAGTCCGTACATCCATCTTACTGGCAACGACATCAACGACTGGCAGCAAGACTGGACCGCCGACGGCGAAATCCTCAATCCCGACGAGTAATCACAACATAAACTGTTACTATTATTATGAATAGAACCCTATTACCCCTAACCATCCTCGCCCTTCTTCTCGCCTCGTG
>CAMJWL010000294.1 GCA_946409405.1 uncultured Bacteroidales bacterium
ATTATCCCGATGCAAAATTGATTCACAATCATTTGCACAGTAGCCGACATCTTGGCAAAACCACATTGTATCATTTAAAGAGTTTGTTTACATATTTTCGAAGACACGGGATAAATGTAAAGAGGAACCGGCAATAAATAGGCAGCCCGATGGACATCTGTCTTGCCCGCGTCAAGAAACTCCAAATCACCACCAATATATACGGTAAAAAGATTAAAGAGAGCAGTTTCGAGTTCAAATGGACTTTTGAAGAAGCCATTAAGGATTGGTTTGAGGACAATGACAAGAAATATTTGGAATAAACCAAGCACGCCAACCTCGCCGAATACCTTGAGAAAGGCGTTGTGAAATAACCAGATTCTCAGTATTTTATATAAAAACGCGATTATTATCCTATCCATAGATAATAATCGCGTTTTTTGTGTTTGTATCCATTGTAAAACAATATTCCCCGCAACCGTTTGCATATTTTTTACACACGAATTAGCGCACAAAATATCCGCGTCTGCGAAATTATTGCCTACCTTAGCGGCGTAAAAAAAATCTAAACACCTACCATCATGAATATCAAAACGCTAATAGCAACAATCATTGCGGCGGCTGCGATAGGCAGTGCCTCCGCGCAACTCAAAAGCCCGTCAGGCAACCTCCAATGCGACTACGGCGTTGACAACGGACAGCCGTATTACACGCTTAGTTTCAATGGCAAGACCGTCATAGAGAAGTCGCACCTCGGTTTTATCCTCACGCCCAACACTCACCGCGACTTCACCTACAAGGAGGACGTCAACGACAAGGATGTTGACCTGACCACCGGCTTCAAAATCACCGCCGAAAAACCCTCCAACTTCTCCGAGACTTGGCGTCCTGTATGGGGCGAAGAGTCTGAGATTAAGAGCAGTTACAACGAAATGGCGGTAACATTCTTGCAGCAGCAGACCAACAAGGAATTTACAGTAAGATTCCGCCTTTTTGACGACGGATTGGGCTTCCGCTACGAATTTGAGCGCAAAAACGGCATCAACTACTTCGTAATCAAGGAAGAACGCACCGAGTTTAAGATGACCGGCGACCATACCGCGTGGTGGATTCCGGGCGACTACGACTCGCAGGAATATCAATACACCGAAAGCCGTTTTTCGCAGATTCGCAGCCTCTTTGACGCCTCCACCCGCGACAACGCTTCGCAGACATTCTTCTCCCCCACAGGCGTACAGACCCCGATGCTCATCCGCACCGACGATGGCGTGTATATGAGCCTTCACGAGGCGGCTCTCGTGGATTATTCCTGCATGAGCCTCAATTATGACGAGAAAAACAACCTCTTCCGCTCGCACCTCACCCCCGACGCCACCGGCAATATGGCGTATATGCAGACACCCTGCAACACTCCTTGGCGCACAATCACCGTTACAGCCGACGCCCGCGACATCCTCGCATCGCGCCTCACGCTCAATCTCAACGAACCCTGCAAAATCGCTGACGTTTCGTGGATTAAGCCCGTCAAATATATGGGCGTTTGGTGGGAAATGATTACAGGCAAGAGCCAATGGAGTTACACCAACGACTTCCCGAGTGTCAAATTGGGTTACGACGACTATTCAAAGGCAAAGCCTCACGGTCAGCACGGCGCCAACAACAAAAATGTAAGGAAATACATCGACTTTGCCGCCCGCCACGGATTCGACGCCATCCTTGTGGAAGGTTGGAACATCGGTTGGGAAGATTGGTTTGGTTTTGGCAAGGACAAGGTTTTTGACTTTGTGACGCCCTACCCCGACTTCGACATCAAGGCTCTCAACGACTACGCACACAGCAAGGGCATCAAGTTGATAATGCACCACGAAACATCCTCATCCATACGCAATTACGAGCGCAATATGGATACGGCGTTCAAATTGATGCGCCATTATGGTTACGACGCTGTCAAGACCGGCTACGTGGGCAACATTGTACCGCGTGGCGAGCATCATTACGGTCAATGGCTTGTCAATCATTATAATTACAACATCAAAAAGGCCGCCGAGTACCACATTTGCGTCAATGGACACGAGGCAGTGCGCCCCACGGGTCTCTGCCGCACCTACCCCAACCTCATCGGCAACGAATCCGCAGCCGGTACAGAATACGAGGCTTTTGGCGGCAACAATCCCGAACACACCTGCATTCTGCCTTTTACGAGGCTTCAAGGCGGTCCGATGGACTACACGCCGGGTATTTTTGAGATGGACATTTCCAAACTCAATCCCGACAACGACAGCCACTGCAACAGCACCATCGCCGGTCAGTTGGCATTGTACGTAACAATGTATTCGCCGCTCCAAATGGCTGCCGACCTGCCCGAAAATTACGAGCGTTTTATGGATGCATTCCAATTCATCAAGGATGTGGCTGTTGATTGGCAAAAATCTATCTACTTGGAAGCCAACCCGATGCGCTACATCACCATCGCGAGGAAGGACAAAAATTCCGACCGTTGGTTCGTTGGCGGCAAGACCGGCAAGGAGGCTCACGTTTGCAACCTCAAATTTGACTTCCTCGATGCCAACCGCAAATACGTAGCCACAGTGTATTGTGATGCGCCCGACGCCAATTACAAGACCAATCCGCAAAAATACACCATCAAAAAAGGCATCGTAACCAACAAATCCGCCCTCACCCTCAAAACCGTCATTGGCGGCGGCTTCGCAGTAAGCCTCGTCCCCGCCTCAGACAACGACGTCAAGGCATTGAAGGCGTTGAAATAACCCAATGGAGTGCGGGCGGCTCGCCCGCCTATTAAAATAGCCGAAAATTTTT
>CAMJWL010000295.1 GCA_946409405.1 uncultured Bacteroidales bacterium
CGACATTTTCGATACGTTGATTGCGCAGAGCGGACTGTATCACGCAAGTTATTTCTTCGGCGACTATTCCGACGAACTTGTTTACACCAATTCGCCCGAAGACTATCTCACTTGGATGCCCCGCGACCATTATTATTGGGACGAGTACCGCAAACGCCGCATCATAGTTTGCTGCGGTCAGGGCAATTGGGAGGAAGACCTCCTCGCCTCCACACGCCGTCTCGACGCCATCCTCTGCAATCACGGCGTACCCGCGTGGTTCGATTATTGGGGCTACGACGTGGCACACGATTGGTGCTGGTGGAGGCCGCAGATTAGGTATTTTATGGGGAAGGTGCTGTAAGTGATTGTTGCTAATTAATAAAATACGAATATTAAAAAAACACAAAGCACGAAAAACATTGGAATCGTCTGGACGCCAAGTTTTTCGTGTTTTGGTATTGTGTGTTGTGCGTTTCTATTATTTGAGGAAGTTGATGCCACCGAGAATCATGCCGACATTCTCGGCTTGGTCTGCGGTGAGGAGTCCCGCTACGCATACTACGCGGTTGTCGGATGTCTTGCTGCCTGCAAATGCTATCAGCCCCAATGTGTTAGCGTCTGTTTTGTGCGGGGCAATGATAAAGATACCATCGCCGTTGACACATTCAAACACGTCTTTCCCAATCTGTGAGAGGTCGATGTTGAGGTTGTCGGCGATGCTTATCAATATGCCAGCCACTTCGTCTTCTGAGAGATCGTTGAGGTTTTGATTGATGGCGTGTATTTCGATGCGGGCGTTGTCGTTGCCCACCATGAACATTTCGTCGTCGTTTTGAAGCACTTTCATGCCGTTAAATACGGTGAGTTGGACATTTGCTTTGTTCCATGTGTAGGTTTCCTGAGCAAAGCCGGTGAGGGAGGTCATCAGCGCGATGGCCATTGCTAAGAATATCTTTTTCATCTTTTGTGATTTTTGTTCAATTTAATAATAGTATAACGTGGTAATCTGACGGGTTATTATGCGCGGGGCTGTTTTTACACCTTGATGCCAATGAGCGTCATGTCGTCCACCTGTGGGCGTTCGCCGCGCCAGTCGGTTATTGTCTGGTCGAGGAGGTCGCGTTGGGTGGCGAGTGGTTTGGTGTAGTTGGCAGAGAGGAAGGTGAGGAGGTTTTTCATCAGGAATTTGCGTCCGAACATCACTGTTGTGTCGCCGCCAATCTGGTCTTGGATGCCGTCGGAGAATGTGTATATGATGTCGCCTTTCTGTATGGGCAGGATGTGGGTCTGGAAGTTGGCTTTTTCCGCCACGTAGCGTCCTACGGGCATGCGGTCGCCGTTGAGTTGTGTGGCTTCTCCGTTCCTTATCAGTATTGCCGATTGGTTGGCGGTGGCGTAGCGCATTTCCATTGCGTCGAAGTCGTATGAGCAAATAGTCATGTCCATGCCGTCGTCTATAGTTTCGGTGCTGGATACTAATGTCGCCTTGATGAAAGTCCTCATGCGGTCGAGGATGGTGCCTGGGTTGGCGGCGTCGTCTTCCGTGACGCAATATTCCTTTAACGCCGATATGCCGAGCATCGAGAGGAAGCCGCCGGGGATGCCATGTCCGGTGCAGTCGGCAGTGATCATCACGCGGTATCTGCCGCAACGTGCTACGTGGTAATAATCGCCGCTTACGATGTCGCGGGGGCGGTAATATACGAAGTTTTCGGGAAACAGTGCGTCCACCTCCGATTGTGGCGAGATTGCGGCGGTCTGTATTCGCTTGGCGTAGTTGATGCTGCTGAATAGTTTTCGGTTTACGCTGTTCACCTTTTTAAATTGCTCGGAGACGAGTTCTTTCTGTGTTTCTATTTCGTCTTTCTGGTTGAGGATTTCGTCGCGCTGCGCCTCAATTTCGGATTTTTGTTGGTCGAGGAGGTTGTTTTTTAAGGTGAGTATTTCGTTTGCTTTGCGCTTGATATTGAGGTTTTTGACGATGATGATTACGAGTAGCGTGGTCGGTATCAGGCCTCCAATCAGCGAGAATATTATGATTTGCATCTGTCGTTGCTTGGCGGCGGTCTCCGCCTTGTGGATTTTGACAGCCTGCTGCGCCTCAAATTTTGCCACCAGGTTCATCGTGCTGTCGTTGATGGCGGATGCTTTGTATGCGTGCATTTTTTCTGACGCTTCGAGCGCGTTGCGGTAGTCGCCGAGTTTTTTATATACGTCGGTAAGATATTCGTAATAGAAGGACAGTGTGATGTCCCGCTGGTCTTTTTCAAGATATTGCTGGCACTCCGTAAGCACGTCCAAAGCCTCCTTGTTTTTGCCCATAAACGAGAGATAGCGCGCGTAATTTTGCAGCATCGAAAACTGGTTGCTGTTGTCGCTGTTGTTGAGGAAATAATTGCCAATTTTCTTGATGTTGTCGAGGCCGCGGCGGGCGTATGCGGTGTCGTTGTCCTTGATGGCGAGGTCTATGTATGTGTCTGCAAGATAGAGGTATGCCACGTATTTGGCTTGGAGGTAATATTGGTCGTTGGTGGGGATGGTGTCGAATATGTTCGATGCCTGGTTGAGGTACATGATTGCGTCTTTGGCGTTGCCTTTTTCCTTTTCCATGAAGCCGATGGTCTGGTAGTCGTATGCCATGTCGAGGAGGTTGCCGCAGATGGAGTCGAGTCGCAACGCTTTGAGGTAATATTCCTTGGCGGTTTCGTGAAAATTGAGATCTATGTTTACATTTCCTATCGCAAGGTATGTGTATGTGGTGTTTGCGGTGTCGTGGAGTGCGATAAAAAGTTCCAACGCCTTGTCCAGGTTGGCG
>CAMJWL010000296.1 GCA_946409405.1 uncultured Bacteroidales bacterium
AAGTGGGGCAGCACTTTCGACGCTACTTACAAGCAGTTGCAGTTTGACAAGGCGACGCTCTGGAGCCGCTGGATAGAAGTCAACGAGCAGGAGACGGCGAAGAAAGGTCCAATGGGATTTTAATTGATAAATATGAAACTGGTTCAATATTTTGTGTTTGTGCTCTCTATGCTGATGGCGATTGGCGCATCAGCACAGAGGGGCAAATCAAAAGCCGTGCGGTCTAATACATGGAGCATTGGCGTGGGCGGAGGTGCAAGGGTAAATTTTATGAAGATTACCCACATGGCGGCGGATCTTGAATATATTATCGCGAGTATATAGATATATTTGCCAAAGACTATAATGGTCTTGAGGATCAACATCAGGACGAACTCAATAACCTCGTTATGGTGTTCAGTCTGCCGACGAGCAAGGCGGCTGATGCAACTAAATAATCCCCCGCAGCAAATAATTCGTGCAAGAGTGTTAGCAATGTCAATGTTTTTTATTAACTTTGCCGCATCAAAGCAAAACATTATACAGACATGCAACTACTTGAATTTGAACAGCCAATACAGGAACTTGAGGAGCAACTCGCCAAAGCGGAGGAGATACAGCGGGCGGGCAGCGTTGACGTGGCAAACACCATCAACGACCTCAAAGCCAAGATATTAAGCACTCGCAAGGACATCTACGACAATCTCACGCCGTGGCAGCGCGTCCAAGTGTCGAGGCATCCAGAGCGTCCCTATACATTGGGCTACATACGCAATATTTGCGACGACTTCATCGAACTCCACGGCGACCGCAACGTCAAGGACGATACCGCGATGGTAGGCGGCTGGGGTAAGATAGGGGAGCAATCTATCATGTTTGTAGGTCAGCAGAAGGGCGAAAACACCAAACTCCGCCAATACCGCAATTTTGGTATGGCAAACCCCGAAGGCTACCGCAAGGCATTGAGGCTGATGAGGATGGCAGAAAAATTCCAAAAGCCCATCGTTACCCTCATCGACACTCCCGGCGCATATCCGGGCAGCGAGGCTGAGGAACGCGGTCAGGCTGAGGCGATTGCGAGGAATATTTACGAAATGTTCCGCATCAAGACCCCGATAATCTGCATCGTGATAGGCGAGGGTGCGTCGGGTGGCGCAATAGGCATCGGCGTTGGCGACAAGGTTTTCATGCTCGAAAACACCTGGTATTCGGTCATCGCGCCGGAGAGTTGTTCGAGCATCTTGTGGCGTAGTTGGGACTTCAAACGCGAGGCGGCTTCCGCCCTCAAACTCACCGCTAAGGATATGTATGCCAATAAGTTGATAGACGGCATCATACCCGAACCTATTGGCGGGGCGCACACCAACCCTACCGAGATGTACGCCATTGTGAAGAAGACCATTCTCGACAACATCGCCGAATTGCAGCAGATTCCCATCGAAACGCTCATGAATAAGCGCATCGAAAAATTCTGCCAGATGGGTGTTTACAGCGAGTAGTTAACATTCTTAAACTCAGACAATTGAAATGCCATCTACATTATCATATACCGAGTCGAACAAAAATGGAGGACGCGGCAAAGAGGCGCGTATGTCGGTACAGGTAAACGACACATACGGACGTGTACCACCGCACGACATCGCCCTCGAAGAGGTGGTGCTTGGCGCGATGATGCTCGAAGAGGGCGCGGAAATCGACGTCTTAAACATTCTGTCTAAGGATAGTTTTTATAAGGAGGCCAACTCCAAGATTTTTGAGGCGATTCTCCAACTTTCCACGGCGCAGCAGCCTGTGGACATGTACACCGTGGTAGAGCAACTCTCCAAAAACGGCACTCTCGAAGACGTTGGCGGCGCGTATTATGTAGCGTCGCTCACAGAAAAAGTGGGTTCCGCCGCGCACTTGGAGTTTCACGCGAGGATTTTGCAGCAGAAGTACATCCAACGGCAGTTAATCAAAATATCCACCGAGATTGAAGACAAGTCGTATGACCCCACGAGCGACGTGGACGATTTGCTTCAATTTTCCGAAAAATCCATCTTCGACCTCGCCAACGGCAATATCAAGACGCAGACCAAGAGCATGAACGAGGTGTTGAAGGAGGCTTTGGAGCATATTGATGAGGCTTCCAAGCGCACTGACGGTCTGTCGGGCGTGCCGTCGGGCTTTACGTCGCTTGACAGGGTAACGCAGGGTTGGCAAAACAGCGACATGGTGGTAGTGGCGGCGCGTCCTGCGATGGGCAAGACGGCGTTTATCCTTTCGATGGCGAGGAATATGACCGTAAACCACAAAGTCCCCGTCCTGATTTTCTCGTTGGAAATGTCGGCGGTGCAACTTATCAATCGTATCATTGCATCGGAAACCGAACTTGGCAGCGAAAAAATCCGCACTGGCAAACTCTCTGATACTGAGTGGATTCAACTCGATACAAAAATCAAGAATCTTCAAGATGCGCCTCTATATATCGACGACACCGCCGCTATTTCGCTTTTTGAATTGCGTTCCAAGTGCATCCGCATGAAGTTGCAGCACAACATCGGCATTGTGATGATAGACTACCTGCAACTGATGACCGGTCCAGAAAGCGTCCGTGGCAACCGCGAACAGGAGGTTTCCACTATCTCTCGCGGCATCAAGCAGTTGGCAAAGGAACTCAACGTGCCAATTATCGCGCTCTCGCAGTTGAGCCGTAATACTGTGGCGCGTGGCGGCAGTCTCCGTCCGCAACTCAACGACCTCCGCGATTCGGGTGCGATAGAGCAGGATGCCGACATTGTTTGTTTTATCCACCGCCCCGAATATTACGGACAG
>CAMJWL010000297.1 GCA_946409405.1 uncultured Bacteroidales bacterium
GACGTAGAAAGGCCCTCAGTGGTGGCTGGCTATGGTTTTGGATTGAGGACTTCGCTCCTCGGCTATTTTCTCCGCTTCGACTGGGCTTGGGGCATAGAAGGACACGTGGTACTGCCCCGTCAGTTCTACTTCTCGCTGGGGTTGGATTTTTAAGGGAGATCGCACGGTCAAATATTAATTATTGAAAAAAAATGTAAATAATCGAACAAAAAATTTGCAGGTAACAAAAACGGTGTTATTTTTGCAAAACAATATTAAACGAAAATAATCATCAGGCAATAATATGGCAATATTCAACAATCAACTCAATAAGGCCTCGCTCACAGGACGTGTAGCGTTGGGCATATCGCTGATAGTGATACCGTTAGTGATAGTATTGGCATTGGTATATGTAAAGATAGGCTCTGTAAATAGTTACGCAGAAAAACTCACCGAAGACTACATAGACATCATGCAGGCGGCAGACCAGATGGTGATAGACGTCAACGCCGCCGACAACGTGGACGCTGCAAAAGCCGCCGACTGCCGCGAAACCATATCCCACGCCGCCGCCAAATTGCAGACCTCAGCCGCCGTTGTTATCAAAAAGACGTCCGGTCAACTTGCCGTAACATCGTCGTCGTGCCGCACAAATATAATAGTGGGCATCATAATAGCCGCATTTATGTTTTTTGTGGCGTTCAAAGACTTCACAGCCCGCACCATCAAGCCGCTCAAAGACGGCATCGAAAACGCACGGCGGCTTTCGGAAGGTCACCTCGATATCAACCTCCAATATTCGGAAAACAAGGACGAAGTGGGCACTCTCAACAACGCCATCTTCGACCTCACCAACAACCTCCGCAACATCCTTAACTCCATCCAACAGAGCGCGGACGAAATAGCCAACACGAGCCAACAGATGAACTTTACAAGCATACAGATGAGCAACTCCGCCAACGACCAAGCAAGTTCGGCAGAGGAGGTGTCGGCTTCAATACAGGAAATGTCGGCTTCCATCCAACAGAACGCCGACAACGCCCGCGAAACCGAGCGAATAGCCGGCAACACCGCCTCCACCATAGAGAATTACAGCAAGACATCACACAATGCTGTAAGGGCGATGAACGAAATTGCTCAAAAGATTTCCATCATCGACGAGATTGCCTTCCAGACCAACATCCTCGCGCTCAACGCCGCCGTGGAGGCTGCACGTGCGGGCGAAAACGGCAAAGGTTTTGCGGTGGTGGCTGCCGAAGTGAGGAAACTCGCCGAGCGTTGCGCCGTAGCCGCCAAGGAGATAGACACGGTAAGCAGCGAGGGGCAGGACATAGCGCAGCAATCGGGCGCGGCGTTCTCCAAGGTGCTGCCCGACATAGAACACACCACTACCCTGGTGCGCGAAATCGCCGCCTCCTGCAACGAACAGGCCACCGGCAGCGACCAGATAAACAGCGCGATACAGCGTTTTAACATGACTACGCAGCAATTTGCCTCCATCTCGGAAGAAGTGGCGTCCAACTCCGACACCCTCAAACAACAATCCGAGAACCTTGTGGATATTCTCGGATTCTTCAAGCGGTAGCGACGGCATTATTAGACGCCGCAAATTGTCGTTGATTCATCCTCGGTGATTGAATAGAAACAATTCCGATTAAGTTTTACAAAGCGGTAATTTCGTCTGGCGCAAGACCTGTCATTTCGCTGATTTCGTCGATGGAGAAGCCTTTTGAAAGCATCTTGCGGGCGGTGGCTATGGCTTGTTGTTTTGCACCTTCGGCAATACCTTCGGCACGTCCATCCACTTTGCCCGACGCATACGAATAATCGGTCGCGCTCTTTTCGTTGCGCATTGCCTCAATGTGGCGGAGATAAATGGCTCGCTCAGCCTCAGTCATATTAGAGCGTTTCAAAACTTCTTTTGCCTCCACAAGACCGGGGACAGATGTGTCATCCTTGATGCTGTTGTCTTTGAGAAATGTCATCCATTCTTCCAAAGCGTTTGCAATAGACGGACGGAAAGCGTTGATTCTCAATAATGTAAATTCAGGGAACAAATCGCCGACAGTCTGTTTTTTAAGTTTGTACTTGCGGCGTTTTAATTCATCTTTTTCCTGTTCCTTGGCGAGTTCCTCCTCGGTGAGTTCTTCCTTGCGGGAGACACGTAGAATGTCGCCCGTCCTCACGCCGCGAAACTCCGTAGTGCCACGGTAGATATAATCGCTGCCCTCGCCAAAGTCATAATAGACTATGGCTATGGAATACACCTTCTTGATGCGGTCGTAATCTTCGCCTTGCCTTACTTGCTCGGTAACTGCATTGGACACACCAAACAATATCCTTTCAAGGAAGTACGTATAACGCGAGGTCTGCACTTCCACAACAAAGATTTCGCCGTCCTCGTCCTGCGCCTTGATGTCAACACGGTTGAACTTCTCTTCGGAAGTATCTTGGTTGCCCTCGCTTTCGAGAATGGCCTGTATCTTGCATTTTTTCCCCAAAATTACCTCGATGAACCCTTCCAACACGCCGAAGTTGGCCTTGTTTCTCAGAAGTTTTTTCATCGCGTAGTCAAAACGGATAAGTTCGCTACTCTGCATAGTTGATTGAATTTGTTTGGTTTTGCGATTGTGCAAAGATAATAAAAATGACCTTACATTTGCAAAAAAATAACAAAAAATAATTGACGGTCAGCGCATAATTTGTAGACACACCAACAACAAACAAAGACGGCCGTGAAATTCATCACAGCCGTCTTCGTTTTGAAAAATTAGGCGATT
>CAMJWL010000298.1 GCA_946409405.1 uncultured Bacteroidales bacterium
CCTACCATCCCCGCCAACGTCTTCAAATTCTCCTGTTCGTTCTCTGCCTTGCCTTCCACCGTAGTCATTCGGGTCAGGACGTCCTTGTATTTGCCCAAGACCTTGAACCTGATTATCTTCATCGTGGAATTTACCATACCGTTGGCCTCAGAGAATGGCTCGCCGACAATGTGGAACACCGACGGAATCCACTGCTTGGGGAACATATTTTTGTAGTTGAAATCGCTCTCAAAGGCAAGGAACGACTTCCTTACCATGTCGAGCAACTTCTCCATCGAGGTAATGCCGTGCTCCTCCGCGTATTTTTTCAGACGGTCGCGGTCGAGAGTAATTAACGCCGTAGTGTATTTGCTGTGGTCGTTGTAGAGGACACACTGAATCACAAAATCGGAACAATTGACGATGGCATCCTCAATCTCCTCGGGCGAATATTTTTCGCCGTCGCTGCTGATGAGCAACGCCTTCTCCCTACCCGTAACATACAGAAATCCGTCTTGATCGAGATAACCCATATCGCCGGTATTGAGGCAGCCGTCGTGGATGGCATCGGCGGTGGCGTCGGGATTTTTGTAATAACCCTTCATCACGCTCAACCCACGAAGAGTAACGAGTCCCTTGGTGTTTGGCGGCAACTCCTTGCCGTCGTGGTCGAGGATTTTGCAGTCGAAACCCGCAAGCACCCTGCCCGACGAGCCAAAACGATGGTAATGACGTTGGTTGACACTGACTACGGGCGACGCTTCCGAGAGACCGTAGCCCTGCATTACGGGTGCGCCAATGCAGTTGAAAAATTGTTGCTGCTTAATCTCCAACATCGCGCCACCGCAGATGAAGAACCTGAAACTGTCGCCAAAAACTTTCCTCACTTTTGTGAAGACCATTTTTTCGGCGAGTCTGTACATAGGATAACGGAACAGCCGGCGGGTGAGTTTCGGCTTTTGGAGTCCGTCACCAAAATAGAGAACGCCGTTCTTGATGCCTTTTCTGAACAACCAATCCGCCATCTTGCCCTGCTTGGCAACCGAATCCTGAATCTTGCGCATAAAATTGCTCATCAGAGCCGGCACGCTGAGCATAAATTCAGGTTGGCAGTCTTTAATATTTGGTACAATGTTTTTCAACTGATTGCGAAGTCCGCCCCTCGAATCCACAAAATACAACGACAATCCGCACAGCACGCCGCAATATATGCCCACGGTGTGCGCGAAGGCGTGGTCTATGGGCAGCACCACGAAGAGACGCAAGAAATTTTCGAGCCTGAAATGCTGTACTGCGTCGTGGGAGTTGGACCAATAATTGAGGTGCGTGAGCATAACGCCCTTGGGGTTGCCCGCCGTTCCTGACGTGTAACTAATAGCCACCAAGTCGTCCTCCGCCACCTGCGACATTCTCTCTTGCAAGAGGTTGATGTATTCGGAATTGTGTTTCTGCCCAAACATCACAAGGTCGTCGTAGAAGAAAAACTGCGGCAGCGACTTCTTGTAATCGTCGGTTTCGTTGTCGGGCTTGTCGAGATAAACGATTTTGACACCTGCCTCGTTGAGACGGTCGGCGATGGAGATAATCTTTTGGATACAGTTTTTGGAAACCACCAAGAATCTGCTCTCGGAGTGCAACAAGCGGAAGGCAATCTCCTCCGGTTGCAATTTGACACTAAGCGGCACGGCGACGGCGCGGGCTTTGAGTATCGCAAATTCCGACACAATCCACGCAGAACGCCCCTCCGACACGATTCCGACCTTGTCAACCGGATGCAGGCCTTCTTTGATAAGACCTATCGCGAGGTTAGACGACACCGCGTCCACCTGACTGAAAGTGAGGCTCTCCCATCCTTCGTCAGTCTTGTCGGATACATAATTGTTGTCCTTATATTCCTGAGATGCAGTTTTGAGCATCTCCAATACAGTACGCTTCATTTTAGTAAATTTGGATACCGTTTCTTGCGGTTGGCACGGCAAAATTACAAAATTTAGCAATCAAAAAAAACTATCTTGCATAAAAAACTTTGCCGCTCACCTTCTTAGGCGACCTCTGCTCCACCGTATTGACCGTAAAACTGTCTTTGTAAACATCCGTACCGCCCGCCGTGGTCTTGGTCTCAATGCTCTTGACTGCGTATTTGCCTTGAAATTTGGCGTACTTGACATCGGCGGTGATTTTGGTGGGTTTGCCGTCATTATTTTTTAACGTCAATCCAAGATCCGAATATCCACTCAATTCCACCGTGTATTTTGCGGCGGTGATGGCTTGGTCGGCTTTGTTGACGGTAATCGTGCCGCTGTACGCGCTCGGCGACCACGCGCCGGTGTTGACAAGGCGGGGCTTGTTGCAACGGAAATTAATCACATATTCAGTTGAAGTTTCACTTTCGATAGTGAAGTCGAAGTCGGTGAGGGTGTAACTGTTGAGTACATTAAACTGATACCTCACAATGTCAAATCCGCACACTTGGTCGAAGTGGTTTTTGCCCGATTCGTAATCGTTGACCTTGTAATCGCGTACTACGCTCGCAAACTTGTAATTCAATGCGGCGAAAGCGTTGTTGCCGTCGGAGCGTGTGTAGCCGTCGGCGTCGTAGCCAATCACGTGGTAGGTGGACTTGCGACCGCGCTCGGCATATATACCCTCGGCTACGTAAGTGCCGTCATACGAAAAATCGCGGCTGATGTAGTTG
>CAMJWL010000299.1 GCA_946409405.1 uncultured Bacteroidales bacterium
ACTCAACAAGAGCGAGATAGGTCTGTTTGAGGCGATAATGGCAACTATATACATCCCCGAACCCAACATTATCAAAAACATCTTGGAGAAGGTGTCGGAGATTGAGCCTGAAAAACTCGCCGACGCAATGTTTGAGACCATTTTCAGGGAGGAGGCCATCAACGACAAGATTTTTGAACTCTATTCCAACTCCATCAAAAACGAGCAACGCGCCAAGGCCAAGAAGAAAAAACAGGCGGCGGGCAAGATTGTTGCAGGCTCGTTGGAAGACCTCATATCGCAGATTATCGAACATGCCGACGACGGAGTTGGCATCGAGATAGGAGTTACGCGCATACCCATCGACGGCAACGGACGGGTAATGTTTAACCCCACACAAGGACAGCCGCAGAACGAAGATGGCAACGGGCAGCAACAGGAGCAGCAAGAGCCGTGGATGCAACTCGTTACCAAAATCAACGGCGCATACGAAAACCGCAACCCGCTCGTAGGACGCGAGGAGGAAATCAAACGCTCCATCCACATCCTTTGCAAAAAGGAACGCCACAACGTGCTGTACATCGGCGAGCCGGGAGTTGGCAAGACGGCTATGATTTACGGACTTCTCAAAGCCTTCGACGACATCGAACCCTACGCCCCAGAACATCTGCGCGAAGCCGAAGTATATCAACTCGACCTCACCGAACTCATGGCGGGCGCCAATTACCGTGGCGACCTCGAAAACCGCATCAAGGCGATAATGGAAGGCGCGTCAAAACATAAGAGCGTCATTTTTTACATAGACGACATCCACCACCTCGTGGGGCTCGGCACAGGCGCGGGCGGCGACAACGACGCTGCCTCCATGCTCCTCCAATACATGGACATGCCAAACATGAGGTTCATAGGCACTACGGGTTACAAAGAGTTTAACCAACAGATAATGCGCCACAAGGCGTTGAGCCGCCGATTCCAATCCGTTGAAATCAAGGAGACAACACCCGAACAGACCGCGCTAATCCTCGAAAAACTCCTGCCTTTGTACGAAAAATTCCATGGCGTCAAGTACCGCAACAAGAAGGAACTCGTGCGCTATGCCGTGGAGGTGAGCAACAAGTACATCACCAACCGTTATCAGCCCGAAAAATCCATCGACCTCATCGACGAGACCGGCGCGTACCGTCAAGCTCATCCTATAATGAAACCCGAAGGCGGCTCGCAATCCGAAAAACAATGGATAGACAAGAAATTGATTGGCGAGATGATACAGAAAATCTGCAACCTCTCCAACATTCCCGACCGCGACGATGACGACGAGACCATGCGTCTTGGCAAACTCGCCGACAACATCAAGGCAAAGATTTTTGGACAAGATGAGGCTGTCAAGCAGATTTCGGAGGCGATATTGATGTCAAAGGCGGGACTTCTCGATATGCAGAAGCCAATCGCATCGTTCCTGTTTGTGGGACAGACCGGCGTCGGCAAAACCGAAATTGCCAAAGTTCTCGCCAAAGAACTCGGCGTGGAACTCGTGCGTTTTGATATGAGCGAATACACTGAAAAACATACAGTTGCAAAACTCATCGGCTCGCCTGCGGGTTATGTGGGTTACGACGACGGCGGACTCCTCACCGATGCCATCCGCAAAAGCCCCAACTGTGTCCTCCTTCTCGACGAGATAGAGAAGGCGCACTCGGACATTTATAATATTTTGCTCCAAATAATGGACTACGCGAGCCTCACCGACAACAAGGGTCAGAAGTCAGACTTCCGCCACGTGATACTCATTATGACGAGCAACGCGGGCGCACAATACGCGCATCAGGCTACGGTAGGTTTCAACGGTGCCACGGCGGGCAGCGCGATGCTCACGGCTGTCAAGAAGACCTTCAAGCCGGAGTTTATCAACAGGCTTTCGGCTACGGTACTTTTCAACGACATCAACGAGCAAATGGCGTCGCTCATCCTCCAAAAGAAACTCGGCGAACTCTCCGACCGCCTGAAAGCCAAAAATATAACCCTCAACCTCACCGAAGCGTCCATCAAGGAATTGCTTGACAAAGGATTTTCGCCGCAATACGGCGCACGTGAGATTGACCGCGTTCTCAATTCGTCCCTCACTCCCCTACTGATGCGCGAAATCCTCTTCGGCAAACTCAAAAAAGGCGGCGAGGCGATGATAGATTTCGACGGGAAGGAGTTGACGGTGAAGAAGGGTTGAAAATTGGTGTTATAATAGTTGTCGCAACCAAAAACATTGATGCTATGGATCAGATAATTGAAAAACCGGTACTTGACCGTTTCCCATTGGGAACGCAGAGTTTTGAGAAACTTAGGCTCGGCAATGCCATATACGTTGATAAGACCGAATATGTATATAGTCTTACACATTCATCGGCAACGTCGTATTTTCTCGCCCGTCCACGCAGGTTTGGCAAAAGCCTGATGTGCAATACGTTGCGCGCATACTTCGAGGGCAAGAAGGAATTGTTTGAGGGGCTCAAAATCTACCAATGGGAGAAAGATTGGGTGAAGTATCCGATTCTTTATCTTGATTTTGTAAGCGGCAACTACACTGTCGGGTCTTGGACGCTGATTACAAAAATTAGTGTGGCATTAAAAAAATATGA
>CAMJWL010000300.1 GCA_946409405.1 uncultured Bacteroidales bacterium
TAGAAATTCTGCAAGATTCGATAACGTTTTACACGTCGGAGATGAACATATTGAAGGACGAGGAGGCTCTCATCCGCGCCAACCAAAACATCGGCGGTCAGCAAAACGGCGTTTCAACAGCCGAATTGAAGGCGATGACGGATTTTTATAAGAAGGAATTTGGCGAGATTGCCACCAAACGCATCGCCATCAACCACCGCATCAAACAGTGCAGAGACGAAATCACAAAACTCATGCAGGCAAAGCAAAACCGTCAGAAGGATTTGCAGCGCAAAGACAGCCGCGTCAAACTCGTGTTGCAGTCGGATGCTGCGCTTTCAAATGTGCCTGTCACAGTGAGTTACATCATATTCAACGCAAGTTGGGAGCCGTTTTACGAGATAAGGGTGGATGCCGTCAATCGTCCGCTCGACCTCGTGTATGGCGCACACATCAAGCAACAGTCCACCGAGGATTGGAACTCTGTCAGGCTTACGGTCTCCACTGGCGACCCGTCCATCGGCAACGATGCGCCCGAATTTGAACCCATGTACCTGCCGCCTGTCCGTAGGCAAAACACTGGCAAACGTTGGGCGCCACCGACTTCAAACCTTATCTATGGTGTTGTAACCGACGAAAATTTTGAACCATTGCCGGGCGTCAACGTCATTGAAACAGGCACTGTAAATGGCACTATCACCGATATGGACGGCAAGTTTAAAATAGAGATGAAAAACATCCAAAACACTCTTGCCTTCCAATACATTGGTTTTAAAGATATTACCGCCAAGCCGTCTGACAATATGCACATAGTTTTGGAGGAGGACTTGGAGACACTCAACGAAGTGGTTGTGGTTGGCTATGGCACTGCAAGAAATTCGGCGTTTATGCGCGACGCTGAGGATGCAGATTATGTCGCCGCCCCGCGCAAAATCACTTACGACGAACCCGACAAAAATATCCCGATGCAACTCTCTAAAATTCAGACAGCCACAGAGTTTAAGATTGAGACGCCTTACACCGTGCCAAGCGACGGCAAGGTCTATGACGTGTCGATGCTTACTTACCACATCGACGCCGACTACCGCTACGTCACACTGCCGCGCAATTCGCAAGACGTTTTTTTGCTTGCAGATTTGAAGAATTTTTCGCAATATCCGCTCCTGAAAGGCAACGCATACGTATATTTGGACAATGTTTATCAGGGCGAATGTGAAATTGCTCCTGATTTTGCCGCCGATACGCTGTCCGTGTCAGTTGGCAGAGACAAGGACATTGCAGTAAGCCGCACTTCCGTCAAGGAGTTTACATCCAAGAAGTTCATAGGCTCCTCGGTGAAAGTTCAGAAGGGATTTGAGATAACTGTCAAAAACAACAAATCCGCCACCGTTTCCCTCAAAGTTACCGACCAGTATCCGCTGCCAAAATATTCCGACATCAAGGTTGAACTCACCAACAATGGCGGCGCGGCAGTTGACTCCGAGAAGGGTCGCCTCACGTGGCAACTCTCCCTCGCCCCACAGGAAAAGCGTGTGCTGAGGTTCAGTTATGAAGTCAAGTATCCGAAGAGTTATTCGTTTACGGTGGAGTAGTAGCACCCAAAACCTACCAAAAACGATTTTGGTGATGCTCATTGGTATTGTGTTTGAGAGTCAATTTAAATAACAAAACTAATCGTCAGCAAATGAGTAAGAAAAGCACATACATAACGGACAAATCGCTTAAAACACAGACAATTACAGCGATTGTGATGATAATATTGCCGCTGATAATAGTGGCAGCGGGAGTGTTGGCATACACTACGGTCATCAATTCTCAGGCTAAGGATTTGAGGTACAAGCATTTGCAGGAACTCAAATACAGCGAGGAAATCGACGAAGTGTCCAACGATGCCGACGTGAGCCTTGTGTATTACGTTCTCAAAGAGGCAGAGGCTGACGAGGAGGACGACCTTGCAAGTTTCAGTCTGGCGTACCAAACGTGCGACTCGCTCAAAGCAATGCTCGACGACGACCCAAAAGACCTTGTTCCCATCATTGAAGAGACCAAAGGCTATATCAATCAGATGGTTACAAGATACAAAAGTTCTTACGCCGCCAAGACCAAGGCGATAGAACAGAAGGCGCAACTTGACGAAATGCTGCCCGAACTTTCCGATATGTACGAATCCATCGAAACCCCACAGTCAGACAATCAAGCAGCAACGACGAAATCGGTCAGTTTAAAAACGCGCTCTACACCCTCAACGACAATATGCGTAATATTGTGAGCAACATTTCGGACACGCCTTGACAAGGATGATACAGTTTTTCAAATTGTAATTAGCAAAAAAATCCCCCTAAAATCATTGCATTTCCAAAAAAAATTCCCACATTTGCAGACGAAAGCAAATGGATACTGATTATGACAAAGACAAAAGAAATACCACTGTTTATGCGGCTTGAAGAACTTGCCTCGTACTCTGCACTCTCCCCGGCGCAACAGATGCAGTACGACGACAGTTTTCATAACTATGTAAGTTACCACGGACAAATGCAATACAAGTACGACAAAGGCAGAGCCGAAGGT